>NZ_JBWXVI010000010.1:0-1801 GCF_059900955.1 Fructilactobacillus sp. X8R2C1
GAGAGTAAAACTCTCAAAACTAAACAAGACTTCAATAATGTAAGGTTTCCGAATTTTTCCTTAGAAAGGAGGTGATCCAGCCGCAGGTTCTCCTACGGCTACCTTGTTACGACTTCACCCTAATCATCTGTCCCACCTTAGGCGGCAGGCTCCAAAAGGTTACCTAACCGACTTTGGGTGTTACAAACTCTCATGGTGTGACGGGCGGTGTGTACAAGACCCGGGAACGTATTCACCGTGGCATGCTGATCCACGATTACTAGCGATTCCAACTTCATGCAGGCGAGTTGCAGCCTGCAATCCGAACTGAGAACGGCTTTAAGAGATTAGCTTGACCTCGCGGTTTCGCAACTCGTTGTACCGTCCATTGTAGCACGTGTGTAGCCCAGGTCATAAGGGGCATGATGATTTGACGTCATCCCCACCTTCCTCCGGTTTGTCACCGGCAGTCTCATTAGAGTGCCCAACTGAATGCTGGCAACTAATGACAAGGGTTGCGCTCGTTGCGGGACTTAACCCAACATCTCACGACACGAGCTGACGACAACCATGCACCACCTGTCATTCTGCCCCCGAAGGGGACACCTAATCTCTTAGGTTAACAGAAGATGTCAAGACCTGGTAAGGTTCTTCGCGTAGCATCGAATTAAACCACATGCTCCACCGCTTGTGCGGGTCCCCGTCAATTCCTTTGAGTTTCAACCTTGCGGTCGTACTCCCCAGGCGGAGTGCTTAATGCGTTAGCTGCGGCACTGAAGGGCGGAAACCCTCCAACACCTAGCACTCATCGTTTACGGCATGGACTACCAGGGTATCTAATCCTGTTTGCTACCCATGCTTTCGAGCCTCAGCGTCAGTTACAGACTAGACAGCCGCCTTCGCCACTGGTGTTCCTCCATATATCTACGCATTTCACCGCTACACATGGAGTTCCACTGTCCTCTTCTGCACTCAAGTTTCCCAGTTTCCGATGCACTTCTCCGGTTAAGCCGGAGGCTTTCACATCAGACTTAGAAGACCGCCTGCGCTCGCTTTACGCCCAATAAATCCGGACAACGCTTGCCACCTACGTATTACCGCGGCTGCTGGCACGTAGTTAGCCGTGACTTTCTGGTTAGATACCGTCGCGACGTGAGCAGTTACTCTCACGCCCGTTCTTCTCTAACAACAGAGTTTTACGAGCCGAAACCCTTCTTCACTCACGCGGCATTGCTCCATCAGACTTTCGTCCATTGTGGAAGATTCCCTACTGCTGCCTCCCGTAGGAGTCTGGGCCGTGTCTCAGTCCCAATGTGGCCGATTACCCTCTCAGGTCGGCTACGCATCATCGCCTTGGTGAGCCTTTATCTCACCAACTAGCTAATGCGCCGCGGATCCATCCAAAAGCGATAGCACAAAGGCCATCTTTCAAACGAAAACCATGTGGTTTTCGTTGTTATACGGTATTAGCATCTGTTTCCAGGTGTTATCCCCTTCTTCTGGGCAGGTTATCCACGTGTTACTCACCAGTTCGCCACTCGCTGCTAACTTAAATCTAGTTAATGCAAGCATCAACTATCAATAAGCGCAGCTCGTTCGACTTGCATGTATTAGGCATGCCGCCAGCGTTCGTCCTGAGCCAGGATCAAACTCTCATTTTAGAAATGAGAAATTTTACTAGCTCATTATTATTTGTTGTTATTCTTTTTCAAAAGAATTAAAAAGCGAATTGACTTCGCAAATGTTTAATTTTAAGTTCTACAACTTAAAATTACCTTACACTTGTAATCAAAATCTTGTTCAGTTTTCAAAGATCTACTCT
>NZ_JBWXVI010000011.1:0-1343 GCF_059900955.1 Fructilactobacillus sp. X8R2C1
AAAGTAACGGTTTCTACTTGATCATCAGCTGCTTTACTACCATCAGCGTAAACGTAGTGGATAGTTCTCGTAATTGATTTGGTTAAGTTATCTTTACTAGTTCCATCAGGATATTTTGGTCCAGTTGGGTTATTTGGATCAATTGGTTGTCCTGGGTTTCCTGGATTGTCAGGGGTAACCGTCTTCATCTTGTGTTTCAAGACAACCTTGAAAGTTGGATTATCGGTATTAAATTCATACCCATTTGGATAGCCGTCAGTGACTAATTCGTAACCTTGGGCCTCTAAGCTGGCAATTTCGTTCTTTGTACTGTAATCAGACTTAGAACCGAACTTACCGTTTAAATTGTCAGTTTTAATAACCCGGTTACCATCATCTTGGTCAATGTACTGAACATGAGCCTGTTCATCGTTAGCAGTGTAGGTAACCGTATCAGTCGAGTCGGTTGAGTCGGCAGTAGTAGTTAGAGCACCAACGGTTGCCTTGTCAGGAGTGTATCCTGTAATTTCGGGCGAATCGATTGAATCGAAGACCGCGTTCTTAGTAGTCCAGTCGCCATAACTGATGATCTTGCCGGTAACCTGGTCAAAGGTTGCGGTCCGAGTGTAAGTAACCGTTTCAGTACGATCATCGGAGGCTTTACTACCGTCAGCGTAGACGTAGTGCACCGTTCTCGTAATGTTCTTAGTCAAGTCATTTACACCAGTTCCATCTGGGTACTTTGGTCCAGTTGGGTTATTTGGATCAACTGGTTGTCCTGGTTGTCCCGGGTTATCTGGCGTAACCGTCTTGGTTTTGTGCTTAAAAACAACTTTGAAAGTTGGGTTGTCGGTATTAAATTCATAACCATTTGGATAGCCATCAGTGACTAATTCGTAACCTTGGGCCTCTAAGCTGGCAATTTCGTTCTTGGTTGAGTAATCAGACTTAGAACCAAACTTACCAGTTAGATTGTCAGTTGTAATAACTCGGTTGTTGTCATCTTGGTCAATGTACTGAACGTGAGCTTGCTCATCGTTAGCAGTGTATGTGACTTTAACGTCTGAATTCTTCGTGTCAGCGGTGGCAGTTTCGGAACCAACGGTCGCTTGATCAGGAGTGTAGCCCGTAATGGCTGGTGAATCAACCGAGCTAAAGACATCGTTGTCAGATGTCCAAGCACCATAAGTTATCTCACCAGTTACTTCATCAAAAGTGGCGGTTCTGTTGAACGTAACCGTTTCTACTTGGTCATCTGCGGCTTTACTGCCATCGGCGTAAACGTAGTGGATGGTTCTCGTAATGGACTTAGTCAAGTTGTCCTTGCTAGTGCCATCAGGATACTTCGGTCCCGTTGGGTTGTT
>NZ_JBWXVI010000012.1:0-569 GCF_059900955.1 Fructilactobacillus sp. X8R2C1
GAAATCGCTAAGTTAGAAGCGCAAGGATATGAATTAGTATCCGACGGATACCCTGCGGATGGCTTTACCTTTAATACTGATGGCCCAACCTTCACGGTTGTGCTCAAACACAAGACTAAGGAAGTTACGCCAGACAATCCAGGAACTCCAGGACAACCAGTGGATCCAAACAACCCAACTGGACCGAAGTATCCTGATGGAACTAGTAAGACTGATCTCACTAAGAACGTTACTAGAACCATTCACTACGTTGATAAGAATGGGAACAAGCTAGCTGATGATGTGGTTCAATCAACGACCTTTACTAGAACGGCAACGTTTGATCAAGTTACTGGTCAGGTAACTTACAGTGCATGGACGACTAAGAGTGACGTCTTGAGTGGGGTTAACTCGCCAGTTATCAATGGTTACTATACCAACACTGCTTCAGTTGGACAAGCAACGGTTAACGCTGATTCCAACGACTCCGAAGTAACGGTCGTTTACTACGCCTTAGGTCACTTAGTTCCTGATGTTCCGGGCAGTAACCCGATCGTTTATCCAAATGATCCCAACAACCCAAGTGATGC
>NZ_JBWXVI010000013.1:0-476 GCF_059900955.1 Fructilactobacillus sp. X8R2C1
TCAATTACGAGAACTATCCACTACGTTTACGCTGATGGTAGTAAAGCAGCTGATGATCAAGTAGAAACCGTTACTTTCACCAGAACGGCAACCTTTGACGAAGTAACTGGCAAGTTAACTTACAGTAACTGGACTTCAACTAACTCCGTCTTTGGACAAGTTGATTCTCCAGCTATCACGGGATACACTCCAGATAAGGCAAGTGTTGGTTCTGAAACTGCCACGGCTGACACACCTGACGGAAGTGTTACCGTTACTTATAATGCAAACGAACAAAAAGCCGTAGTTAACTATGTTGACGAAGATAACGGTGATGCCGTTCTTCATACTGATGACTTAACTGGTAAGTTTGGTAGTAAATCTGGTTACTCAACCAAAAATGAAATTGCCACTTTAGAAGCTAAGGGCTACGAGTTGGTATCCGACGGATACCCTGCTGATGGCTTTACTTTCAACACTGACAATCCAACCTTTAC
>NZ_JBWXVI010000014.1:0-461 GCF_059900955.1 Fructilactobacillus sp. X8R2C1
TGGGCCTCTAAGCTGGCAATTTCGTTCTTTGTACTGTAATCAGACTTAGAACCGAACTTACCGTTTAAATTGTCAGTCTTGATAACCCTATTACCATCATCTTGGTCAATATACTGAACGTGAGCTTGCTCATCGTTAGCAGTGTATGTGACTTTAACATCTGAATTTTTAGTATCAGCGGTGGCAGTTAAAGCACCAACGGTCGCTTGATCAGGAGTGTAGCCCGTAATGGCTGGTGAATCAACCGAGCTAAAGACATCATTGTCAGATGTCCAAGCACCATAAGTTATCTCACCAGTTACTTCATCAAAGGTGGCGGTTCTGTTGAACGTAACCGTTTCTACTTGGTCATCTGCGGCTTTACTGCCATCGGCGTAAACGTAATGGATGGTTCTCGTAATGGACTTAGTCAAGTTGTCCTTGCTAGTGCCATCAGGATACTTCGGTCCCGTTGGGTTGTT
>NZ_JBWXVI010000015.1:0-458 GCF_059900955.1 Fructilactobacillus sp. X8R2C1
TGGATGGTTCTCGTAATGGACTTAGTCAAGTTGTCCTTGCTAGTGCCATCAGGATACTTCGGTCCCGTTGGGTTGTTGGGATCAACTGGTTGACCTGGGTTTCCAGGGTTATCTGGCGTAACTTCCTTGGTCTTGTGCTTTAAGACAACTTGGAAGGTGGGATTATTGTCGCCAAACTTGTAACCACTTGGGTATCCGTCGGATACCAATTCGTAGCCTTGAGCTTCGTAACTAGCAATCCGATCCGCAGTACTGTAATCAGATTGACTACCGAACTTCCCGTTTAAGTTATCAGTTACTAGAACTTTATTGCCATTATCTTGGTCAATGTATTCAACGTGAGCCTGTTCTTCATTGGCGGTGTAGACAACGGTATGAACATCGTCTTTTCCTTCAGCAGCATCACCCGTTACACTAGCTTGACTTGGTGTGTAACCAGTAATTTTGGGAGAATTAAT
>NZ_JBWXVI010000016.1:0-433 GCF_059900955.1 Fructilactobacillus sp. X8R2C1
TGCACCTAGTAGGAGTCGAACCTACAACCTTCTGATTCGTAGTCAGACACTCTATCCAATTGCGCTATAGGTGCATAATAATATGCCGAGGACCGGGATCGAACCGGTACGGTCATCACTGACCGCAGGATTTTAAGTCCTGTGCGTCTGCCAATTCCGCCACCCCGGCATTATAAATTGACATAAGCGGAAGACGGGATTCGAACCCGCGACCTCCACCATGGCAAGGTGGCGTTCTACCACTGAACTACTTCCGCATAAATGCCGACTAGAGGATTCGAACCTCCGACCCCCTGTTTACAAGACAGGTGCTCTGCCAACTGAGCTAAGTCGGCATACATGCTATTTATATAAATAATGAGCCGTGGCGGGTTCGAACCGCCGACCCTCTGATTAAAAGTCAGATGCTCTACCAACTGAGCTAACGGCTCAA
>NZ_JBWXVI010000017.1:0-422 GCF_059900955.1 Fructilactobacillus sp. X8R2C1
TATGGAGGATACAGGGATCGAACCTGTGACCTCCTGCTTGTAAGGCAGATGCTCTCCCAGCTGAGCTAATCCTCCAAAATGACCCGTACGGGATTCGAACCCATGTTACTGCCGTGAAAGGGCAGTGTCTTAAACCACTTGACCAACGGGTCATACTACAAAAATATACGGAGAGTGAGGGATTCGAACCCTCGAAACAGACTTTAATCCGTTTACATCATTTCCAATGATGCTCCTTCGGCCAGCTCGGACAACTCTCCATAGTACTCCGGCAGGCGGGCTCGAACCGTCGACAACCTGATTAACAGTCAGGTGCTCTACCAACTGAGCTATGCCGGAATAATCGCGTGGCAACGTCCTACCCTTGCAGGGGGCGATCCCCCAACTACTCTTGGCGTGCTGAAGCTTAACTTCTGTGTTCG
>NZ_JBWXVI010000018.1:0-374 GCF_059900955.1 Fructilactobacillus sp. X8R2C1
TTATTTCTCGGTTAAAATTATAATTAAAATATAATTAATACAGAAAATAATATTATCTAGTTTTCAAAGAACAAAGTTGACACTCTCGTGTCAATGGAGAATAACGGGATCGAACCGTTGACCTCCTGCTTGCAAAGCAGGTGCTCTCCCAGCTGAGCTAATTCCCCAAAATATTCGATTGTCACTTACCAGTAACGATGGGTCTAAGTGGACTCGAACCACCGACCTCACGCTTATCAGGCGTGCGCTCTAAACCAGCTGAGCTATAGACCCAAAAGCGCGAACATTTATTTTAACGAGAGTAAAACTCTCAAAACTAAACAAGACTTCAATAATGTAAGGTTTCCGAATTTTTCCTTAGAAAGGAGGTGATC
>NZ_JBWXVI010000019.1:0-340 GCF_059900955.1 Fructilactobacillus sp. X8R2C1
CCTGCTTAGCCTTCGGAGCTTCCGGTTGTGCGGCCGGAACTTCCTTTGGTGCACTTGGCTTAGTTGGCTCCGGTTGTGCTGAAGGTTTCTCTGGTTTGTTTGGAGCTACCGGAGTTTTTGGTTCAGCATTCTTCACATAATGAATTGGGGTATCTTTTCCTAAATCATTGTGATCAATCGGATATGGTGTACCAGGGATCAACTTGTTCCCATTCTTATCAACTGGAGTGTATCCAGGAATGTCAGGGATAAGTGGGTTACCGGCATCACTTGGGTTGTTGGGATCATTTGGATAAACGATCGGGTTACTGCCCGGAACATCAGGAACTAAGTGACCTAA
>NZ_JBWXVI010000001.1:0-403947 GCF_059900955.1 Fructilactobacillus sp. X8R2C1
TTAATTTTAAGTTCTACAACTTAAAATTACCTTACACTTGTAATCAAAATCTTGTTCAGTTTTCAAAGATCTACTCTGACATAACGTCGTCTCATTGTACCTCAACGCCGCATATAATAATATACCATGTGGTTAATTTATTGTCAATAGAAAAGTTTGACTAATTTTAACCAAATTGTTTTGGCGCACTTAACGACAAGAACTACTATACCAAGGAAACAAAATTACGTCAAGACTTTTTTACAAAAAAAGCACTTAGATCTTTATCTAAATGCTTTTTCTAATTATTTTAGTTCAGGAGCATCAGTATGATACATCGGAACCGTGGATTTGCCACCATTCTGATCAATTAGATCAGTTTTACGTTCTTTGTCAGCCTTATCCAACTGTTCCATTGCATTCTTCGGCTTATAATTATAGTCTTTTCGATCCACAGGCTTAAATCCTTTAGGATGATAGAAACGAAGTAAATCACCATAGATAACTCTATCAGAAAGAGACAAATCACTAGTTACATAGTTCTGAATTCCATCTACTTCCTGTTGTTGTTGCTTATTCGGCTTAATAACTTGACCAGTCTTAGAATCATAGATTGTTCCCCCAACCTTAGTGTATTTAGGAGTTACAAAATCTCCATCCCTAAATGGAACAATTTGATTAGGATTATTCCCCAACAAATCATGTCCAAACTGGATCATATCATCATTCTTAATTCCTAATAAATGAAGCAGCGTTGGTAAGACATCGATTTCTCCACCATAAGTATGATCAACGTGCCCATCCAAATTATCAGCATGGATCATAAATGGCACCTTCTGAAAGTTAGCCAAATCATAGTTATTAACCGACTTTTTACCTAACATCTTAGCAATTGCAGGACGATGATTATTAGAAATCCCATAATGGTCACCGTATAAAACAATGACACTATTCTTCATTAATCCCGTTGCTTTTAGATATGCTTCAAACTCACCAAAAGATTGATCTAAATAATGAGCCGTTTGGACATAAGGATCAACGGTACTATCCCCCGTTTTAAGAGCAGGAAAAGAAACATTTTGTTTATCTAATTCATAAGGATAATGATTAGTCAAAGTGATAATTTTGGCATAAAACGGCTGTGGTAGCTTTTCAAGATAAGGAACTGAATCTTTAAACATAATCTTATCTTTCATTCCATATCCAACATTATACGAAGGTTTCTTCTTATAGTAGTTGCTATCGAAGAAATACTGATATCCCCAAGACTTATAAGTATTATCTCTATTCCAAAAGCTCGGAACATCTCCATGAAAGACAGCCGTCGAATAACCCTTTTGGTCTAAAATTGCTGGAGCCGCCTGGAAAGTATTCTGCGAACCATAAGTAACCATCGCAGATCCCTGGGGCAATCCATACAATGAATTTTCAAGCATCATTTCAGCATCTGAAGTCTTACCTTGAGCAACTTGATGGTAAAAGTTATCAAACGAAATAGTATGCTTATCACTATAAAACTTATTAATATTCGGAGTAACTTCCTGTCCATCAACTTTATAGTTGATTAAGAACTGTTGAAAACTCTCCAAATGAATAATAAAAACGTTTTTACCCTTTTCTTTCCCAAAATATTTAACGCTTGGATACGTCTGATGTTGATTAATAAATTTCTTGACACTATTCAAATCTGAAGCTTTCGCCTTTGCTCGCGTAGAACTCTCTTGGTGAGTTTGATATGCATTAAAAGCAGCGTATTCATTTAAGCCTAAATACTTAACGATATAATTATTATCAAACGTCCGAGTTAAAAGACCACTCCGATCCGAATTAGCAAGAGAATATTCTACCCCCATAAGCAAAATCGAAAGTAAAGTAATTCCAATGGCATAGCGATACTTAAAGGGACGGTAATCAATTTTAATAATCCTGAAGACTAATAGTAAGATTAAAACCACAACATCCAAATAAATCAAAAAATCCGTTGGATGAAGAATTTCCATCATACTCTTGCCCAAATTATTTTGGACGTCTCCGGTTCCTTTAATAATACCAATTGACAAGAAGTCAGAGAATTCTCGATAATATAAAACATTAGCAAACATCCAAGTCGACTGTAGAAAATCAATTATCAGCATCAGCCAATAAGAAAGCTTGCCGCGAAAGTATAAAGCAATCCCAAACAAGAGCAGTCCTGATGGAATTGGATTAACAATCATCAAAAAGGTTTGCATGCCACCCTTAACACCCAAACTAAAGTCGACGTTATAAACAACCAAAGTAGTTATCCAATATAAAACGACTACCAGCACGAAGAAACCGATAGTAGTATTAAAAAAATTACGAATGCTTTTTAATATTCGAGACATTCTAGTTTCCTCCAAAACTCTTATGACTTTCGCTTTTAAGTATTTTCCTATTCTTTTGTGCCTTTTTACTTGGCTTCATCACGAGGGCAAAGGCTCCCAAAATCAAACCTAAGTAATACGTAAGAATCCGCCACAGGATCATCGCAAGTACTAGCTTACTTCCATTAGTAATATAACTTCTAAAAATCATCTCAAAGCTATACTCAGCTCCACCTGCTCCTCCAGGAATGGGAAAAATCGAGATAATCATCACAATCAAAATGTGGAGACTGGTTACCATTACCACATTAGCATTGGTATAACCTAACGAAAGCATAATAAAGTAGGGAATTAAGTAATAAAAAAGCAATTGAAAAAAAGTGATTATGAATATTTTAGCCATCAACTTCCCTTGGTGACCAATTCTCACACTCTCTTTATAAAAGTTATCAATCTTCTTATTTAATGTATTTACTAACTTATAAAATGTAGCATCTTTTACAAACCATTTCACTGGTTTGATACAAATATTAACAAATTTTTTAGTAAATGAATGCCAATACATGATCATAAGTAGTGAGACGATCACAAACATGTGAATGCCAAATCCGAACACAACAAACCATGCCAGAGCGTGCATTTTATCAATAACGTAGTTAAAACCGATTATTAACGCAATAAAAAAATTAATTACTATCATGGCTTGGTAAACAACAAACTTCATAAGTAGTGCAGAACTAGCCCGACCACCATCAACTCCCGATTGAATTAAAACAAATAGTTGAGCCGGCTGACCACCAGATGAAAACGGAGTGATCCCATTAAAAAGTTGCTCCACTAAGGGTACCCGGATTGCATCCCGAAAAGTAAAATTAGGATCACTATTTCGAACTAACATGTAAGTAATCACGGATTCAAGAGCAAAATAAAGCAAAATGCACCCTAAAGCAACTAATAACCACCATGGATTAATCTCAACAATATCTCTTATAAGAACGCTAAACTTAATGTCTCTAGCTGCATACCATGAAATAAGTAATCCAAGGGCAATCATGATAAGTAGTGAGACTTTATTTCTCCTGGACATTCAATTACCCCTTTTTCGCCTGGTCAAAATAAAAATCATGCCAAATCTTGGCTAGATGATCCTCGGAATAATAATCAGATGCTTTAAGTGATTTTTCAGCATATGCTTTCAGAAGCTTAGGATCATTTAACAACATCTTAAGTTTTTTATCCATTTCAGCCTCATTATTTGCTGAAATGTAATACCCGTCAATAATTTTTTTATAAAGGGATAAATCCCGCAACATAACAGGAATCCCACACGAGAATGCCTCTAAAACAGACATCGGGAATAACTCATTATACGACGGTAAAAGAAATAAATCAGCCATATTATAATAATTTACTAATTCTTTACGATCAACGATTCCGGGAAAACTCAGATTTTGAGGTGGATTATCAACCAATTCTTTCAACTCAGAATATCCAGCTGTCATTTTTCCAAATGAAAATCCTCCTGCCCAAACAAATTGAACGTTTGGATTTTGCATTGCTAATTTACCAAAATCAAGAACGCCCTTTCTGGTCTGAACTTGACCGGTCCCGAGCACCGTAAACCGTTTTGTTTGATAACCATAACTACTTCTAAGAGCTTCTTTCCGGCTCTTTGAAACCGGATAAAACTCTTTTTTACTTACAAAATTTGGAATATATGTAATTTTCTTTTTATCAATCCCATATTTTTCAAGTTTAGGTATAAAAGTTGGATTTACAACGACAATATGATCCATCCGTTTATAAAAGGCAATTACATACTTATAAAAAATTTGTCGAAATGGAATAGGAATTTTTAAACTCCCCTCAAGCGTTTCCGGCAAAAAATGAACGTATCCAATCTTTCGTCCCATTTTTTTTGAAAATGTAGACAAATAAAACGTTGGATTAATGGTGTGATAATGACTAATGTTCGCTTGATTAAATTTATTAATCTCAATGTCAAACTCGTTTGGAAAATGTTTCTTTAACATCTTAATTAACTCAATGTATGCACTACCAACTCCTTGACCTTTTACTTTGTCAGCAGTTGAAAACATATCGATCTTTAACATCAACAAAACTCCTCAGTCAGATGTGTTAGTTTGCTTAGCTTTAGTTTGATCAAACTCTTTGATTGTATCATCATAAAAGCTCAACATCTGATCCACAAAATACTCAGCTGAAATTTCGTGTAATTTCTCTTCACGGACATTTTTGGAATCGGGGTATTCACCTCGGTGTTGCAAATAATCCACCGTTTCAGAAACAAACCTTTCTTCTGACTCAAACGTCATTCCAATTGATTTATCATCAATTAAGTCATCGGTGTACGGACTTCTTGCAACGACAACTTTGGTGCCAGCAGCAACTGCTTCAATGTACGTTAACCCCTGAGACTCAGAATTAGACGTAGAAACAAAAACATCTGCCATTCGATAATAATCATTGACATGATTATTATTAATTTCTCCGGTGAAAATAACATGGTCGTTAAGTTTCATGTCAGACACTTGCTTCATTAAATCATCTTCGGCAGGTCCTTCACCCACAATTACAAGCATAGCATTTGGAACTTGATCCAAAATTTTAGGTAGTGCATCGATCATTTCGGAGATGTTTTTTTCATACGCAACTCGACTAACGGAAACCATCAATGGGGTCTCATCACTAATGCCTAATTTTTTTCTAATATCAACATGGTCATTTTCTTCATAATGCTTAACGTCAATCCCAGTTGGAATAATTCGAATGGGACTCTTAACCCCATAATCAGTAAGCTTGTCCAAGACACGCTTACTTGGTGCCACCACACCGTCCATGTGATGGCAAAAAGCTAACATCATTTCTTTTACGTGCACTGGTTTTAATAATTTGCCGTTAGCAACATAGTGCAAATAATCTTCATACATTGTGTGATAAGTGTGAATACAAGGAATATTCAAATTTTTAGCAACGAACTTTCCGATAATTCCAAGTGAAAATTCAGTTTGGGTATGAACAATATCTAATTTTAATTGCTTAGCAATTTGATAAGCCTGAAATATTCCTCTGACGGCGATTCTTCTTTCGGTAAAAGAAATAAAGGGAACACTTGAAAAACGGTAAATGTCTTTTTCATCGTCATCATTTTTTTCAACGTTAGGATCAGTTGTAGTAAAAATATAGACATGATTTCCACGCCTTTCTAACTCATCTTTTAACGTTTTGATTGACGTAGCAACTCCGCTAACTTGTGGAAAGTAAGTATCTGTAAACAAACCAATATTCACGTTGTTTTCCCCTCTCTCTTTAACGTTAAACAAATGTAATTATATGGGTTTCCCGCATGGTTTGCAACTTTGTGCCTAACTACTCAAACCTAAGTAAACCATCTACTCTGGCATCTTAGAGATAAAGTCATCAATCATCTTATTAACGTCACCAGTGGTATCTGCATTTCTAACGACACTATCAGCTAACTTACTTGCTGATTTCGAATTAATTTTACTAATATATGCTTTAGTTTTTAAAATTTGAGTTGGAGTGGCTGATAATTCATCCACTCCTAACCCAATCAAAAAAGGAATCACCTGTGGATCACACGCAACCTCACCACAAACACCCACGGTCTTAGAAGCGTTATGAACGATCCTAACGACCCTTTCAATTAAACGAAGCACGGCTGGATCACAAGCTTGGTACAAATAGGAGACACGCTCATTTAAACGATCAACAGCAACCGTGTACTGAACTAGATCATTAGTGCCAATACTTACAAAATCTACTCTTGAAATGATCTTATCAATCATAATTGCTGCCGCTGGAACTTCAATCATCGTTCCTAATTGAACATCTCCAAGTTTAACTCCTCTATCAATCAAATTCTGGCGTTCTTCAGTGTAAATCGAAAGAACCTGATCCAGCTCTGAGACCGTTGATATCATAGGAAACATGATCCGAATTGGTCCATAAGCTGAAGATCTAAGGAGTGCCCTGATTTGAGTGCGAAAAACCTTGCTTTCACCTAAACTATAACGAATGGCACGATAGCCAAGAAAGGGATTCGTCTCATTATGGGAAATATTAGGCAAATAATTAACTAGTTTATCTCCACCAACATCCATTGTTCTAAAAGTTAACTGCTTTCCTTTTACTTTTGAAACAATGTTTTTGTACATCAAAAATTGTTCGTCTTCGCTCGGGAGATGGTCAGAATCCATGTAAATGTATTCGGTACGAAATAATCCAATTGAATCAGCCACAACTTCTAAAGCATTATCAACTTCATTTTCGTTACTAACATTAGCCCCCAATAGCAGAGGGTGCTCATCTAATGTCTTGGTCGATTGGCCCTTGAACTTTTCCCATGACCTTTTTTGTTTTCTAAATTTTTCAAGCTTTGTCTGGAATTTCTCGATTTCATCTGAATTGGGACTTTCAATAACGTTTCCACTACTTCCGTCAACAATCAATTGTTCATCATTTTTTAAATGATTTAGGCTGTCCTGCAACCCTAGTACAGCTGGAACGTCCATACTTCTAGATATAATGGCTGCATGAGAATTCTTGGTTCCAACAGCTGTAACAATCCCTTTAATATTTTTCTTTTGAACTTGTGCAATCTGAGTTGGAGAAATGGAATTAGCAACAATAATAACTGGCTGGTTAATAAGTGATAGATCGGGAGTATCGACGCCAAGTAGACGTCCCAAAAGCTGGTCTCTGATATCTTCAATATCATGAACCCGTTCCCTTAAATACGGATCATTCATATTCAAAAAAATAGCTGCATATTGATTGAATACACGATTCAATGCAAATGCAGCATTCTTTTTTTCTTCTGTTATGACTCTTTTAACCTCATTAATCAACTCTGGATCAGATAAAACTTCTAAATAAAAATCTAAAATATCAAGATATTTTTTAGCCATTTCAACTCTATTACTTTGTTTGATTTTTATAATAGTAGTTTTGGTATCTTGAAACGTTTTTTTAAGGCGTGCTTTTTCTTCGTCTATACCCAAAAAGGCTTCTTTATTAAAAGTTAAATCTGGTTTAGTTAAACAATAAGCTTTTCCAAATGCGATCCCATCACTAACACCAATACCCTTAAAGGTAGTCATATTAGTCGATCAATCCTTCATCTTTCATGGTTTTAGCAATTGCATCAAGGGCTTCTTTAGCATCGTCACCATCGGCTGAAATAGTAATATCAGCACCTTGGCCAACTCCTAATGACATAACACCCATGATTGATTTTAAGTTTACAGATTTATCACCATATTCAAGACTAATATTTGAATCAAATTTGCTAGCGGTCTGAACTAACAAAGTTGCTGGACGAGCATGAATGCCAGTTTCTGCCGTGATTTTGAATTGACGTTTCTCCATAATGAACGCACTCCTTTAATCGTTTATTTAACTCTATTTACAGTTTAAGAATATCAATTTATCATCTAAAAAACAAGTAATTATCATAAATCGCTTACATAATTGTTATGACGCTAATTTTCAGACGAATAATGATAGGTTAAAATGCCCTTTTCGCTGGCTTTCCCTACGATTCTTTTCCGTGTTGGAAAGCTCATAAAAGCCTGCTGAAATTTCGGAAAATCCTTTGGTTCAACCGTCAAATCTTTGATTTTTCCATCCTTTAATTGGTTTAAGAGTCCGGTAAAGTCATTTTCGTTTTTATCCATAATTATTGCCTCCTAATCGGTTTCAATGTTACCA
Organism: Fructilactobacillus sp. X8R2C1; assembly: GCF_059900955.1. Taxonomy (NCBI): domain Bacteria; kingdom Bacillati; phylum Bacillota; class Bacilli; order Lactobacillales; family Lactobacillaceae; genus Fructilactobacillus; species Fructilactobacillus sp. X8R2C1. The sequence goes on from NZ_JBWXVI010000001.1 coordinate 8,079, forward strand.
CATTAAAATAATTTCTAGATCAGTCAAAATACTTGATTGAATGTTATTAGTGCGTATAATATTCATGAATGGTCAATAAAGGTCAGACTTTCGTCTGACAATTTAGTTAAGCAAAAGGAGGCTTAAACTATGGAAGGACAAGGCTCATACGGATTTGGTAGTCTAGATGACTTTCTTCGTGCCATGCAAAATGGCCAAGTCAATGATTATCAAGTTCCACCACAAAGTGGACGCGGCAACGGCCGAAATGGTTCAAAATCAATTCTTTCAACTTACGGAACTGATTTAACTAAAAAAGCTAAAGCCGGAAAACTTGACCCAGTAATCGGTCGTGATAAAGAAACGGCTCGAGCAATCGAAGTTTTAAATCGTAGAGGCAAGAATAACCCGGTCTTGATTGGTGAAGCCGGAGTTGGAAAAACAGCAATTGTTGAGGGCCTCGCTCAAAAAATTGCTGATGGTACTGTTCCAGAAAAACTTCAAAACAAACAGGTAATTCAATTAGACATGGTTTCAATGGTTCAAGGCACAGGTATTCGTGGTCAATTTGAAAAACGAATGCAACAATTAATTAAAGAGGTTCAGTCAAACCGTAACATCATCTTATTCATTGATGAAATTCATGAAATCATGGGGGCAGGTAATGCTGAAGGTGGCATGGACGCAGGTAACGTCTTAAAACCCGCTCTTGCTCGTGGGGACTTTCAATTAATTGGAGCAACCACTCTAAAAGAATACCGTGACATTGAAAAAGACTCTGCTCTTTCAAGACGACTTCAACCAATCATGGTCAAAGAACCAACGGTTGATCAGTCCATCAAGATTCTAAAGGGTCTACAAAATCGTTATGAAAACTATCATCTAGTCAAGTATACCGATCAAGCAGTGAAAGCGGCAGCTACCCTTTCCGATCGTTATATCAGTGATCGTTACCTTCCGGACAAGGCAATTGATTTACTTGATGAAACTGGTTCCAGAAAGAATTTAACTTTAAACATTGTTGATCCAAAAACAATTGACAAAGAGATTGACAGTGCTGAAAACGAAAAGAAGACGGCTTTAGATAAAGAAGACTACGAACAGGCCGCTTACTACCGTGATAAGATCAAACGACTTCATCAAAATAAGGATAAGGGTGCTACAAGTGAGAAACACAACACCGTTACCGAAAAGGATATGCAACAAGTTGTTGAAGAAATGACCAATATCCCAGTTGGAGAACTACAAACCAAAGAACAACAACAATTAAAGGACTTAGCTCCAAATTTAAAGCAACATGTGATCGGACAGGACAAGGCTGTTGATTCAGTTGCTAAAGCCATTAAACGAAATCGAATTGGTTTTAATGGTAGCGGTCGTCCGATTGGTTCATTCCTATTCGTTGGATCCACTGGGATTGGTAAGACTGAGATGGCTAAACAACTTGCCAAAGAATTATTTGGATCCGAAGATTCAATGATTCGATTTGACATGTCAGAGTATCGTGAACCACAATCAGTTGCTAAATTGATTGGTTCACCGCCTGGCTACGTTGGATACGATGAAGCTGGCCAATTAACCGAAAAAGTCCGTCGTAATCCGTATAGCTTGATTCTGTTAGATGAAGTTGAAAAAGCTCATCCAGACGTTCTTCACACATTCTTACAAATCTTAGATGACGGTCGTTTGACTGACTCACAAGGTCGAACGGTTTCCTTTAAGGACACTGTCATCATTATGACTAGTAACGCCGGAAGCGATGCCGAAGCAAGCGTTGGGTTTACACCAGAAGCAACTGGTAAAACTCATTCTGTGATGGATAAATTAGGACTTTATTTCAAACCTGAATTTCTCAATCGTTTTGATGACATCGTTGAATTCAACCAGCTTTCTAAGAATAACTTAAATCAAATTGTCGATCTGATGATTAAAGATATGAATAACATGTTAGCGTCAAGAAACGTTCACATTGATGTTTCCAAATCGGCCAAAGCAAAAATTGTCGAACTCGGTTACAATCCGTCAATGGGTGCCCGTCCGCTTCGACGAGTAATTCAAGAACAGTTAGAAGACCAAACGGCCGACTACTTCTTGAATCATCCAGAAACTAACAATCTTGTTGCTGATACAGACAAGAACAACAATATCGTTATTAGTACTAAGTAGTGAAAGAGACTTAGATTAGAATTCTAATCTAGGTCTTTTTTTATTTCCAGAAATGGTAAAATCAATATAAACCATCTTTGGAGGAAAATTATGTTTAATTGGATGAAAAAAATCTTTTCAAAAAATAATCATAACTACAAGCATTCAAAACATCGGATGAAAAGACCAATCAGACAAAACAACGTTAAAAAGACGACAACCTCCATAGATCCATCCGAAATTTCTTTAAACAAGCCAAAATCAATTCATACCACCACTCCATTACCTGCCGAAAATCATCAATCAACTCCTAAAAAAGAGGTTATCAGAACCCCAAGTACAGTTTTTATGGAATTTGTCGATCAAAACGGGAATCAATTAAAATCAACTGAAATCATTAGTGGTTCAGTTGGCGATCCAATTAATTTCATCGTTCCCAAAATAAAAAACTACATATTAGTTAGTGTTGATGGAATGACTAAAAAAATGCAAGCAAAAAAACAACTAATCAAGTTTCATTACATCCCTAAGTTAGGCCAACCAGTTAGCGTTTACTGCTTTGATTTTGATTCATTTCGCTTGCTTCTCCCTCCCAAAATCGTGAATGGTCCATTAAACCAGCAGTTTACACTAAAGGCTCCTGTGATTCCTAACTACCAGCTTCACCTGTCGGTTGGTGACTTAAACGGTCAATTCACAAATAAAACCAAAAATATCATCTTATATTACCGACGTTCTAACTGGAAAGTGGTTCAGTCAGTCAATTATTTAGTCAAAATGAAAATTCCCACTTCCGTTTATGATTCACCGGTGCGAAAGCAAAGATACGATCAAATTTTACCAGCTGGATCAACTTGGCGTGTCTTTACAGAAATTCGAACTAATCAAGATGATTGGTTAAATCTTGGCGGATCACAATGGATCAAAAAGCGATCCACGATTCGTACCCATAACAATGACAAACGTCTAACCTAAAAAAATCCCACTCTTATTGAGTGGGATTTTTTACAAATTTTTATCCATGTTATACGTCAATTTAGAGAGTGTAAGACCCTTTTCCATCAATTCATGCATAAATTGATAGGTTCGACTCCTCATTTCTTTGACCAATTGCTGATTCTGATCTTTCAAAAATTCAGATGCGTCCTGATCATTCATATTAGCAGCTTGACCCATCGTATCTGATATATGCCCTAAAAATAACTCGTTAGCATGTTTCTTAAAATCACGATCCTGTTGAATAAAATTACTGTAATGAGATTCAACGATCATCGATAGTTTACGATACATCCAGTATGCGCTCTTATCATCCATCGTTAGAGGGGTAACCTCATAACTTGGATCAGTCTCGTCAACGTTCGCAAAAAAAGGAACATATGGACTAAAGGCGGGAATTCCAAAATTTAGCCACATAATTGCCGAACATTTATCACTTACATCATTTCTAATTTGCAGAACATGTGAATTTTGGGTTCGATTCATTGAAATTGGTCTAAACTGAGTATTCGATTCTTCTGGATCCTTAGCTAATGGATCATATTTGGTTTCGTTATAATGAGAACTCAAAATAAACTCAACATCACTAACTTCAATTTTACGGCTTGCTTTTCTAATAAACGGGAGGTCATTTGAGGTTGGCTCCTGCTCAATCTCGGGATTCAGCACCTTTTGACCATACCAAACCCGAGGTGTGTTGTAATGGTGATCAAATTCATTATGAGTTCCAAAGATGTGTCTAAAATTAAATCCCTCTTTATCAGGATTTAACTGGTACTTTTCAACAAACTCTTGTAACCCATCGGAATACATAAAATTTTCTGGATCATCAAAGTCAACCTGTTGAATCGCAACCTCATTTGCTACGACCGCATAACAATCGTCAGGAATTTGCTGTGCGACCCAGTGGTGACCAGTAACGATCTCCATGTACCAGACTTCGTTATTGTCACTAAAAAGGACCCCATTTCCCTCTGGTGAACCATACTTTTTGATTAAATTTCCCAGATAAGTAACTCCATCCCTTGCAGAATTAATGTAAGGGAGAACCATCGATTGTAAAGAATCTTCAGCCAGGCCGTGCTGAACAAGCGGATCATGAGCTAAAGCATGCTCGTTTCCATAAACACTTTCAGTGGCACTCATTGCAACATTCTTTTCATTAAATCCACTTTCAGCATAAACGCCTTCTTTTTTAACGTCAGCGTTCGGTGTCATCAAAATTCGGTAACCCGACTTTGGCATTGGGGCAGTAAAGCCGTTTTGGTTGGATTTCCAAACTTTGTCCTCGTTATGATATGCAGGTTGAACATAAAAACGTTGAGGAGTTAATGGTAAAAAGGTATCATCATTTCTAGAAATCATCGTTGACCCATCAACACTAGCGTCTTTACCAACCATCACACTGGTACAAGCACTTAACTTTTTCATAATTCATATCCACCTTTCACAAAAACTAGTTTATATCGAATATTACGTCAATTCAATCCTAAAGCTTGGCAGTTAACTTGACATCAGGATATTTATCTTTAAACCAGCGTTCTGCAAACTCATTTTCAAAAAGGAATAACGGATCCCCCTTTTGATCCCGTACTAAAATATTTCTAGACGAAGACATCTTTTCGTCCAGCTGGTCAGGGTCAATCCACCGGGCAATTTTATGCCCCATTGGTTCCATCACAACATCTGAGTTATATTCATTTTTCATTCGAAACTGAAATACTTCAAACTGAAGCTGACCAACTGCTCCCAAGATATACTGTCCCGTACTGTAATTAGTGTAGAGCTGAATGGCTCCCTCTTGTACTAATTGTTGAATGCCCTTATGAAACGACTTCTGCTTCATAACGTTTTTGACTGAAACTCTCATAAATAGTTCTGGAGTGAACTGTGGCAGCTTTTCAAACGCAATCGGTTTTTTGCCGGTATAAATGGTGTCGCCAATCTGAAAATTACCAGTATCATAAAGACCAATAATATCTCCAGCAACCGCTGTTTGAACGTTTTCACGCGTATTAGCCATAAATTCAGTAACGTTTGATAAACGGATCGGCTTCTGGGTACGATCAAGGGTAACATCCATGCCCTTTTGAAATTCACCAGAGCAAATTCGTACAAAGGCAATTCGATCACGATGACGTGGATTCATATTAGCCTGAATCTTAAACACGAATCCAGAAAATTCTGGTGCCGTTGGTTCAATTTCATTTCCTTGAAGAGTTTTGTGAGGACCTGGAGCTGGTGAGAGCTTCAAATAAGCGTCTAAAAAAGTTTTAACCCCAAAGTTAACCAACGCTGAGCCAAAGAAGACTGGTGTTTGATCACCCTTGGCAATTTTTTCTCTGCTAAATTGATTCCCAGCTTCAGAGATTAAATCCATTTCACTTCTAGCATCTTGATAAATGCTATCGTCTGCTAGTGAGTTATCTCCAATAAGATTGCCATCATCATCTAGTTTAATAAAGTTCTGACCATCCGTTTCTGGTTTATAAAGTTCAACTCGATGATCATAACGGTCGTACAGCCCCTTTAAAATTCGACCAGAGCCAATGGGCCAGTTCATCGGATAAGCCTCAATTCCCAGTACATCTTCCAATTGATCAATTAATTCCATGGGATCCTTGCTATCACGATCAAGCTTATTCATGAAAGTAAAAATTGGAATTCCACGCATTTTACAAATTTTAAATAACTTTTTAGTTTGCGGTTCAATTCCCTTAGCGGCGTCAATCACCATCACGGCAGAATCCACTGCCATAAGAGTTCGGTATGTGTCTTCTGAAAAATCTTCATGTCCCGGTGTATCAAGAATGTTAATCCTTTTTCCCTGATAATCGAACTGCATAACCGAACTAGTAACTGAAATTCCACGCTTCTGTTCAATTTCCATCCAATCTGACTTAGCAAAATTTCCACTTTTTTTAGCCTTAACGGTTCCAGCTTCCCGAACAATCCCACCAAAGAGGAGTAGCTGTTCGGTGATAGTGGTTTTCCCAGCATCAGGATGGGAAATAATGGCAAACGTTCTTCGTTTATCGACTTCTTTTTCTAGGTCTGCTTTTTTCATCTTTACTTCCTTTCTGTTATAGATTAATTGTATACCATCAAACAAACAAAAAATCCGGAAAACTCCGGATTATTTTTAACGAATTTGTTGCATCACATAATCAATCGTCTTAATCGAACTAAGTCCATCGTTAATCCGACAGAAGCGATTGTAAAATTGCATAAATTTAGGATCGTTTTCAACGTTTTCGTCTTTTAAATCAGTTGAGATTCCCTTCATTAACTCATCAGAATCATAGACGATCCTTCCAGGCAAATCTCGTTCATAATTCAAGTAAAAGCCACGCAACTCATCCTTATACACGTGATAGTCATAAGGATAGAACAAAATTGGCCGTTTAAGGTAGGCGTAGTCAAAAAAGACTGAGGAATAGTCGGTTACCAGCAAATCTGAAATTAAATATAAATCAGAAATGTTGGAATAGTTCGATAGGTCATAGACGAACCCTTTGTAATCAGAGACGTCTAATGCATTCGAAATCAAGTAGTGCATCCGTAGAATTAGGACAGTATCACTTCCAAAGTGTTGCTTGAACTCTTCCAAACTAAACGGTAGCTTAAAAGTATATTTCCCCTTGCTCTCAAACTGATTATCTCGGTAAGTAGGAGCATATAGGACAACTTTCTTGTCCCGTGGGATTCCCAATCGATCCTTAATCTTATTAATCTCAGTAGGATTATTCCCGTTAATCAATTCATCATTTCTTGGATATCCCACCTTTAAAATCTTGTTTTCATACCCGAAGGCACTTCTAAAGACCTTGGTTGAAAAATCATTTGGTGAAATCAATGCATCCCAACGATTAGCTTCTTTAACAAAGTTATCATGGTACTTATTGGTTGTCGTACCAGGCATTGAAACTCGTTCAATATCTAACCCTAACTTCTTTAATGGTGTGCCATGCCAAGTTTGAACATACGTTACATAGTCTGGTTTAACGACCCAGGCAGGAAATCTAGCATTGCTAATCCATACCTTAGCCTTTCCCATGGTACGAACCCAACGTCCCGTATTTTTAATTACATAGTTAATGTTATGGTCTTTACAAAATTGCTTTTGTGACTTTTGAATGGACCACACAAAGTTAATCTTAGGATGTAATTTTTTAAACACCTGATAGATAGCATAAGGACTATCACTCACCTGACGTCCACCAAAGCTCTCAAACACGATCGTCGTAGTAGCAAATGGTGTATGCCCCCGTTTAAACAACTTTCGTAAGCGCAAACGATTAACTTTACTTAATAAGATTTTAAACGATTTCCACAAATGCTTAGCTTTTCCGTAAAACTTAGTAAGTCTTTTTGTAGGAGACGGCCGTCTTCTTTTAATAACACGAAGTTGACCTTGCTTTCCCTCTTTTAATACTAATTCACGATTATCACCTAAGTGAGAAACGGTTTTAAACGATGAAAGCGAAACATCCATCACCAATCTTTGCTGAAAATGCTTACCATGATAGTCATACCTGATATACAAACGATATGTATCTTCATCCTTTAGCTCTTTAAGCGGAATGGTAATCGCAAAAATCCCTTGAAAAGGTGAATCGGTAATCGGATAAAGTCGTTTGCTTTGATCACTTGCTTGTTTAATTACAATTGCCATCTGATCAAGTTTTTTACCGTCAATGTGGTTAAACCCCGTTAATCGTAAATTACCGCCACCAAGCAAATTAACCGAGTTCATCACAAATTGCTTTTTAGATCGGTTCGTTCTGACATAAAAGACCGCCATGCCAGAAGGGTCAATCTCATATTGATAATAAGCATTTAACCCAATCCGCCGAACGGCATTCACGTATTCACTTTCAACTTGAATAAGGGTTCGATGGTCACTATTACCACACGAATAATAGAGTTGCCATTCAAATTCATCCTGTCCCACGGAGTCAAAGTGAAATTTATTTGGATCAATTATAATTGCTGCCTCATTGCCACTTACATCCCCTTTAAGAACAGGGACGGTGATTGAGGCTAAGCTTTCTTTTTCAATCAAAGTAACAGTTGCATCTTCATCAGCGTAACTAGGATTAATTAACTCAAATTCAGTTTTCAACTTTGTTTGTTTTGGTATAACGTTAGAAAGTATTGCTCGCATTATTTCTCCTTAATAGTTGAAAATCACGTTTTGACCAAGATATTTAGAAAAGTTAACCATATCATCCAAATCGATAAAAATGGTAGTCTCCTTACTTTCAGCATACTTATTAACTAAAGCAACGTTAAATGCTGAAATATCACTATAACGGCTTGCATTGCCATAGTCTGAAATGACATATGATCGAGCATCTGAACCTTTAGACAAATACTTCAAATTACCAAGATTAACATCATAATCGATTAAATCACTAGTTGGTCTAGCAATCTTTAAACTTGTTTCTGGAGGTGAAACAACCGAGGTTTTACTAAGATAAAAAATCTGAGCTGCTCCACCGTTACTTTGATCCACCCGACATGCCACGTCACCACGTTGATTTAAAAATTTAATTACTTGATGTTCATCATTAATCCGTTTGAAAACGGCAGTAGCCTTATCATGATTGTCATAATAAATCGTTTTGCTAACGTTATCTCCGTCATAAAAGATCACTTTGAATAAACCTGACCCAGCCAAAATTTCCTTTCGTTCAGCTCGAACCACCCCATTATGGTCACTGTAGACTTGAACGGATTGACCCTTAACCACTCTGTCGTGAACGTCAAATTGGGTTAAATCGTTATTTAAATCATGATTTTGATCAAAAATCCCACGTTGTTTACTAAAAACGTCAAACAATTGGATGATTTCTAATTGCACTTGCTGATGAAAAGAATCAGATAATTTTCTAATTAAAGTGGCCACATACTGTGATTGATCGTAGTTTAAAATGGAAATTACAACTTTAATTGAATTCCCGTCATCGATCATTCTTTCCAATCGTTCTTTAAATCGGGGCTTTTCAGCTCCATGAACTGAAGTTACCAAAAAAAGTGCTTGTTTCATTTTGCTCCCCTTAAACTAAAACATTCTAAGAAATAAAACGAAGAATCCTGGGACTTAAACTAATCTTTCCAATCCTTTTGGCTCGTGACGCCTAAATCAGACTTGATCTTAGACGTTGAAATTCCTTGGGTTCGCGGCAAATAAATCACTTTACAATACTCTTTAAGAAAGTCAAACTTACCCTTCCAATCGTCACCCATCACAAAGATATCAATCTTATGATCTTTAATATCTTGAATCTTCTGGTTCCATCCCTTTTCAGGAATTACTTCGTCAACGTAGCGGATAGCGTCTAAAATGTACTTACGATCCTCATAAGAATTATAAGCACGTTTCCCCTTTACGGCATTAAACTCATCCGTCGAAAGACCTACCGTCAATGAATCACCTAATTCACGAGCACGTTTTAATAAACGCACATGACCCTTGTGAAGCAGATCAAATGTGCCATACGTAATTACTTTCGTCATAATATCTCCTGTCAGAAGACCATAATTAATACTCCTATTTATCAACAACTAAATGTTAGCATATCTTCCATTATCGTCAATAAAATTCACGATCCATAACTAAAGTTTAATTTGGCTCATTTTCAGATGAATTAGTTTTTGCTGAATTAGTGGAGTTCGAATCGTCATGTTGAACTAACCAAATATTGTAACAATATTCAATCACAACCTTCGCAATCGCATAAACTGGAATGGCTAGAATCATCCCAAACAACCCAGCAATGTGACCAGCTGCAAGTAAAATGATAATAATAGTTAGTGGATGAATCTTTAACGATTTCCCAATCACATTCGGGTACACCAAGTTTCCATCAATTTGTTGAACAATAATGACTACCACAATTACCCAGATAACTTGCATAATATTATCTGAAAAAGCAACAAAAAGTGATGGAATAATTCCAATGTAGGGACCAACGTACGGGATGATATTACATAATCCGGCAAAGACCCCGAGCAAAAGAGCATACTTTTGTCCGATCAGAAAGTATCCTAAAGTGGTAAACGTTCCAACAAACAGACACTCAATGACTTGGCCACCGATGTAACGTGAGAGGGTATGATTCATTTTTTTAAGTAGCGTTACCGTTTGTTTCCTGTGGTGTTTGGAAAGTCCGGGAGTTAACTTTTCAATGCTTGGAAGTAGTTTGTTTCCATCCTTTAACATGTAAAACAGAATGACAGGAACTGTAATTGCCGTGATAACCACGTTCGTTGCCATCGAAATAATCGTTCCCGCACTATTCGTCAAATTGGCCAGAACTGTTTTCAAATACGATGAATATGAGGACTGAATCTTGTTAACAATGGGACGCCAGTCCACTTTTTTTAAAAATCCATAACGCGTGATTTTAGTTAGTAATTCCTGCCCTTGTTTAGCAAATTCAGGCGCTGCCCCTACCATGTTAGCCACCTGAGTAATCAACCGTGGTACAAATGAAAACGCCATGTAAACAATAACCCCAATCACAATCAAAAATACGATGGCGGTGGCCCAGGTACGATTAATGTGTTTTGTTTTTGTGATTTTTATTTTCATTAGAAGGTTAACGATCGGATTCAACATGTAATACAAGAATCCCGCTAACAAGAGTGGAACGAAGATCGTTGACACAAAAATTACAATCGGCGAAAAAACAAAACTAATTTTGGAACATAAATAAACGATTCCAACTGCAATCAGAATCTCAACCGTCCAAAAAAATAAAGCCGAATTTTTAAATCTATTCATTTGATTCACTCCAATTAATTTTCTTTTGTGTCCAAGAATTGATCAATATCATCAAGATCAAAGCCCTTACGATATAACGACTGCTTGACTTTCTGACGTCGACTCATATCATTATACTTCTTATACTTATTCCAAGCCTTGTTACCCTCTTTAGCAAGTAACTCATTTTGATGATTGACATCACTTTGAAAGTCTAATTCACTAATGATTGTATCAATATCATCAAATGAGTATCCCTTTCGGTATAAAGCCGTCTTAGTTTTTTGCATCCGTTTGTTAAAGGGATATCGCTGATTATGAGCAAAGATTTTTTGGGCCTGCTTTTTACCATTTTTAAGCGTCATTTCGCTCGAATAATTAACTGAAATTGCCTCATTTATGTATTCATCTGCAATTCCCTTTTGTTTTAAATACCTTGAAACAGCCATGGGACCCTTATTCTGTTGTTCAACAATTCCTTTAACATAGGTGTCAGCATAATGTTCATCATTAAGTAGATTAATCTGTTCTAGTTTTTCAACCGCTTCATCGACTGCTTCAAGGTTGTCTGAATATGATTTTAACTTATCTCTAACCTCTTTTCTTGAACGAGTCTGATACGAAATAAAATCAATAGCCTTATTATATAACTTTGAAACATCGTCCGCCGCCTTAATTTTGTCAATCTTACCTTGGCTTAACTCAGATCCCTTAAAGATCCCAAACTGAATCATTACTTCTTCACTCACAGGAAAAGCATAATGATCATTGACGTATACGTTATATCTCCCCGGTCTTTTTTGCGAAACAATCTTAGTGACCCTTAATTTATTTGCATTTTGCTTATCCATCAGCGCTAACTCCCATCAAATTAACAATTTGAAACTATTCTGATATACTTATTTGAAAACACTACAAAGGAAGTGGTTTCACTCATGCCAAAAGCACACGTGATTTACGCCACCATTACTGGTAATAACGAAGACGTTGCTGATATCGTCACCGAGGGACTTGAAGACCTTGGCGTAGATGTCGAAGAATCTGAAATTTCTCAAACCGACGCGGACGAACTTAAAGATACCGATATTATTGTTATATGTCCATACACCTACGACGAAGGAGCTCTCCCTGAAGAAGGGATGGACTTTTTTGAAGATTTAGATTCACTGAACCTAAAAGGAAAAGTTTTTGGAGTGGCTGGTTCTGGAGACGTTTTTTATCAAGAATATTATAACGTTGCCGTCGACGCATTTACCAAAGCTTTAAGGAAAACTAACGCTACTCAAGGAGCTAAAAGCGTCAAAATCAATCTTGAACCTGATGAAGATGACATCAAAGTTCTTGACCAGTTTTCTCGTGAACTGGTGAAATCCAGCGAAAAATAATTTAGCAAAAAACATCACCACCTAATTCTGGGTGGTGTTTTTCTTTTTGGAACGAAATTTACGTGCGCTAGAAATAATAGACCGAACGGATCCGTTTGTTGATTCAATGTTACCAGTAAAGTACTCTTGGATACTGGCATTAATAACGGCACCAAACATCAGCACGAGTCCAATAAAATATAACCACAACATCACTACTATAAAAGTTCCTAACGTCTTATAAGCGGTAATATTTCTAAAAAAGTACTCAATGATTAGCGAAAAAGCTTGTGACAAAATCATTAAACCAAGCACAGATATCGCTGATCCTAGAATTGTATAACGAATCTTGGTCTTAACACTTGGCACAAAATAGTACAAAAGCATCACAACTATGAAAGACCCAGAAATAATAAATGGAATTCGAATGGATGCAACCACTTGCGTTGCAATGGTTGAAAGATGCAGAATTGGTCTCAAGTACGTGATAATTTCTTGACCAAACCCTTGCAAAATCATTAAAACAATCAATAAGAGTACCAGTAAAAGCATCCACACAAATGAAATTAAACGATTCGTGATGGCATTCTGAGTGTCAGCTACTCCGTAAGTTCGGTTAACCGTTCGTTGAAATGCTGCCATCGCCTGACTAGCTGACCAAATTACCAGCAACAACCCAATCGATAAGCTACCACCACTATTATTATTATCAAAAGCTGACTTAATCATGGGCAAAAGCATCGTATAAATCGATGACGGAACCGCCGTTCTGATATACATTAAGATATCATTAGGATCTCCATGTAAAAGTTTAATGATGCTACCAATCATGATTAAAATTGGAAACAGTGATAAAAGGGAATAATACGCCAAGACGATGGCAGAATCAGAAACGTTCCCCATCTTAAAATGTTTCATAACTAACTTAACAAATGAAATTACTTTTTGATTTGTTTTTAGTTCCACAAGCTAGGACTCTCCTTTAAAAGTTGCCTCAATTGCAGATAAGATTTGCTTAGCTGCCGTTCCATCCCCATAAGGATTATGAGCATCAGCCATTTTTTGGTAATCATCTTGATTATCAAGTAGATCCACCATCGCATCTTTAATGGCCTTAGGATCAGTCCCAACTAATCTCAAAGTGCCCGCTTTAACTCCTTCGGGGCGTTCAGTCGATTCTCTAAGAACCAAAACGGGCTTTCCAAGTGAAGGAGCTTCTTCTTGAACCCCACCAGAGTCAGACATAATAAAATAACTCCGAGCAGCCATATTATGAAAATCAACCACATCTAAAGGTGCAATCAAATGGATACGAGAATCGCCCTTAAAAATCTGTTGGGCCATCTTTTGAACCACAGGATTAAGATGAACTGGATAAACCACGTCCACATCAGGATGTGAATCAACCACTTGTTTAATTGCCTGAAACGTTCGTTTCATTGGTTCACCTAGATTTTCGCGCCGATGCATTGTAAGTAAGATGATCCGCTGTCCATCATCAATGTTATCTAAGATCGAATGATGATAATCATCACTCACCGTTTGATGAAGAGCATCAATGGCAGTATTCCCGGTAACAAAGATGTTTGACCCCAGATGATTCTCTTTTATTAAATTTTGCTTACTTAACTCCGTGGGTGCAAAGTACAAGTCAGCTAAAACATCCGTTAATTGACGATTCATTTCCTCTGGATATGGGGAATATTTATTATGAGTACGCAGCCCTGCTTCGACGTGACCTAACATTTTTTTATGATAAAAAGCAACCACTGAAGCGGCAAACGTACTCGTAGTATCACCATGAACTAGAATAATATCGGGATTAGTTTTAGAAATAATTGGACTTAACTTAGTGATCACAGAAACAGTAATATCTCCAAGTGTTTGATCATTCTTCATAATGTTTAAATTATAATCGGGAGTGATTTTGAAAATATCGAGAACCTGCTGCAGCATTTCACGATGTTGACCCGTTACCACTGTGATTGGTTTAAACTTGTTTCGATTTCGCTTCATCTCTAAAATAATTGGAGCCATCTTAATGGCCTCCGGTCGAGTTCCAAAAACAGTCATAACTTTAATTGGTCTGGTCACATTTAATCCCTCCCATTTGCCTAGTACCTTAAGTATATCAAAAGATTTGCCCAATTCCGATGCCAAACCACTTTAAATAATGATAAAATGATATTAAACGATCTGTAAATAATTGGTAATGTACCTTTTTTAATTAAAGGGTTAATTATCAAGTACTAAGGAGTAATTAATTTTGGAAAAAATTAGTCTAATTGTTCCCTGTTATAATGAACAGGAATCAATTGAACTTTTCTACAAAACTGTAGAAAAAGTTTTTGCACAAATGAATAAAGACGGGGAAAAGTATGAGCCTGATTACCTTTTTATAAATGATGGATCAAGTGACAATACCTTTAAGATCATTAAAAATCTTCACGAAAAACATCCTGACACCGTTCACTTCATTTCATTTTCAAGAAACTTCGGAAAAGAAGCCGGAATGGCTGCTGGGCTAAGAAATGCCAAAGGCAATTACATTGCACTAATGGACGTTGATCTCCAAGACCCGCCAGAACTACTTCCTAAAATGCTTAAAATCATTCAGACCCAGGACTATGATTGCGTTGGCTGCGTCCAAACAAGCAGAAAGCAAAATCCAGTTCGAGCATTCTGTTCTTCGATGTTCTATAAAGTCATCGATAAAATGTCAGACGTTAAAATTAAGCCTAATGTTCGTGATTATCGTTTAATGTCTCGACGTTACGTCGATGCTGTAAATGAACTAACAGAATACAATCGATTTTCAAAGGGTATCTTTGCTTGGGTTGGTTTTAACACCAAGTACTTAGAGTATCAAGGGGTCCCTCGGGCTGCTGGCGAAACCCATTGGTCATTTTCACAGTTAGTTGAATACTCGATGGAAGGAATTATTGATTTCTCTGATGCCCCACTAACCTTTGCCACTTACGTTGGGATAATCTCATTTTTACTCTCACTCGTTGGGATTGCTTTTGTCGTTATCAGGGCATTATTCTTTGGAGGAGCCGTATCTGGTTGGCCTTCTTTAGTATCAATTATTCTCCTAATCGGTGGAATCCAACTCTTCTGTTTGGGCATTCTAGGAAAATACATTGGAAAAATTTATTTAGAAACAAAACACCGTCCTCAGTACATCATTAAGGACGAAGCATAGTTTAACCGAAAACCACCTATAATTTTATAGGTGGTTTTTTTATACAAAAAAATACTTCACATAAAGTGAAGTATTTTTGAATTTATTAACTAACTTAGAACATTCCCAGAATTCCATTCAGAATCAAGACCATTATTAGCCCCACAACTGAAATCACGGTTTCTAACACCGTCCAAATTGAGAAAGTTTGTTTCATAGTTAAGTCAAAGTATTCTTTGAACATCCAGAATCCAGCATCATTAACGTGTGAAGCAGCAAGTGATCCAGCACCAATGGCTAATGCCATCATTACTGGGTTAACGTTCAATGAAGACATCAGTGGCATAACAAGTCCGGCAGCAGTCATTCCAGCCACCGTAGCTGAACCTAGCGATACACGAAGAATAACGGCAACTAACCAGCCAAGGATGATTGGAGATAGTGATGAGTGCATCATGATGTTCTTAACGGCATCACCAACACCACCATCAATCAAGACTTGCTTGAAGGCACCACCACCACCAATAACCAATAGAAGCATGGCAATTGATTTAACGGAGGCTTCAATACTCTTAGAAACGTCACTCATTTTCTTACCACGATGGAAGCCCATTGACCAGATGGCAAATACTAAAGCGATTACCATGGCAATCATAGGGTTACCTAACATCGAGATAATAGCATCAAATCCTGATGGCTTAGCAACTGCTTTCCCACCATGAAAAACTAACTGGTAAATGGTATTAACCGCCATAAAAATAGCTGGTAATAATGAAGTTAAAACCGAAAGACCAAAACTAGGAGTTTCATCTAACTTGTATTCTTTAACTTCACCAAAAGCTGGCAGGCTCTTCTTGACTACGAACGCGCTCGGAACAAACTTCTCAGCAAACTTCGTAAAGACAGGACCCGCAATTAAAACAGCTGGAATTGCAACAATGATACCAAAGAGCAATACCTCACCAATATTAGCGCCCAAGGCTGTGGCAACAGCAGTTGGAGCAGGTTGTGGTGGTAAGAATCCCTGGGTTGCTGACAATGCAGCCGCCATTGGAATTCCTAGATAAACAAATGGTACATCGGCTTCAAGGGCAACCGCGAAGACGATTGGAGTAAGTAATACCAATCCAACTTCGAAGAACAATGACATTCCGATAATGAACGAAGCAATTACGATTGCAATCTGTAATCGCTTCTTTCCAAATTTGTCGATCAGCGTCTTGGCAATTCGATACGAACCACCAGAATCAGAAACCAAACGACCGATCATGGCACCGAATCCGAAGACGATGGCCAATTCACCTAATGTACTACCAATACCAGTCTTAATGGCATCGGCAATTGATGCTGGGTTCATTCCTAATCCAAGCGCAACTAAAATAGCTGTGATGATCAAGGAAACAAAAGTATTTAGCTTAAGTTTGATGATCATGAAAAGGAGAAGTGCGATTCCTAAAATCAACACTATGAAGGGCATGTATGACATTTCTTTTCCTCTTTCCAATTATTAAATTAAAACAACGCTATAAATTAATTGTATACGGTTTCATGCCAGTTTTCAACACCATCTTTTAAAATTAAGCTTCAAAATAGCATCGGCCACCTCTTCTTTTACTTAATAAAACTAGTAATGACTCCGCCAATAATGACGAAAATCATTCCAATGGTAATATATAAAAGTTCTCTTTTAGTTTTGTGTTCGTGTAAAAAGATGATTCCACCAAAGGTTGATATGACAACACACATTTGCGAAATCGTAAATCCAGTTGCTACTCCATTTAATTCAGTTGAAATCAAATAGGTTAAAGCACCAAATCCAAACAAGAAACCACTGATAATATTTTTATAGGTAGCCACTTCTTTAAACGGATTAACCTTGGTTTTAAATATTATAAAGCAGGCAAAGATAGTTCCCATCACGACCATTCCAATGGTTTGAGGGAGAAACGCTGCCCATCCATTAGTATTAGCAACTTTTGGGAATGCCGAATAGCCAACATACCCAAAAGTTCCGACGATTAAAACTAAAACACCCTTTCTAATATTAACCTGTTGCTTTTCTTCCTCAGTTTTTGGTGCTAACGTCCTGTCTTTTTTGGTAGTTAGTAAAACACCCAAAATGATTAAAATAATCGATCCGAATCCAGCTAACTTTGGAATCAAACCCGCCCATTCACCAAAAACAATTACTCCAGTTAATGAATTGCCAATCAACTGAAGACCAGTTGACACTGGCATTGATAGCGAAACTCCCATCAGTGAAAATGCCGTGTACTGAGTATATTGTCCAATTGCCCATGCCATCCCAGACAGAAGACAAAGCCAAAAAACTTCTTTTGAAATCACTGGTTGCTTAATGAAATAGACAATAACAGCAATTAAAATGGCTCCATATGTAGAACCCATTAGTTGATTAATTGGCTTTCCACCTAGCAAACCGATTGAAATTGGTAAGATACCCCAAGCAATCGCTGGTAATAATGCAATTAAAATATTCAAACTTAATCCCCCGAATTAAAATAATTTCTAACCATTCTCTTCAAGTTCAATATACTACCTTTTAAATCAAACCGATGTTCAAATTCACAAAAAAAGGACACTAAATGTGTCCTTTTTTGAAAAGATAAAATTTTAAATAAAACTTGTAATGACACCACCAAGAATGACACAAATCATTCCAAGTGTGACAAATACTAGTTCTTTCTTTGTCTTGTGTTCGTGAAGAATTATAATTCCACCAAAGGTTGAAATGACAACACACATCTGTGAAATCGTAAATCCAGTGGCCACTCCGTTTAATTCAGTCGAAATTAGATAGAAGAAGGCACCAAATCCGAACAAAAATCCGGTAATAATGTTTTTATATGAAACAGCTTGTTTAAACGGATTAACCTTGGTTTTGTAAGCACTAATAATAACAAAGATCGTTCCCATGATGACCATCCCGATCGTCTGGGGCAGAAATGCTGACCAACCATTGGTATTAGCAATCCTTGGAAAATCAGAGTATCCAATATAGCCAAACATGCCAATTACTAACAGAATTAAACCATTCCGAGTATGCTGAGCGGCATTCTCTTCAGCCGTCTTGGGTTCATTACTGCCATTGTCTTTCAAAGTTGTTAGTAAGACCCCAATGATAATCAAAATAATTGATCCAAAACCAGCTAGCTTGGGAATTAAGCCAGCCCATTCACCAAAGAAAATCACTCCGGTAACTGAAGTACCAACTAACTGCAAACCAGTTGAAATTGGCATCGTTCGTGATACACCAATTTGAGTAAAGGCCATGTACTGAGTCATTTGACCAACTGCCCAAGCCATCCCTGAAAGTAAACACCACCAAAAGTCCTGCATGGTGATCACTGGTTGTTTAAAAATAAACACAAGGATGGCAATGATTAACGCTCCATATGTAGTTCCCATCAACTGATTAACTGGCTTACCACCGATTAACCCAGTTGCAATAGGAAGGAGCCCCCACCCTAACGCTGGGAGTAAAGCAATTAAAATATTCAATATAATTTCCTCCTAAAATGTAAATCCGTGTAGAACCCATTATAATCGCCCATAAGCCCAAAAATCAATTAATTAATTGTCATCACCAACATTTGCCCAAATAAAAAACACCTCATTTAAATGAAGTGTTTTAACGCTTATAGATGACCCCACTCAGACTCGAACTGAGATCGACCGCTTAGGAGGCGGTTGCCCTATCCAGTTGTGCTATGGGGCCAAAAACATTTTCTATTCTCTCACGAATAAAAAATTTAGTAAAGAAACAAACTAATGATGATTTTTATGACTACTAGATTTGCCCTTATTTTTCTGTCTTCGTTTTCGGTGTTTATTCTTTTTTGGTTTAGCCTGGATAGCTTCGTGCACCTGTCTTTTTTTAGTCAGTGCCTGTTGTTTGATTTCTTTTTGATGCTCTAACTGTGAGTCATCAATGTGATCAACAATCTTGCCGTTGAAATAATAAATCGGTTTTAAATCGTATTCACTATTATCTAAAACGTGCTTTAAATCGCGAAGATCATGGTCATCTCCAAAATTAATTACTAACCCTGGTTCACCCATTCGGCCCGTTCGACCAACACGATGAATGTAGGTATTCGATTCATTTGGCAAATCATAATTAATCACAGCTGGTAATTTTGCAATGTCAAGTCCCCTTGCAGCCACGTCAGTCGTTAATAATAATTTAATTCTTCCCAAACGAAAATCGTCCAGCGCCTTTTTGCGGCTCTGTTTACTTTCACCTGCGGCTAATTTTTGTACCTTGCCATTTCCCTCGTGTTTGAAGAAATTAAAAGCCCGATTAAGCGTATCAGTCTGATTAAAAAATACTAATGCTTTAAAACCTTGCATTTTAGATAACCGGTTTAACATTTCATTTCGCTTGGCTCGTGAGATTTGAAAGAGGCCATGGGTTACCTTACCCCTGGTTTGATCAACATCCCTAACGTCAATTATGTCGGCACTTTTACCCATTTTTTCCTTTAGATGATACAAAACATCAGTGTCTGTAGCAGAAAAGTAGGCAGCCTGAGCATCTCTTGGAACTGCAGCAATAATATTTTTAACCTGATCTAAAGAAGTATCGTTGAGCAAATCATCAGCTTCGTCAATGACCACTGTTTCAACGTCATTAACCTTTAATTTTCGTTCATTAATCAAGCTAAGAATTCTTCCGGGAGTTCCCACAACAATCTCTGGATGTTTTTTTAACTGTTCTTGTTGCCGTTTAACGTTTGCTCCACCAATCAATGGCAAAATTTTCACTTTAAAAGGAACCGCCCAATCTCTAATCACACCTGCCACTTGCATCGCCAGTTCTTGAGTAGGTTCGATTACAATGACCTGTGTGCCAACCCCTGGCATCGAATTAGCCAAAATCGGCATTGTAAACGCCACGGTCTTGCCAGAACCAGTTGGTGATAGTGCGACAATGTCATTTTCACCCTCAATCATCGGTGCATAGACTGCTTTTTGGATTGGGGTCTGTTTTTCATATCCTAATTTTTCAAAACGCTTAACAAATTGTTCGAGCACACTATTCTCCTATTTGTAAATAATGAATTCCAGCACTATCAGCAAGACGTCCCATTAAAGCATTAACTTTCTGCATTAAATTCAGTCCTCCAACGTATCGATTTTCGTAAACAGGATTCCCTGGATGATTTATGACTTCAGCAAAATCATTTGCTTCTGGAATCATCGGATTGTCGGTATAAAGAGGAGAAATCTCACTTTCTTTACCCTCATTCATTAATTTAGCTGCCGTAAACTCACCAGCATTATCAATTAAGACCGTTTGCTTTCCACAGTAGATCTCTGATTGTTGATACGAAGTAATCACCTTACTAAAGTTTAAAGTAACATCAAAAGTACCATAGTTTAAAACAGCAACTCCACCACCATCAGCTCCGGTTTCAATGAATTTAGGATAGTACATCTGTGTTCTTGGTAATCCAAATAGAGCAACGGCATCATACACAGGATAAACTCCGAGGTCTTCCAAGGCTCCGCCACCAAATTGAAGGTTAAAGACATTCGGAACTTCACCCTTAAGAACCTTATCGTATCGAGAAGAATATTTGCTAAAAGTAAATTCTGCCCCATCAATTTTAATATCATCAATTTGATCTTGAACCGCTTTAAAAGCGGGCATGTGAATGTTCCGTGCTGCTTCCATTAAGCGAGCTTTGGGATGTTGCTTTAACGTGTCGATGGCAGACTGGAATTGATATGGTCCAATAAAAGCAGGCTTTTCAACAATGACATTCTTGTCATGCTTAAGTGCTTCAATGACTTGTTGATAGTGAATGGCATTTGGTGAAGCAATATAAACGGTGTCGAATTTGTCAGATTCAAAGAAAACCTGTAAATCATCAAAAATGTTGTCACAATCATTTGGCTGAGCAAATTTCCGCGCCGTATCTAATTTTCTTGAATAAACAGCATTCAACTTATACTTGCCAGTACTAACAGCAGCATCAACAAACTTTTGTGTGATCCAGTTAGTTCCAATTATTCCTAATTTAATCATTATAGTTCTCCCATTGCATTTCTTCATTATTTACAATATTTACCTGACCTAGATACTGATTCCACTGCTTCTGGTTCCCATTAAAAGCTACGGAATCAAAGCTTCCCTTCTGCCCATCAATGTTTAAATGATCGGAAGAATTCATGTTGATAAAGCGCACGTGCGGTTTCTTTGCATCGCTTTCACTATTTAACCAAAAAGCGGCGTGTGGAATTGATCTAAATTCTCGGTACATCTTCTCGTTAGTATTAATAATAACAGGTCGATCGTATCTCTGGTACAAAAACTGAACGAATTCATTAATCCGTTTCTTTTGTTGCTTTAAATTCACGTTGTTTTCATCATACGGATAGTAATATCGAACTTGAATGACGATTGGAAGCGTCCCGGTATTATCTTTGACTTGAGTTATAAAATTACTCTCTTGGTCCTCAATACTACTCTTAAATCCATAGGTATGATAAACCCCAATCTTTAACCCAGATCCCTGACTGCGATTGTAATTATTATCAAAATTATCGTCAGCAAAGCTTGCTCCTTGAGTAGAACGAATGTACACGAACTTTTGGCCTTTCTGTTTAAGTGCCGTAAAATCGATGTACCCATCGTCTTGATTTACCGTCACACCCTGAACTGGATACTTTTTCAAAAGCAATTCGCGATCACGATTTTTATGGGCAAAATACATCCAAATGGAAATAACGATAACTAGTAGCAGTACACTAACCAGTCCAATTAATGCCCACCTAGTTAATTTTTCTTTTCTTGCTTTTTTTCGAAGGTTGGACCGGTTAATCTCAGTCATTTGGACCTCCTCAATCATTTCTTATAATTAGTATAATTATAAATCAATATTATCACTATTTATTGATATTCGCTTGAATTCAAACGTTGATTTCAATATAATGAAAGCGTTATAAGTAGTATAATTTTTTTACTCGATCACTTAATAAAGTTGGCATGAAATCTGTCATAGAGTGCATCAACTAGCATGGAAGGGAAAGATTATAATGGAAAACGTAATTGGGGTCGACATCGGAACTACAAGTGTCAAAACCGTTTTATACGATGACAAAGGTGAAGTTAAGGGTTATTCAAACGATGGATATACTTTGTATCAAGACACTGCCGACATGGCAGAAGAAGATCCAGAGGAGATTTTCTCAGCGATGATTCAAGGTCTACAAAATGTTCTTAAAAAAGTAGACCCTAAAAAAGACACCATCAAGGGAGTTTCATATTCGTGTGCGATGCACAGTTTGATCCTCTTGGATGAGAACCACAAGCCACTCACCCGCGCAATCACTTGGGCAGATAATCGTGCCGTTGAATACGCAGATAAATTAAAAGAAAACGGCATTGGAATGGAACTTTACAAAAAGACTGGTGTTCCAACTCATCCAATGACACCACTTGTAAAGGCCATGTGGCTCAGAAATGAAAAGCCTGAATTGTTTAAAAAAGCCCGTTATTTTGTTGGTGTTAAAGAATACATCAACTATAAATTATTTGGGGTTCTAAAAGAAGACTATTCGATCGCTAATGCAACTGGCCTATTCAATATTTTTGACATGGACTGGGACGATGAAGCCTTAAAAGTTGCTGGCATCAAGCGTGATCAACTGCCTGAATTAGTAGACACCACTTATCAATTAAAGGGCTTAAACGAAGAATACGCCGATAAAATTGGAATTGATAAAGATACACCATTTATCATTGGTGCTTCTGACGGTCCTCTGGCTAACTTAGGGGTAGACGCCATTAAACCTGGTGTAGTAGCTGTCACAATTGGAACTTCTGGTGCCGTTCGTGTCGTTAACGACAAGCCAACGATTGATCCTAAGGGTCGTGTATTCTGTTACTACCTAGCTAAGAATATGTGGGTTGTCGGTGGACCCGTTAATAACGGTGGAATTGTCTTCCGTTGGGTTCGTGATCAACTTTGCTTGCCAGAAAAAGTCACTGCCGAACAGATGAACATTGATGCTTACGATCTTCTAACTGAAATTGCTTCTAAGATTCCAGCAGGATCCGAAGGGTTAATCTTCTTGCCGTTCTTGGGTGGTGAAAGAGCTCCAATCTGGGATGCTGACGCTCGTGGAACATACTTCGGTTTGACCAGAAAACACACTCGTGCCCACATGATTCGATCTGCTCTTGAAGGAATCGTGTATAACCTCTACACCGTTATGTTAGCCCTTGAAGAAGTTGTTGGCGAACCAAAGAGTATTCAAGCAACTGGTGGTTTTGCTCGTTCAGAACTTTGGCGCCAAATGTTAGCCGACATCTTTGAACAAGACGTCAACATTCCAGAAAGCTTCGAAGGTACGGCTCTTGGAGCTGCTACCCTTGGAATGTACAGTTTAGGCATGATTGACAGCCTTTACGACGTCAGCAAGTTTGTTGGGGTTACCAATACTCATAAACCAAATCCAAAGAATTACCAAGCTTATCGTGAATTGATCCCAATTTACATTCGTCTAAGTCGTCATCTTCAACCAGAATACAAGAACATTGCTAATTACCAACGTGAACATGAAAATGATTGGAAAACCGGTCCAAAAGACGAAGACTAAATCAATATCACTAAAAAGCATCCAATTGGATGCTTTTTTATTTTATGTACTGACTTCGATTTGGCCCCATGCTATAATTAACCATTACGCAAAAAGGAGTGGATCAAATGCCTCAAAGCAACTTAAAGAAAAACATTGGAATCGGTGCTGCTCTGTCAACTGTCATGGGAACCGTGATCGGTGCTGGAGTCTTTTTCAAAACTGCCAGTGTCGTATCTAATACTCATTCTGTTACTCTCACCATCCTAGCATGGATCATTGGTGGTCTTTTAACAATTTGTGGTGGACTAACGGTTTCAGAATTGGCTGCGGCCATTCCTAAAACTGGAGGAACCATTCAATACTTAAAATATACTTATGGACCGCTAACTGGATTCCTACTGGGATGGGCCGAAATCCTTGTGTATTTTCCGGCCAACTTAGCGGCTCTCTCAATTGTTTTCTCCACTCAACTAATTAATTTGTTTCACTTATCAACATCACTCTCAATTACCATTGCAATTATTTGTGCATTAAGTGTTACGTTAATTAACCTTTTAGGATCAAAAGTAGCCGGAAGAGTCCAATCTTTGACACTAATTGTCAAATTAATTCCTATCTTTATCATTGTAATTGCTGGACTATTACTCCCGAGTCACGTTGACGTATCTTTTTGGCCTCCAATCCAAAACCATGGCTCCACTAACCTATTAACTGCTTTTGGTGGCGGATTACTGGCCACAATGTTTGCCTACGATGGATGGATCAACATCGGAAGCATCGCCGGCGAAATGAAAAATCCCCAAAAGGACCTTCCTAAGGCCATTATTTTGGGTTTAACTTTTATTATGATCATCTACGTTTTGGTAAACTGGGTTTTCTTAAAAAATATGCCACTTGACCAAATTGCAGGAAATCAAAACACCGCCTATGAAGTTGCCATGAAACTATTTGGTGGCATTGGCGGAAAACTAGTGACCATTGGCATCCTAATTTCCGTTTATGGCGCTATGAATGGTTACATCTTAACCGGGATCAGAGTTCCGTATGCAATGGGTAAAGACGATCAATTACCATTTAGTAAATACTTTGCAAAACTTTCTAAACACACTGCTACCCCCTACATTTCGGGATTATTCATGTTTATGATCGCTGTCGTTATGATTTTCATGGGTAGTTTTGATATGCTAACTGATATGTTAGTTTTCGTGATGTGGATATTTAATTGCCTTTTATTCGTTGCTTTATTCATCTTAAGAAAGCGTGAACCGGAGTTGGTTCGCCCATACAAAGTACCTTGGTATCCAATTGTCCCAATTTTCGCACTAGCCGGGGGAATCTTTATCTTAGTTTCAACGATCCTGACCCAAACCGTTTTGGCTACCATTGGTATCATAGCCACTTTAATCGGAATTCCAGTTTATTACTGGCATAAAATGATGAAAAACAAAACTTCAACTGAAAAATAAAAAGAATCTAGCTCGCTAGATTCTTTTTATTTACTCTTTTCCAACACCGTTACACTTTCAACATGCGGTGTTTGCGGAAATTGATCCACTGGTTGAATTGGTTGTTTAATTTCATAGCCACCATCAATTAAAGCCTGACAATCCCGTACAAGAGTAGCAGGATTACATGAAACATATACTAATCGTTCTGGCTTCATCTCTAAGACACTAGCAATAAAGGTTGGATCAAGGCCCTTTCTTGGCGGATCAACTACCACGACATTTGGTCGAATGTCCTGCTCTGCCCACTTCTTCATCTGGTCCTCAGCCTTTGCAACCACAAAGCTAACATTATCAATATGATTTAATTTAGCGTTCTTTCGGGCATCTTCAATTGCCTCAGCAACCACATCAACTCCGTACACATGCTTAACTTTTGGTGCCATTGCCAGTGAAATTGTCCCAATCCCGCAATACGCATCAACCACCACATCATTTTTCGATAATTGCGCCTTATCGATGGCCAAAGAATAAAGTTTTTCAGTCTGAACCGGATTAACCTGGTAAAACGACATTGGTGAAATCAAAAACTTGGTGTTTAAGAGTTCATCCTTGATGTAAGCTTTACCTGATAACAGGATGTTCGTGTCCCCCATCAGTCGATTCCCGTGAGAATCATTAACATTTTGAATTAAACTATCTAAATCAGGCAACTGATCATTAATGGATTTAATAATTTCATCTTTATGTGGCAAGTTTTTACCATTGGTAACCAAAACTACCATCATCTCGCCGGTTGCTTTTCCATAACGGACCATAATATTCCTGATACAACCCTTGTGAGTTGCCTCATTGTAAGCACTAACATGATAAGCTCGTAAAACATCCCGAACCTTAATAATAGCTTCATCGATGTGAGGATCTTGAATGTAAAAGTCTTCAATTGGAATTAAATCATGACTGTGGCGCCGATAAAAACCCGTTTCCAATTGACCATTCATCTTCCTAACCGGAATCTGAGCCTTATTTCGGTATTTTGATGGATTATCCATTCCAATTGTTTGAGCAACAGCAACGTTTAAATGAGCCTTCTTAAACAATTCCTCAATCTGATGTTGTTTAAACTCTAATTGTTTTGGATATGCAAGGTGTTGTAATGGAGCAATCCCAGACTGCGTATACCGTCGATCAATTGCTTGAACTCGATTGGGACTTGGTTCGATAATCTTTTCTAATTTTCCAAAGGCGAAGTTCTT
The DNA here is from genome assembly GCF_059900955.1 of Fructilactobacillus sp. X8R2C1. Classification (NCBI taxonomy): domain Bacteria; kingdom Bacillati; phylum Bacillota; class Bacilli; order Lactobacillales; family Lactobacillaceae; genus Fructilactobacillus; species Fructilactobacillus sp. X8R2C1. The sequence continues at coordinate 34,829 of NZ_JBWXVI010000001.1, forward strand.
TTTAACTTTAATCACCCTGATCTGGACTTTCTCACCTGGAAGAGCATCCTCAATGAAAATCGGAAAATCGGAAACCTTACCAACCCCCATTCCCTGGTAAGTCAAATCAATCACGTTTACCGTGAGGTCTTGGTTTTTCTGTACTGGAGCTTCTTTTTTAGCGCTCATTTGTTCTCCTTACTAAAAAGTTTTGCCGTTACACGGCAAAACTTATTTTTTACTATCAGATGGAAGTTCATCGACTTTTCTGACAAACTTCTTTTCAACATTCTTGACCTGAGGAGCGACACTAGCCGACTCACTGATATCATCAGTCTTAAGGTTGGAATAAATACTAATTCGCTGCTTTAGATCGACAAACTTCATCGGAGCATCACCACCGTATTCGCCATCAAGATTAATCTGTAAGCGACTATCATCCCCAGGAAAAGCCTCAAATGTATTGGTCTTTTTGTATATAATCCTAGGATCATCAATGTGCCGACCGCCATTAAACGCTTTAGCAATTAATTGCAACATTTCAACTAAATTACCAGTTTTAACAATAATCATGGTAAATTTACCATCATCCATGGTTGCGTTTGGAACAATTTGTTCAAAACCACCCACTGAATTAGTCATGGCTAAAAAAAACATTGAAGCCTTCCCACGATATTCTCCACCATCATACTTTAATAACATCGGAACTGGCTTCACATTTGGCAACATTTCTGCTCCCTTTACCAGGTATGCAAGATACCCAAAAATAGTCTTTAAATCAGAAGGAACATTGTAAGTTAATTCTGTCATAAACCCACCAGCCGCAATATTAATGAAATAATTAGTCACTTCATCATTGTATGCTTTACCAACGTCCATCTTTGAAACATTGCCCTTAGTGATCACTTTAGCAGCTTCAACGTAATCATCTCGAGGAATGTGCAATGCACGCGCAAAATCATTGGTAGTTCCAGCGGGAATGATTCCTAATTGTGGTCGATAATCACGTGGAGCAATGCCATTAATTACTTCATTGATGGTCCCATCTCCACCTGCCGCAATGATGAGATCAAATCCCTCTTCAGATGCACGGGCGGCTTCATCACGTGCTGAATGTGGTTTGGGGGTGGTCGCAAAAGCACTGGCTTCATATCCACCATTCTCCAAAACATCCAAAATATTAACCAACTGCGGTTTTAACATTTCACGTCCAGACGTTGGATTGTAAATTACTCGTGCTTTTTTGACCATTCTTACATCACCCTATTTATCTAAAGAACCTTTCAATAATTTGTTTACAACTTGCGGATTAGCTTGTCCATGAGTTTGTTTCATAATTTGTCCAACCAAATACCCAACAGCTCGATCTTTACCATTATGATAATCATCAACTGACTGTTGATTATCTTTTAAGACCCCATCAATAATTGGTTGCAGTTTTTTAGGATCAGATAATTGGACCAGTCCTTTTTCTTCAACGAATTTCTTTGGATCTTGCCCCTTAGTAACTGCCTTAAATACTTTTTTAGCCATTTTACTTGAGATGGTATCGTCCATAATCATTTTAATCATGGTAGCCATCGCTTCAGGCGTGATTTTGGTGTCTTCCAAGTTAGCTTGATTATCGTTCAAGTACGCATTGACGTTATCTTGAAGGTAGTTAGCGGCTAATTTAGGATCAGCACCTAATTTAACCATTTTATCATAAAAATCAGACATTTCTTTGGTCTGAGTAATAACCATTGCATCATAATCAGTGATCCCTAATTCATTAACGTAACGATTACGACGTTTGATAGGCATCTCAGGCATGGATTCTTTTAATTCATTAATCCATTCATCAGAAATACTCAAAGTTGGAAGATCTGGTTCTGGGAAGTAACGATAATCATCTTTTCCCTCTTTGACACGCATTAACTCAGTTTTACCAGTAGATTCATCAAAACGACGACTCTCAGAATTAATCTGACCGCCGGACATCAACACCTGTTGTTGACGTTGTTCTTCGTACTCAAGTGATTTTCTAACATGATTAAATGAATTCAAGTTCTTTAATTCAATCTTTTGACCCAATTCTTTACTACCAATGGGTCGAACTGAGATATTAACATCAACCCGCATTGACCCTTCTTCCATCTTGACATCAGAAATTCCGGTAAATTGAATCCGTTGTCTTAATCCTTCCAGATAATCATATGCCTGTTGCGGAGTTGTCATCTCAGGCTTAGAGACAATTTCAATAAGCGGAGTCCCCTGACGGTTTAAGTCAACATAAGAATATTTTTGTTCATGGGTATTCTTACCAGCGTCTTCTTCAATATGCATCTCTTCGATTCCAATTTTTTTCTTACCATTTTTGGTCTCGACTTCAATCCATCCGTTTCTAGCAGTGGGTCTCTCGTTTTGAGTAATCTGATACCCCTTCGGATTATCCGGGTAGAAATAATTTTTACGATCAAAATGAGGGTGCTTTTCAATATGAGCATGTAAAGCTAGAGCCGCGGTGATACCATCCGCAACGACCTGCTTGTTAACGACTGGGAGCGTTCCAGGATAACCCCAGTCAATCACGTTAGTATTACTATTGGGCTTGTCCCCAAACTGTGCAGCAGATGGACTATAAATTTTTGAATTAGTTTTAAGCTCAACGTGGACTTCTAGACCAATGGTCGTTTCAAAATTCATGACTATTTACCTCCCATCTTTGGTGTTTGCTTGTGAAAATCAGTATTCTGTTCAAAAGCGTATCCTGCTTTATAAATGGTACTCTCATCAAACGGTTTCCCCATTAATTGCATTCCGATTGGCAAACCATTACTGGATCCAGCAATTTGAGACATAGCAGGAACTCCAGCCATATTGGCTGGGATCGTCAAAATATCATTCATATACATTTCAATGGGATCTTGATCTTCTACTCCAATTGTAAAGGCAGTAACTCGAGATGTTGGACTCAAAATTAAATCATGGTCAGCAAAAACCTTTTTAAAATCATTGATGATTAAAGTCCGAATTTTAGCAGCCTGTTTGTAATATTTATCAACATTATCGTAAGAAAGCGATAATGTCCCTAGCATAATCCGTCGCTTAACCTCATCCCCAAACCCTTCTGATCGTGATTTAACGTACAATTCATCAAGTGTTTGAGCATCTGATGCTCGATATCCATAACGAATTCCATCGAATCTTTCTAGGTTAGAAGATGCTTCAGCGGTTTGAAGCGCATTATAAGCAATAACGCCATATTTAGAATTAGGCATCGAAACCCAGTCAACCTTTGCACCTAATTTTTTAAACGTTTCTGCGGCATTTTTGATTGCTTTTGAAACATCAGGAGATAACTTATTAACGTATTCCTTGGGAATGCCAATTCTCATCCCCTCGACCCCATCTTTAATGTGTTCGGTGAAATCCGGAACTTCCTGTTTTGAACTAGTTGAATCGTGTTCGTCATGACCTGAAATTGCGTTTAAAACCAGAGCATTGTCAAAGACACTTCTAGTAAGAGGTCCGATTTGATCAAAACTTGAAGCCATCGCAATAAGTCCAAAACGTGATACTCGACCATAGGTTGGCTTCATTCCAACAATTCCCGTGAATGAAGCTGGTTGTCTAATTGAACCTCCGGTATCTGATCCAAGTGCAACTGGAACTTCACCGGAAGCAACTGCGGCAGCCGAACCACCGGACGAACCGCCAGGAACTTTGCTATAATCCCACGGATTGTGAGTGGTTTTAAGGGCTGAATTTTCAGTTGAACTTCCCATTGCAAATTCATCCATGTTGGTTTTACCAACGTTAATGGTACCAGCATTAGAAAGTTTCTTGGCCACCGTTGCATCATAAATTGAAGTGAAATTTTCTAGCATTTTTGAAGATGCAGTAGTTGGTAATTCTTTAGTAACGATGTTATCTTTCAAAGCCAACGGAATCCCATCTAAAATATTATTAGGATCAATCCCACGTTCATCAATGGCTTTAGCATTTTCAAGCGCTTTATCATTTAGATTATTAAAAGCATCAATGTTTTGGTCAGTAGTTTTGATGTTGTCCATGGTCTCTTTTACTAAGTCAACGGCCGAAATTTCCTTATTTACCAACATCTGGTGAAGTGAACGCAAATCCTTATCTAAATAGTTCATTATTATTCATCCTCACTTTCGTCAATAATTACTGGAACTTTAATTAAGTCATCTTGAATATCAGGAGCATTCTTTAACAAAGCATCTTGTTCGTGCCAATCTTCTGCCACGTCTTTTCTAGTAACATCAATTCGATCCGTTACCGTATAAGTGGGCTCAACACCCGATGTATCAACTTTTTCAAGTGTATCCAACATTTTCAACAAATCATTTAATTGTTGGGTGAATTCAGGTAATTCATCTTTTTTTAATTCAAGCTTAGCTAACCCAGCAATATGTTGGGTTTGTTCTTCCGTAATCTTATCAGCCATTTTATCCCCTCTTTTACTAAATCACTAAATCTTAATAGCTATTAAACACATGCGAACTGAAGGACTTTCCTCCCGCATTTCGGTTCAAATAACTTTGAATTCCATCAGTTGATTTTACGGTAATATCAATTGGTACACTGCCAGGAAGATATTTTTGAGCAGCATTCTGTAGGTATTGAGTAAAACTGATGATTTCAGTTTGACTATAAAATTGAGTTGTAATGTTAATGTGCATTCCTTGAAGTTGCTTACCCTTGTATTGAGCCTGTGCAGTAATCCCACTCAAGTTAGGGAAGAAATTTTGAACCTGTGACTTAAATTGATTAAACGCAGATAAATCATTCGTATTAGGTCCCTTAGAACCATTGGCAATCGGGAACACATATGATTTTTCATTAATTGGTTTCCATGAGTTTACAGACGTCGTGCCCGGATTGTTAACCGATGAGGCAAAGAAATTACCACCAGTCAAACTATCGTTTGGAGCTTGCTTGTACAATGCAATCACGATTGGAATATTCTTTAATTCTTTATTCTGTCTCAATCGTTTAAGGATCGTGTTAGCCATCTCCTTACCTTGTTTCTCAACCACATCATCGGGGATCTTCTGTTGATACTGGCTCCCATACTTCTGTTTAGTGTAGTAGTACACTGAATTGATCCCAAGGCCAATGGTCATACCCTTCATGGTCATTTTATTACCATTTGGAACTAAGAAGTCTTGTTCATCCATTTGTTGCAAGTACATTGGGGTTACTTTTCCCTTTTGTTGCGATGGATTTAGTCCCTCCGGGTTTTGCTTTGACTTACGATCAAGCCACTTCTCGACAGTGTCAGTAGAGATGTATTGTCCCTCCTGAAAAACATACTTATCAGTCGAAAAATTTTGCTTGGAAATTCCAAGCAAACCGTTCTGAAACCCTTTCAAGTTAAACTGATTATCATTTTGTTGAATATCAACTCCACGCGATTTACTGGTTTGATAATGTCCATCCTTAATAACACTCTGATAATTCTTACCACCAGTTTCCCCGGTTAATTGTGTATTCTTATTATTTGTATTAGTGGTACTCTTGTTAGTACTCCCACAAGCTACTAACATTAACGCGCTAGCCGCCACCATTAAAATTACTTTTAAGCGTCTCAACTTAAATTCCTCCGACTTCTTATCATTCTTTTTGCATTTCATTTTTAAAATGATCTTCATCCCAAACCGGAACCGAAAGAGATTGAGCTTTGGTTAGCTTACTACCTGCATCCTCTCCCGCAATTACTAGGTCGGTATTTTTAGAAACACTACTTGTGACATCCGCTCCATGGTTTTCAAGCCATTCACTGGCTTGACCCCTAGTTAAATCAACCAACTTTCCGGTCAATACAACTCGTTTACCATTGAAAAAGTTATCTGGTTGTACTATCTCTTCATTATTTACATAGTCCATATTAACACCAACATCAACGAGTTCGCCAATTAATTCTCTACTATCAGCGTTTTCAAAATAAGTATGAACACTATCAGCAATAACTTGACCAATGGTGTCAATTGAGGCGATTTCTTCGACACTTGATTTCATGAGAGCATCCATGGTTTTAAAGTGGGCAGCAATTAATCGCGCTGCTTTAGCACCGACGTGTCTGATGCCTAATCCAAAAAGCAATCTTTCAAGTGAATTGCTCCGACTACTATCAATGGCAGAAAGTAAATTGTTAGCAGACTTGTCACCAAACTTATCAAGAGTTAGTAGTTCATCATAACTAAGGTGATACAAGCTGGCCACATCCGAGACCATTTTTTTATCAAACAACTGCTTCACAATCTTAGGACCCAAACCATCAATATCCATTGCATTTCTAGAAGCAAAATGATTAATTTGTTCCACCAGCTGTGCTGGACACTTCGGATTAATACAACGTAAGGCAACTTCACCATCTAAGTGGACTAATTTAGCACCACATGAAGGACATCGATCTGGGATAACATATGGCTTAGAATCTTTTGGCCTTAGATCAGGAAGATACCTTTCAACCTCCGGAATAATGTCGCCAGCTTTATACAAAACCACTGTATCGCCAACACGGATATCTTTTTTCTCAATATAATCAGGATTATGAAGTGACGCTCTTGAAACGGTAGTACCGGCCAATTGCACTGGATCCATGATTGCGGTAGGAGTTACCACTCCCGTTCTTCCAACGGTCCACTCAATCTTTTTAATTTTAGTATGAACTTCTTCTGGCGGAAACTTGTAAGCAATCGCCCACTTCGGAACTTTAACCGTATGCCCAATTTCCATTTGTAAAGGAAGCGAATTGGTCTTAATCACAATGCCATCGATACCAAAGGTGAGATTATCTCTTGCTGCTGAATACTTTTTAATGTAAGCATCAATCTGATCCATATTGTCAGCCACTTGATAATGCTCATTGATGGTAAAGCCTAATTCTTTTAGTTCCTCTAAAAGTCCACTTTGAGTGGTAGCCTTTAAATCGTCATAATTAGCAACGTTATACATAAAAGTACTTAAGTGGCGATCCTTAGTAACTTTTGGATCCAATTGTCGAAGACTCCCGGCAGCAGCATTTCTCGGATTAGCAAACGTTGGTTTTCCGTCATTTTGTCGTCGTTCATTTAACTTTAAAAAGGCTTCTTTTCCCATATAACATTCGCCACGTACTTCAATATCAATGGGTCGACTTAATTTTTTAGGGATTGATGGGATGGTTTTTAAATTTTCAGTGATATCCTCACCAATTTGTCCATTTCCCCTAGTCGATCCCTGCACGAACACCCCATGCTCATAACGAAGTGAAATAGCTAGTCCATCGATCTTCAACTCACAATTATACTCAGTATCTTGAGGATAGTTGTGCTTGAGTCGAACCACAAAATCCTTAAGCTCTTGGGGTGAAAATACGTCACCTAGTGAAAGCATTGGAATCTCGTGATTGACCTTTGTAAATTCATTCGAAGTTGCCCCACCAACGTGCTGAGTCGGTGAATCAGGAGTGATAATTGCTGGAAACTTGGCTTCCAGATCCTGCAAGCGAGCATAGTTTCGATCATATTCCGCATCTTCTACGGTTGGCTGATCCTGTTCATAGTACTGTTTTCCCCACTTAATTAACTTTGGTCTTAGTTCTGAGGCCTCTTTTTTTGCTTCACTTTCATTAACCTGATCCATTGGAATCTTAAACAATCTTACCACTCCCTTACTTAATCGATTGAATTTTTGTTATGGGTGCAAATGCAGCTAATAGACGTTTAATTCCTTTTTCTGGAAAGGCAATGTCAAGTTCCATATCTTCACCAGTTCCATTAATTTTAACAACAGTTCCAGTTCCCCACGCCTTGTGTTTGACTTTATCACCAATATTCCATGACTTCTTGTCAGCACCAGTTCCTTGGGGTTTTTCGACTCGTTTGTTAGGTCGATGATATGGTTCACTAAAGGCTCGATTGGTTCGTTTATTATACTCACTACTGGTGTCAAATGGAGTCTTAGGTCCCGTTGGAATTGAACTCTCATTATCCAATACATCCGAATTAATTTCATCCATAAATCGTGACTCGGGATTATTTTGCATTCTACCATATAACATTCGTGAATATGCATTTGTCATATAGAGTTTGGTCTGAGCCCGCGTAATTCCCACATAGGCTAACCGTCGTTCTTCTTCTAACTCACTTTCCTTTTCAGTAGCTCGACTAAGAGGAAAAATTCCTTCTTCCATCCCAACCATAAAGACGACTGGAAATTCAAGTCCCTTAGCAGCATGCAAAGTCATTAAAGTCACCTGTTTAGCCGATTCATCAACATCGTCTTGAGCCGATACAAGGGCCAGATCCGCCAAAAAATCTGTCAAACGACTATCACTACTACCAGTCTGTTCATCATACTTTAAATCAGAATCTTTTGTGACAGAAAGAAATTCTTCAATATTCTCAATCCGTGTCTGTGACTCCAATGAATTGGTTTTCTTTAGATCAGCCATATATCCAGATTGATCTAAAAGGGCTTCGGTAATTTCCGTAACGGTCATATCCTTTTGCTTTTTTTGAACGTTTGATATGACATTAGCAAAATTAGCAATGGCATTTCGAGCACGACTGGAGATATTATTGGCCAAGTCAACATTTTGAGCTGCTTCTAGTAGACTCCATCCATTATCTGCTGCAAACATTCTCAACTTTTCCACACTTGAACTACCAATTCCGCGCTTAGGAACGTTAACAACCCGTTCAAAACTTAATGAATCACTAGGATTAGCAATGAGAGTCAAATACGAAAGAATGTCCCGGATTTCCTTACGGTCGTAGAATTTATGCCCACCAACCATCGTGTACGGAATATTTGATTTCAAGAAGGTCTCTTCGATTACACGCGACTGGGCATTCGTCCGGTACAAGACCGCAAAATCATTATAAGAATAATGATGTTTACTGACCTCATCTTTAATCTTAGACACCACGTAATGGGCCTCACTAGCCTCACTTTGAGCACGATAGTACGTTACCTTTTCGCCAGTATCATTTTCCGTCCACAAATTCTTATCTTTTCTTTCGGCATTGTTTTGAATAACGTCGTTTGCGGCATTTAAAATATTCTTAGTTGAACGATAATTCTGTTCCAGTTTCACAACGTATGCATTTTTATAGTCATTTTCAAAATCCAAGATATTATTCATGTTAGCACCACGCCAACCATAAATGCTCTGATCAGCGTCACCCACTACACATAAATTCTGATACTTTTTGGCAAGCATTGATACTAATTTATACTGTGCTTCATTGGTATCCTGATATTCATCGACATGGATGTAATGAAACTTATCTTGATAATAATTCAAAACCTCTGGATACTGTTTAAACAATCTAATCGTAAGCATAATCAAATCATCAAAATCGACAGCTTGGTTTTCTTGAAGTCGCTTTTGATATTCGAAATATACCTGTGAAACCACTTCTTCAAATGGACTGTTAGCTGAATGTGACTTTTGATAATCTCGTGGAGTCTGTAAATTATTCTTAGCATTTGAAATGGCACTTAAAATAGCCCTTGGATCATTCTTTTTCGGGTCTAGATCTAAGTCTTTTAAAATTCGTTTTACAAGGGTCCTTTGTTCTCCTGAATCAGTGATAGAAAAAGCACGATTATAACCTAATTTATCAATGTCACGTCTCAAGATTCTCACGCCAAGTGCGTGAAAAGTTGATACCCAAACATCGTCACCACCGACGCCAAGTAATTTACTAACACGTTCCTTCATTTCGCGAGCAGCTTTGTTGGTAAATGTAATCGCCAAAATATTCCATGGCATCACACCTTTTTTCTCAATTAGATAAGCAATTCGATGAGTGAGCACCCTGGTCTTACCACTTCCAGCACCAGCCATAATCAAAAGTGGACCTTCAGTTTGTTCTACCGCCTCTTGTTGCTTATCGTTCATTGTCTTTAGTAGGTCTGTCTTTGACACGTTAACCAATCCTCTCGCTTTGTAAATCCATCATTAATTATAGCAAAATAGAGCCGACAAATTGCCGACTCTTCAATTTTAATAACATTTAATTTTTGGTCCAAATTCCTGTATTCACAATTCGATTAAACGTCTCTTCGACCGAATTGGTTGGAATTAAAATCACTCCAACCACATCATCATCACGTGCATTACTGTGATAATTAAAATAAAATTGCCAGTTTGGTTGAAGGATTCGTTGTCTAAGAACCTGTTCATATTGCTTTTTCGTAAACAAACGAGCAACCACATCACTAATCTTATTAATCTTAGCTAATGGCAACCCTGAAATGGCCCGAAGATGTTGATCATACTCGCTGATATCAGTAGCTAAATTAAACAAAAAACCGGCATTATTAACGGTTGGATCAATGTTTGTAACGTAAATGTTTTGATCAGCCGTTACACCGAACGATACCTCAAATGAACCAACGTATTTAACATTTTTGCCGATTTGATTAACAATTCTAATCATTTCGTTAATAACGTTAGAATCTGTTTTGGAAGTATCAGTACTTACCGTTTGGAGCATGTTCCCTAAATAACTGGTTTTAACGGCGGGAAATTGTTGTAAATCTTCTTTTACTGATTTAGTAGCAATAATTGCGTATTCGAAACGGTAAGGAACGTAAGATTCCAGTATATATGGGCCCCTTTTTAACATATCAGAAGCAAGTGCAATATCATTTGATTCGTTAATAACTAACTGTTGGTTATTAGTCATGTGTCGCTGAATTGGCTTTAAAATTGCAGGATATCCAATTGAATCAATTGCCTGATAGATATCTTCCAAGTTAATAATAGTGACGTATGGTGACGTATTGACGTTAATTTGATCAAAAAAGGCCCTTTCCATCACACGGTCCTGACTAATCTCTAAAAGGGATTCGCCTTGAGGAACATAAGTATACTTTTCGATTTCACTAATAACCTGAGGATCAATGTCATTTGAAACGTATGTAACTAAATCACACTTCTCAGAAAATTCCCTTAAAGTATCAACATCATTAACGTCACCTGTAAATGCGTAATCAGATTGTCTAGCGATCTCGCTATCTGAATTAGAACTATAGGTGGCAATTTTCAATCCCGCGTCGCGGGCCACGTTAACTAGTTGCGTACTACTAAAATAGTCACCAATAATTCCAATTGTGCTTCCTGGGTAGAGTAATACTGAATCCATAGTTTAACCTCCAATAAATCTTTTGCTAAATCATTGTTTATCGTATTGATTAAGATGATACTTTTTAATGATTTTAATTATTTTGTCTGCATAAGCCGGGTCTGTTGCATATCCATCGGTACTGAGAGCCTTGGCAGAATCGACGTAATTGTCCGCCGACACAACTTCTTTATATTGCATGGGGTTCCAGTCTGTGCCATGAGCTAGTAAAACAGCATGATCTTCAATTGACTCATCCCAATTACTGTAAACGCGAAAACTTCCGTGAACCATTGCGGGTGATCCACTCGTATATTCAGTCGTGTCCAAAGTGACACTCTTTTGTCCAGCACCCGCTTTAACACCAAAAAGATTATTATATTTTGAGGCCAGAGTACTCTGGCCCCAATCTGATTCTAAAATAGCCTGAGCAAGGGTAATGCTAGTCAAAATTTTGTACTTCCGTTGCATCTCAACTGACTTCGGTAGAATCTTGTTGATAAATTCCTTATGGTGAACACTAACATTATTTTGTTCATACCGCGGGTTAAAATGAGAATTGCCTAAAATCATCACAGCACCAACGAACATGACTAACAGGATTAGCACGGTCAGGACATAAGCAACTAACTTATTTTGCTTTTGCTTCTTTTTCCTAGCCACACTAACCCTCCTTACAAATAAATTTACTGTTTAAATTGTACTACAAAAATGTTAAAAATTGACAAATGTTAATTATTCGTTTATATTTCATTAGTTGAATACAATTGGAGGTGGTCAGTTTGGCAAAGAAACACGATGAACAAACAGAGACCGAAAAATCACCCTTTGAAGTTGGCGATGAAGTATCGTTTAAACTTGAAAAGAATGATTTTACCGGTTATATTGATAAAGCTTACAATAATGCCTTTTTGATTACATTTGAATCTGATGATCCAGAAATAATTGATAAGTATCATAACAAGACCGTTATTAACCACAAAGATCTTAAAATGATTAAGCAAGCTCCACGAATTCAAAAAGATCCTGATGAGGGACCAGATGATGATTCAAAACAAGATGGTGACAAAAAATCATCGGACGCATCAAAGTAACAAAAAGCAGATCGTAATGATCTGCTTTTTTTATTTTTGGATTACTTTATTTAACGAAATAATGATAATTGGACAAACAATTGCTGTAATAATCATTTCTATCAGACCGTTGGTTCCAACTACCCCTAATAAGGCATAGATAATTTTATCAACGCTCACATGGTACAGGATTGGGGCTTGTTTTCGATTAAAAATATAAATAAATAACAGCACTAAAATTGTATTGGTCATTGAACCCAAAGCACATGCCATCACAAGTGAAAGCTTATTATTAAGTAATTTTTTTAACCACTTGTAGGAAAAGTAAGCAACTACCGGGATTAGAGCCCGCGGTAAAATGGCCGTAATCGGATTCTCAAAAACAAGTGGAGCAATTGGACTAGTAGGCCACGTAAAGGCCCTTACAAACACAATTACACCCCAGAGCGTGCCAAGAATAAAGCCATCCTTTAAACCAAGCATTAGGGTTGCTACAATCACGGTAATGGGGATTAACGTAATACTTAGTGGTCCAACGGGAATATATCCTAAAATAGGAACAAAGTTTTGAATCAAAATAATGGAAATAAAAACTGACAAAATTGCAATATGATAATTTCGTGTCTTTTTCATTTTAAATTCACCCATTTAATAAAAAAGCGCTCATGCGGACATGAGCGACAAAATATAATCTTCTGATTAACGTTTTGAGAATTGACCAGCCTTACGAGCTTTCTTAAGGCCGGGTTTCTTACGTTCCTTCATACGAGGGTCACGTGTTAATAAACCAGCCTTCTTGAGGGATTCTCTAAAGTCTGGATCAACTTCAAGTAAAGCACGTGCAATTCCTAAACGAACAGCACCAGCTTGTCCTGAATATCCACCACCATTAACGTTAGCTAATGTGTCATAGTTACCAAGTGTCTCAGTAACATTGTATGGTTGTAAAATGATTTCTCTTAAATTAGGAAATGGAATGTAATCTTCAACATCTTTGTCATTGATTACAACTTTTCCAGTACCTGGTACTAAGCGTACACGAGCAACTGAATCTTTACGGCGACCTGTGCCGGTATATTGTACTTTAGCCAATTGTGTTTCCTCCTTAAATTAGGTTCTTAATATCAAGAACTTCTGGTTTTTGAGCTTCATGAGTGTGATCTTCACCTGCATAAACGTGAAGTTTCTTAGCGATTTGACGACCTAATGTACCGTGAGGAAGCATACCTTTAACTGAAGTTTCGATAAGTCGATCAGGCTTCTCTGCTCTCATTTGACCAGCAGTAATTGACTTAAGTCCACCAATGTAAGATGTGTGGTGATAATAAATCTTGCCACTAGCTTTCTTACCAGACAATGCAACTTTAGATGCATTGATTACAATAACATTGTCACCTGTATCTACGTTTGGCGTAAATGTAGGTTTGTTTTTTCCGCGTAAAATAGAAGCAACGACACTTGAGAGACGACCTAATTCAACGCCATCTGCGTCAATAACGTACCACTTGCGATCTACTTCGCCGGGTTTAGCCATATATGTTGTATGCACTTTTAATTCCTCCATGTTTCCGTGTTTGTTCGACACCTAATAAGTTTCCGGGGCTTATCGTGGGGCAAACAATACCAGTTACAATAGTACTAACATTTCTTCTGAAAGTCAAATTCATTTTAATCATCTGGATGATGTTTTCGTTTCGAATGTTTTGGATCATCTCCTGGATAATAAACCTTTTTTAAGTACAATCCATTAGCTGGCATTGTTAAACGTGCTTCGTTTCGATCCTTCACTTTGAACAATCGTTGGATATCATGAACTGGCCGCTTTCCCCGTCCAATCTCCATCAGCACCCCAACCATAATCCGAATTTGATTATACATAAAACCATCACCATAAAACTCGAACTGCATCTCATTAGTAACTTTATCTAAGTTAGCATCAACCGAGAAAATTGTACGAACCCGACTCCCCTCCTTTGCACCGGAAGCAACAAAAGACGAAAAGTCATGTTTGCCAACGTAATCATGAATGGCCTCTTCGATCCAATCGAAATTAACGGGAAAACGCCAATGAGCAGTATAATTTCTTTTAAATGGATTGGTAAAGCGCCCTAAATCCAACCGATACAAGTACTTTTTCCCCGTTACATCATAACGAGCATGAAAGTCAGCATTAACCTTTTGCACACTTATTATTTCAATATCCAAGGGACACATACTGTTTAACCCCTTTAACATACTTTCCTCACCTAAATCATAGGGAAAGTCAAAATGGGCAACCTGACCTAGGGCATGAACACCTGCGTCAGTTCTGCCAGATCCATAAAGTAAAACATGCTTGCCACTTTTTTGGGCCATTTTGTTAATAATATTAGTTAAAGTTCCCTCCACCGTTCGCTGCTTGGGCTGCGTTTGAAAGCCAGCAAATTTAGTCCCATCATATGCAAATGTAATTTTATACCGAGTTTTCATCTAATTCCTCACTAAAATAATTACAACCGTTAAAACCATCATGACCCCTAAAGCAACCCAATCAAGGACCGTCCAAGAGACGAGCTGATAATGAGTTCGCTTGACCTCATCAGAATATCCACGAGCTTCCATGGCATCTGCAAGGTGTTCAGCATGACGAAAAGAAGAAACAAACAAAGGAATAATCAGCGACACTAAGCTTTTAGCTCGTTTCATTAATTTGCCTTTACCAAAATCGACGCCCCGTGCTCTCTGAGCATTCATAATGTCATTTAACTCATCAATGAGGGTGGGGATGAATTGCAGTGCAATTGAAACCATCATCCCAATCGTTTCAGTGGGAACTTTAACCCACTTAAGCGGTCTCAGAATCGTCTCAACTCCAAGTGCAATCATCGATGGACTGGTTGTGATGGTCAAAATAGTAGCAATCGTGATAATGAGGACCAATCGAATAAATATCATGACCGCATTAATAATTCCTGACGAAGTGATGGAAATAAACCATAAATGAAAATAAACCGTTCCGCCATGACCAAAAAACACTTGAATCAAGACCGTAAAAATAATTAGCCACAGAATGGGTTTGATCCCCTTTAGAAGCATCTTAATTCGAGAATGAGATAAGTATATCAGTACCAATGTAAAAAGCGTCATACATCCATAACTTACCCAATTATTGCACATCAAAATAAGCGTAATAATGATAACGGAGCCTAAAATCTTAAAAGCTGGATTTAAACGATGAATGAATGAATTTCCAGGAAAGTATTTTCCAAACACAAATTGATCGATTCTACTTCACTCCACTTCGTTTTTGCGTAATTTCGTTAACAACTTCATCCGCTGTTAACGGAATCTTTTTTAATCTGATGCCTCGATTAATTAAATCATAGTATATCTGAACAGAATCAGGAAGCGCTAATGAATTTTGATCGATTAACTTGTAATTGCTGAATAATTCCCTAGGAGTTGAATCAGAACACACTTTTCCATCATTCATAACCACAACACGGGTAGCATTTTGTGCCACCACATCCATATCGTGAGTAACCATGATGATGGTTACTCCATTTTTGTTTAGTTGCTTGATAATCTTTAATATCTCAGTCTTGCCACTAGGATCCAATCCCACCGTTGGTTCATCTAAAATGAGAACGGTTGGATCACATGCAATCGTTCCAGCAATTGCGACCCGACGCATTTGACCGCCAGACAACTCAAAGGGTGAACGAGAATACAGTTCTTTATTAATGCCAACAATCGAAAGCGCCTGAATGGCTCTCTTTTTTGCAACTGCTTCATTTTCGCCAAAATTAAGTGGACCAAAAGATACATCTTTTAGAACATTATCTTCAAACAGTTGTTTTTCCGGAAACTGGAAAATCATCCCGACTTTTTTTCTGAGCTCACTTAGGTTATGGTTATTAGTTTCACTGTTAATTTTGATTTTGCCAACGGTAACACTCCCTGAAGTCGGTTTCAATAATCCGTTAATCATCTGAACTAACGTTGACTTTCCGCTACCAGTTTTTCCAACAACACCCAAAAATTCACCCTTATTAATCTTTAAACTGACATTACTTAAAGCCTGTCTTTCTGATGGCAGACCGGGTTGATAGACAAAATCAACGTTACTTAAAATAATGTGCTTATCCATTGGCTCATCCCCTCATCATCCATGTACTTATCAGTAATGTCATATCCTGCATCAAGGAATTTCTGCCTTAACTTCTCACTAAAAGGAAGATCTAGATCCATATCAGCAATTAATTGATGCTTCTGAAAGAAAGCACTTGGTTTTCCGTCAAATACAATTTTATTATTATTAAGTGCTAATATCCGATCGGATTTAGCCGTCACATTGATATCATGCGTAATGGAGAGAATTGTCATATTTTGTTTTTGATTTAATTTGTTGACAACTTGATGAATTTGTCTAGTAGCTAAAGGATCTAGCATACTTGTCGCTTCATCTAGAATTAAAATTTTAGGATCAAGCACAATTGCTCCTGCAATTGCGACCCGTTGCTTCTGTCCACCAGAAAGACTACTAGGAATCTCGTCTCGATATTCCCACATTCCTACCTTTTCTAACGCCGATTTAACTTTTGGCTTCATCGCTTCTCTTGGAACCGCCCTATTTTCAAGTCCAAACGCAACGTCACTTGCTACCGTGGCACCAACAAATTGATCATCTGGATTTTGAAAAACTAAGCCAATTGCTTTTCTTGTTTCGCGGTCATTACCATGAGAGTCCAACCTGATCCCATCTACCACAATTTCTCCCTCACTAGGAGTTAGAAGACCATCAACCAGTTTGGCAATGGTACTTTTACCACTCCCATTGCGACCGATTAATGAAATATATTCACCTCGTTCGCACTGAAAAGAGACATCATCTAATACCTTATGATCATCTTCATTATTATACCTAAAAGAAAGATTGGAAACATTAATGATTGGATTCATGGAATCAGCTCTCCTATTATTAAAATTATGTATAAAAAAATCACTAAAAGATTAAGGCGCATGGAGTTAACCACATTCAAGCTAGACTTGGAAAATCCATCATCGTAACACTTTATACCTTTAACCTTAGTGATTCCTATAGTGAAATATTTATTATTCTTAACAAATATCGAAATTATTCGACAAATTGCAAGATTACCATTGGTGCACCGTCACCACGACGAGGCATTGTTTTAAGAATACGTGTGTAACCACCGTTTCGGTCCGTATACTTTGGTGCTACTTCGTCAAATAACTTTTGTAATGCACTAGTTACTTTGATACTATCTCCGTCTTCTTTTACATCAGCAATGGTGTTTTGCAAGTAAGCTGCAGCTTGACGACGAGCATTCAAGTCACCCTTCTTGCCCAAGGTAACCATCTTGTCGGCTAATGATCTAACATCCTTAGCGCGAGCTTCTGTTGTTTTGATTTGACCGTTAACAATTAAGTCAGTAGTCAAATTACGAAGCAAAGCACGACGTTGAGCACTCGTACGTTGTAATTTGCGATAACTCATAACCGGATATCCTCCTTTTTAGTCTTCTTTACGTAAAGATAGTCCTAATGCTGCTAATTTTTCTTTAACTTCATCGAGTGACTTACGGCCAAGATTTCTAACCTTCATCATGTCAGCTTCAGACTTATCAGTTAATTCTTGAACAGTATTAATTCCAGCACGTTTCAAACAATTGTAAGAACGAACTGAAAGATCCAATTCTTCAATTGACATTTCAAGCATTTTTTCTTTATGGCTTTCTTCCTTCTCAACCATAACATTGGCATTCTTTGCTCTGTCAGTTAAATCAATAAATAATTGGAAATGTTGATTTAAGATCTTAGCTGCCAAACTAATTGCATCAGAAGGTGTAATTGAACCATTAGTCCAAACGTCTAACGTCAATTTGTCGTAATCATCACGTTGACCAACACGTGCATCTTCTACTTGATAATTAACACGTTCGATTGGGGTATAAATAGAATCAACTGGTAGAACACCAATTGGCATACCATCGTTTTTGGCTTTGTTTTCTTCAGCAGAAACGTAGCCGCGACCTTTGTTGGCAGTCATGTTCATGTGGAATGTAGTTCCGTCAGCAACCGTTGCAATGTGCAAATCCGGATTTAAAATTTCAACATCACTATCAGTTACGATATCACCTGCGGTTACATCGGCTGGTCCAGTTACATTAATACTCATTGACTTTGTTTCATTGTCATCTGAGTTAATTTTCAAATTAATCTTTTTAACGTTTAAGATAATTTGAGTAACATCTTCAACTACACCCTTTACAGTTGAAAATTCGTGTAGAACACCATCAATTTGGATGCTAGTAACCGCAGCTCCTGGTAATGAAGCCAACAAGACACGTCTAAGTGAATTGCCTAAAGTGGTACCATATCCTCTTTCGAGTGGTTCTACAACTATTTCACCATAGTTGTCTGTTTCTTCAATTTTGTGAATGTTTGGCTTTTCAAATTCAATCATTGTAGTCTCTACCCCTTTCAAAACGCATTGAGTAATTTAAAACTTTAACGTTCATTAAATATTAAACTCTACGACGTTTTGGAGGACGAGAACCATTGTGTGGAACTGGAGTTACATCACGAATTGCAGCAACTTCCAAACCAGTACTTTGTAAAGCACGAATAGCTGACTCACGACCAGATCCAGGACCCTTAACAGCAACTTCTACTGATTTCATTCCATGTTCCATTGCAGTCTTAGCAGCTGCTTCAGCAGCCATTTGAGCAGCAAATGGGGTAGACTTACGACTTCCACGGAATCCCAATGCACCAGCTGATGACCAAGCAATAGCATTCCCTTGAACATCGGTAATCATAACCAAAGTGTTATTAAAGGTTGAGTGAATGTGTGCTACACCAGACTCAACGTTTTTTCTTGCTTTACGCTTACGAGTATTTTTAGTTTTAGCCATAGAAACTGATAGCCTCCTTCTTTATTATTTTTTACCAGCGATTGTGGTTTTCTTACCTTTTCTTGTACGTGCGTTATTTTTCGTGTGTTGACCTCTAACAGGTAAACCGCGACGATGACGCATCCCACGATATGAACCGATTTCTTGAAGAGTCTTGATACTCATAGTAACTTCTCTACGTAAGTCACCTTCGATTGTGTAACCATCAAGAGCTTCTCTGATCTTATCTTCTTGATCAGGTGTTAAATCACGTACACGAACGTCTTCTGATACCCCAGCTTTTTTCAAAACTTGCTGAGCAGTTGTGTTTCCAACACCATAAATGTATGTTAACGCAATAACAATTCGCTTATCACGTGGTAAATCAACTCCGGCAATACGAGCCATTAAAGTCCACCTCCTATAATTTTAATTTATTTATTTTCCTTGTCTTTGCTTGTGCTTAGGGTTTACAGGGCAAACCACCATCACACGGCCTTTTCTCTTAATAATCTTACAATGTTCACACATTTTTTTTACTGATGGACGTACTTTCATTTTTTATAACCTCCTATATGAAGGGTTTACTTAAATCGATAAGTAATTCGACCCTTTGTTAAATCATACGGTGACATTTCAACGGTTACACGATCTCCTGGTAGGATCCGAATGTAATGCATTCTGATCTTGCCAGAAACGTGTGCCAAAATTTCATGACCATTTTCAAGCTCGACCTTAAACATTGCATTAGGTAAAGTCTCTGAAACCTTACCCTCAACTTCAATTACATTATTTTTAGACACGAATAATCCTCCAAAATTACTAAACTCGTAAGTATCACTTACAAATAGACATACAAACTATAATATACCACATCACTGACATTCCAGCAATCAAACGACAATTTACTAATTTAAATTGCTTAGAATTTTCTCAATGTCGTTACTAACGTCTGCAATATCTCGATCACCCTTAACTGAATGCAAAATGCCGCGATCCTTGTAAAAGTCAATTAAAGGAGCATTACTCTTTTCATTGATTTTCAGACGATTCTTGACAGTTTCAGGTTTATCATCACTTCTTTGATAGAAGACGTGAGCACCGCAAACATCACAAGTACCATCAACTATAGGTTTTTTATATAATTTATGATAAGTTGCGCCACAGTTTTTGCAGATGAAACGACCCGACAAACGTTTGATTAAAACACTTGGATCGACTTCAATATTAATAACTGCATTCAACTCTTTGCTCATTTTCCTAGTCATTTCCTCAAGGCTTTTAGCCTGATCAATGTTTCTAGGAAAACCATCTAACAAATAACCTTTGTCAGTATCAGGTTGTTTAAGACGATCCTCAACAATCCCACAGGTAACATCATTAGGAACTAATTCACCCTTATCGATGTATTGTTGAGCCTTAATTCCCATGGGAGTTTTGTTTTTCATTGCTGCCCTAAATATGTCTCCAGTTGAAATATGTGGAATCCCATATTTTTCAACAATGAATTCAGCTTGAGTACCTTTTCCAGCTCCTGGAAGACCCATTAGTAATAAATTCATTGACATTTAAATTCCTCCACTACTTGTTATCATCCGGAGTACTTTGAATAAATCCAACGTACTCTTTTCTCATCATTAATCCTCTAATTTGTTGAATGGTTTCAATAGCAACTCCAACGATAATCAAGAGGTTAGTACCACCTAGTCCAATTGATTCGTTTAAGTTCCAAACATTTTGTGCAATCAATGGGATTAGAGAAACAATACCCAAGAACAAAGCACCAACGGTACTAAGTCTCATCAACAATCGAGAAATATATAACTGAGTTTCACGACCAGGCCATACTCCCGGAATGTAGCTACCTTGTTTTTGTAAGTTTTCCGACAATTTCTGTGGATTAACTTGAACAAACGCATAGAAGAAAGTAAATACAACAATTAAGAAGGTGTAAAACGCAGCTCCAAGTGGGGTCTGCATGTTAAACAACTTACTTAAAAATTCATACCATCCGGATCCTTGAAAGTTTTTGGTGAAAAACATCAAAATCGTTTGAGGAGTGGAAATAAATGCACTTGCGAAAATAACTGGAATAACTCCAGCGACGTTAACCTTCAAGGGAAGGTAACTGCTGTCTGGTGAACCTGATGTTCTTCTAGTATATTGAATTGGAATTCTACGTTCAGCTTGTTGTACCCAAGTAACAAAGGTAACAATAATCAAAATTACAATAATCAAGGCAATAATGAAAAGAGCTGGCTTCCAAATTTCATTCATTGGTGTACCTTCAACGTATTGACGATAAACACTCATAATTCCACTTGGCATTTCAGCAACAATTCCAGCAAAGATGATCATTGAAACTCCCTGACCAATTCCTTTGTCAGTAATCATGTCGCCCATCCACGTAGTGAGCATTGTACCAGCAGTCAAAATTAAACCAATACTAATGTAAGTTCCCATTCCAGGGTTCTTAACTAAATGAAGACTACTCAAAGCATTAAATCCAGCAGTAATACCAATTGATTGGACAAATGCTAAAACAATCGTTAACCATCTTGTTACCTGATCCAATTTTTGCCTTCCGACTTCACCTTGTTTCCCCCATTCAACGAATCGAGGAACGATATCCATCTGAAGTAACTGAACAACAATTTGTGCAGTAATGTATGGTGAAACTCCCATTGCAAATAATGAGTAATTAGTTAATCCACCACCACTAAACATATTCAATACATTAACTAAACCTGAGGATGCAACACTTTGCAAAGCTTCCGCATTGATTCCAGGCACAGTAATGTAAGCACCTAAACGGAAAACTGCCAATATAAAAAGGGTAAATAAAATCCTTTTTCTAATATCTTTTTCTTCAAAGGCATTCTTTAAGGTAGTGAACATTAAATCACCTCAGCTTTACCGCCGGCATCTTCAATTGCTTTTTCAGCACTCTTTGAGAATTTGTTAGCTTTAACAGTGAGCTTCTTAGTTAACTTGCCATCTGCAAGAACTTTAACGCCATCATTTGAGCCCTTAATCATTCCAGCTTGAATCAATACATCTGGAGTTACTTCTGAGCCATCATCAAAATTATCTAAATCAGCTAAGTTAACGATCGCTAAAACTTTTCTGTTGAAGTTGGTAAATCCACGTTTTGGAATTTGACGGTATAAAGGCATTTGGCCACCTTCAAAACCAACACGAGTTTTGCCACGAGCCTTTTGACCTTTTTGGCCACGACCTGAAGTCTTACCTTTACTACCAAGACCACGACCTAAACGAGTTCTTGATGAACGTGAACCGTTAGCAGCTTTTAATTCATTTAACTTCATTGAATTGCACCTCCCTATCTTTTAAAGAATATTAATCAACTTGTTCAACCTTAATTAAATGAGCAATCTTGAATAGAGCTCCACGAGTTGCTTCATTATCAGGTTTAATAACACTACTATTTACTCGTCCCAATCCAAGGGCCTTAACAATCTTACGTTGTTTAGGGAGACGGTGAGCAGCACTATGAACTAAAGTAATCTTTAATTGAGCCATCTTCTAACCCCTCCTTATTATTCGGTTAAGTGATCTGATGAGACACCACGTAATGATGAAATTTCTTCAGCATTCTTAAGTTCCTTAAGACCTTCAAAAGTTGCACGAATTACGTTTACTGGTGTATCAGAGCCTAAACGCTTACTAGTAACATCGTTTACACCAGCTAATTCCATAACTGAGCGAACGGCACCACCGGCAGCAACTCCGGAACCTTCTTCAGCAGGCTTCAACATAATCTTTCCACCGCCAAAACGACCGATAACTTCGTGAGGGATAGTAGTTCCAACGATTGGAACTTCAATTAAGTTCTTTTGGGCACTATCAACGGCTTTTCTGATCGCTTCAGGAACTTCTTGAGCTTTACCAGTACCAAAGCCAACGTGGCCATTCTTGTCACCAACAACAACTAATGCAGCAAAACGTAGTCGACGACCACCCTTAACAACCTTAGTAATTCGGTTGATAGCAACAACGTTATCTTCTAAGTCCAGTTTGTCTGGATTAATAAACTTTGCCATGTGCGTTATATTCCTCCTTTTTTAAAATTCAAGTCCATTTTCACGTGCTGCATCTGCAAGGGCTTGTACACGTCCGTGATATAAGTATCCACCACGATCAAAAACAACATTCTTAACATTCTTTTCAACTGCACGCTTAGCAACTAAAGCACCAACGCTTGCGGCTTGTTCTGATTTGTTGTCTCCGGAAACTTCCTTGTCAACAGTTGAGGCACTAGCTAGCGTTACACCCTTTACGTCATCAATAACTTGAGCGTAAATGTTTTTATTAGAACGGAAAACGTTCAAACGTGGGCACTCAGCAGTACCAGAAATTTTACTTCTAACACGATTATGACGAACTTTACGTGTTTTATTCTTGTCTGGTTTGGAAATCAAAATAGTCACCTCTTATTTTTTATATTGTTAAATTACTTACCAGTCTTACCTTCCTTGAGGGTAATATGTTCATTTTCATATCTAATTCCTTTACCCTTGTAAGGTTCTGGTGAACGGTATGAACGAACTTCGGCAGCAAAATCACCAACATGTTGCTTGTTGATCCCACTAATGTTAATAGTAGTGTTATCTGGAACAGCTACGGTAAGATCTTCTGGAACTTGAACTTCAACGGGGTTTGAGTAACCAACGTTTAGAGTCAAAGTACTACCTTTTAATTGAGCACGATATCCAACTCCAACTAGCTTAAGTGTCTTGTGGAATCCATTTGTAACACCTTCAACCATGTTATTGAAGTTAGCACGTGTTGTACCGTGTAGGGCACGTTCTTTGTTGTCATACTTACCAGTTGGAGTAAAGTTCACTTCGTTACCTTTAACTTGCATTTTAATTTCTGGTGAAATTGTAGCATTTAAAGTACCCTTTGGTCCTTTAACAGTTACGTTAGTACCTCTATGATTTACTTCAACACCGTCTGGAAGATCAACAGTTTTATAACCAATTCTACTCATATTAACACCTCCAATTCTTTTTTAATTTTTACCAAACGTATGCTAATACTTCGCCACCGACTTTTTTGTCTCTAGCTTCTTTATCAGTAATAACACCATCTGAAGTTGAAATGATAGCAATTCCTAAACCGTTTAAAACTTTAGGAACATCATCTGATTTAACATATGAACGTAATCCTGGCTTTGAAATTCGCTTCAAACCAGTGATTACACGTTGATTATCTTTTCCATACTTAAGGTATACACGGATAACACCTTGTTTATCGTCATCGATGTATTCCACATCGCGTACAAAGCCTTCACGCTTCAAAATTTCGGCAATGTTTCTTTTGATTTTTGATGCAGGAACGTCAACTGAATCGTGTCTTGCCATATTGGCATTACGAATTCGAGTTAAAAAG
Organism: Fructilactobacillus sp. X8R2C1; assembly: GCF_059900955.1. Taxonomy (NCBI): domain Bacteria; kingdom Bacillati; phylum Bacillota; class Bacilli; order Lactobacillales; family Lactobacillaceae; genus Fructilactobacillus; species Fructilactobacillus sp. X8R2C1. Next base: position 59,324 of record NZ_JBWXVI010000001.1, read on the forward strand.
TCTGCAATTGGATCTGTCATGGACATAAACGTGAAACCTCCTTTTCAGTTTTATAATTTTACCAACTAGCTTTTTTCATGCCGGGAATTTGACCCTTATGGGCAAGTTGTCTTAAACAAATTCGGCATAAGTGAAACTTTTGGTAAACCGCACGAGGTCGACCACAACGTTCACAACGAGTGTAATTCTGTGTTGAGAACTTAGCTGGACGTTCACTTTTTTTAATTAATGATTTTTTAGCCAATATTAAACCTCCTATTTAGCGAATGGCATTCCGAATTGAGCTAACAATTCATGTGATTCTTCATCCGTATTAGCGGTTGTAACAAGTACGATATCTAAACCTCTAACACGGTTAACATCATCGTAATTAATTTCTGGGAAAATTAGTTGTTCTTTGATACCCAATGTGTAATTTCCACGACCATCAAATGATTTGTTGCTTACACCGTGGAAATCTCGAACACGTGGCAATGAAACATTAACTAACTTATCCAAGAAGTCATACATTCTTTCTCCTCTTAATGTAACTTTGGCACCAATTGGCATTCCTTCTCTAAGACGGAAACCGGCAATTGATTTTTTAGCCTTAGTTACGATAGGCTTTTGTCCAGAAATTAAACTTAATTCATGAACCGCCTCATCAAGGTTTTTAGAATTTGTTACAGCATCACCAACACCCATGTTTAAAACGATCTTGTCAAGTTTTGGGGCTTCCATAACTGATGAGTAATCAAATTTCTTAACGAGCGTTGGGAGAATATCTTCTTTGTATCTTTCTTCTAAGCGAGCTGCCATGCGATTAATTTCCTCCTTTCAATTCCAATCCTAATCGATTGGTTTTTGTGATTTTTTTGAAATACGAACTTTTTTACCATCTTTAACCACGAAGCTTACTTTTGTAGGTTCGTTAGTAGATGGATCAATTAACATTACATTTGAAGCATCAATTGGAGCATCAACGTCAGCAATTCCACCTTGGGGATTGTCTTGTGAAGCTTTTTGATGTTTCTTGATCTTGTTGATTCCTTCAACAACTACACGGTTCTTAGCAGCAATGGTTTTAACGACTTTGCCGTCTTTACCCTTGTCTTTACCACTAATAACACGAACTTTGTCACCAGTTTTCAAGAACATAATCCTGGCACCTCCTTGTTTTCCAATAGTATTAAAGTACTTCAGGCGCTAATGAAACGATCTTCATAAAATTATTACTACGTAATTCACGAGCTACCGGACCGAAAATACGGGTACCTTTAGGACTCTTATCATCGTTAATCAAAACAGCGGCATTTTCGTCGAAACGAATATATGAACCGTCAGTTCTATGTGCAGCAGACTTAGTTCTGACTACAACGGCCTTAACGACGTCTCCTTTTTTGACAACGCCACCTGGTGTTGCTTGTTTAACAGTAGCAACAATCACATCACCGATACCTGCATATCTAACTCTTGAACCACCTAGGACTTTGATAGTCAAAAGTTCACGTGCTCCAGAGTTGTCAGCAACCTTTAAACGACTCTCTTGTTGGATCATGGTTAGTGTCCTCCCTTCAACTTAAAATCAGAATACGATAGATAAAAAAGCTAGATAATAACTGCCTTTTCAACAACGTCTACTAGACGGAAGCGCTTAGTCTTAGACAATGGACGAGTTTCCATGATGTCAACAATATCGTTAACTTTTGCTTCGTTATTTTCATCTTGAACTTTATATTTCTTAGAATATTTAATACGTTTCCCGTAAGTTGGATGAGTCTTGTAAGTTTCAACGACAACAGTAATGGTTTTGTCCATCTTATCTGAAACCACACGACCTCTGTAACTTTTACGTTCGTTACGTTCTTCGCTCATAAAGTATTAACCTTCCTTTCTATCGTATTCTATTTCTTCAGTTCTTGTTGTCTAAGTGCTGTCTTGATTCTAGCGATTGTCTTTCTGACAGTCTTCAATCTAGCAGTATTTTCCAATTGACCAGTGGCTAATTGAAAACGAAGATTAAACAATTCTTTCTTGTAATCTTGTTCCTTAGCCCGCATTTCATCAGTGGTTAATTCATTAATTTCTTTAGCCTTCATTTGATTCGCCACCTACTTCCTCACGTTTAATAACTCGGGTTCTAACAGGCAACTTCATTGAAGCTAAACGTAAAGCTTCTTCAGCAGTTTCTTTGGAAACACCACCAACTTCGAAAAGAACCTTTCCGCGCTTGACAGTTGAAACCCAACCAGCTGGGGTACCTTTACCTTTACCCATTCGAACACCGATACCTTTTTCAGTATATGATTTTTGAGGGAAAATTTTGATCCAAACTTTTCCACCACGTTTCATATAACGAGTCATGGCAACACGGCAAGCTTCGATTTGTCGGTTACTGATCCAATGTGAATCAAGTGCTTGCAAACCATAATCACCAAAAGTAACAGTGTTTCCACCCTTTGAGTGACCACGCAACTTACCTCTGTGCTGTCTTCTGAACTTAACACGTTTAGGTACTAGCATGCTTATTTCCCTCCTTTTTCAGTTTTTTCCTCCGGTTTATCGGGCAAAACTTCACCACGGTTGATCCAAGTCTTAACACCGATTTTACCGTAAGTAGTATCTGCTTCATTCCATGAATAGTCAATATCAGCTCTAAGTGTATGAAGTGGAACACTTCCGTCTGAATATCTTTCAATTCGTGTCATATCAGCACCATTTAAACGACCTGAAGATTGAACTTTAACGCCCTTAGCTCCAGAACGCATAACTCTTTGCATTGCCTGACGCATTGCACGACGGAATGCTACCCGACCTTCAAGCTGACTTGCAACGTTTTCACCAACAAGATCAGCTTCTAAATCAGGTTTTTTAACTTCAACAATATTGACATGAACCCGACGTCCCGTCAATTTGTTTAATTCTTTACGAAGACTTTCAACTTCTGCTCCACCTTTACCGATAACCATTCCTGGCTTGGCAGTATGGATAGAAACATTAACACGTTTTGCAGCACGCTCAATGTCAACACTTGATACAGAAGCATCAGCGAGTCTCTTTGCTAGATAGTTACGAATTTTTAAATCTTCGTTTAAGTATGAAGCGAATTTATCGTCGTTAGCATACCATTTAGCTTGCCAACCACGGTTAACGCCAATTCGTAAACCATTTGGATTAATTTTTTGACCCACGTTTATCCCTCCTACTTTTCTGACACTACAATTGTAATGTGACTAGTTCTTTTGTTGATTGGTGAAGCAGAACCCTTAGCACGGGGACGGAAACGTTTTAAAGTTGGTCCTTCGTTAACATATGCTTCACTAACAACTAGATCTTGACGATCTAAATCAAAATTATTTTCTGCATTTGCTACAGCTGACATCAAAACCTTTTCTACAACTGGTGAAGCACCTCTAGGGGTGAATTTCAAAATTGCAGTAGCTTCTGATACGCTTTTACCTCTAATAAGATCTACAACAAGGCGAACCTTACGAGCGGCGATACGAACAGTCTTTGCAGTAGCTTTTGCTGATGTAACTTGTTGTTCAGCCATTGGTTATCCTCCTTGCTTAAACTGTTTTTTTATCTGCGTCGCCATTTCCATGTCCATGGAAAGTACGCGTAGGTACGAATTCTCCGAGCTTGTGCCCCACCATGTCTTCTTGAATATAAACTGGGACATGTTTTCTACCATTGTAAACAGCAATGGTGTATCCAATAAAACTTGGGAAAATGGTTGAACGACGTGACCATGTTTTAATTACCGATTTTTTATCTTGATCTTTTTGTGCATCGATCTTTTTTAATAATGATTGATCGGCAAAAGGTCCCTTTTTTAAACTTCGACTCATTATGAAACCTCCTCTGCGATTACTCAATAAATAAATAATTCAGACTACATCTTTGAACCTTTACGGTGTCTAACAATAAACTTGTTTGAACGTGCTTTCTTTGATCTAGTCTTCTTACCAGTTGTCTTCTTATGCCATGGAGACAATGGACTTGGGTAACCAACTGGAGCCTTACCTTCACCACCACCATGTGGGTGATCGTTAGGGTTCATAACAGATCCACGTACGTGAGGTCTTTGACCACGGTAACGAGTTCTACCAGCTTTACCCCATACAACTAATCCATGTTCATCATTACCAACACTACCAATAGTAGCTCGGCAAACTGAAAGTACCATTCTAACTTCACCAGATGGTAATTTAACTAATGCATACTTTCCTTCGTTACCAAGTAACTGTGCTGAAGCTCCAGCAGAACGAACAAGTTGTCCACCTTTGCCAGGTTTCAATTCAATGTTAAAGATGGTTGAACCGACAGGAATATCAGCTAATTGAAGGGTATTACCAGCCTTAATATCAGCATCCTTACCAGATTCAACAACGTCTCCGACTTTTAATCCTTTAGGTGCAATGATGTATGATTTAATTCCGTCTTCATAAACGATTAAAGCAATATTTGCAGTTCTATTTGGATCATATTCGATGGTTTTAACGGTTGCAGGAACACCATCATGATCACGTTTGAAATCGATAAGACGGTATCGATGCTTGTTTCCGCCACCACGATGTCTAACAGTCATCTTACCTTGACTATTACGACCACCGCTGTGAGCATTTGACTCAACTAAACTTTTTTCTGGCACGTTAGTAGTAATTTCACTATAGTCAATACTAGTCATATTACGACGGCCATTAGTAGTTGGTTTGTACTTTTTTAGAGCCACGTTATTTCCCTCCTATTCAAAGATTATTCTTCTGAGAAAATTTTAATTTCGTCAGAATCGTTGGACAAAGTAACAATAGCCTTACGACGTTTCTTAGTACGTCCAACATATTGACCTTGTCGCTTTTTCTTACCTTTTACATTCATAATATTAACTTTAACAACTTTAACGTTAAAAATCTCTTCAACAGCATTTTTAACTTGAGTCTTAGTTGCTCGTACATCAACATCAAAAGTATATTTTTTGTCGTCCATTACATCAGTTGAAGCTTCAGTAACTACCGGACGTAAAATGATATCTCGTGCTTCCATTATGCGAGCACCTCCTCTACTTGAGAAAGAGCAGCCTTTGTAATAACAACCTTGTTGTTGTTTAATACATCAAGTGTGTTAACACCTTTAGCATTAATAACTTGCACATTTTCGATGTTTCTTGCAGAACGTGCAGCATTTTCATTGTTATCTTCCAAAACTACTAATGTTTTAGTTGATGCGTCAAGTTTCTTCAAAAGATCTGATAAATCTTTAGTTTTTGGAGCCTTGTAGTCTAATGAATCTACTACTACTAAATCATCATTTGCAACTTTTTCAGAAAGAACTGACTTAACAGCTAATCTAGTAACCTTCTTTGGAAGGTGATATGCATATGAACGAGTAGTTGGGCCGAAGACAACTCCACCGCCAACCCATTGTGGGGCACGAATAGAACCTTGACGAGCACGACCAGTACCTTTTTGACGCCATGGTTTCTTACCACCACCACGCACTTTACCTCTAGATTTAACACCATTAGTACCTTGGCGTTGTGATGCTCTTTGCATTACGACAGTGTCATAAACAACGTTTTCATTTGGTTCAACGGCAAAAACAGCATCGTTTAAATCAACTGTTCCTTGTTTACTACCATCTTGTTTGTATAATGTTACGCTTGCCATCTACGGTTCCTCCTTTCTTATTTTCTTGATTCAATAACAGATGTTTTAACTGTTACTAATGATTTGTTTGCACCAGGAACGTTACCCTTGATTAATAGTACGTTGTTCTCAACGTCAGCATTAACGATTTCAAGGTCTTGAATGGTAACGCGATTGTTACCCATTCGTCCTGGTAATTTCATTCCTTTAACAACTCGGTTAATAATGACACCTAATGAACCGGGACGACGGTGATATCTTGATCCGTGGGTTTCAGGTCCACGACGTTGTCCATTTTTGTGGATGTTACCTTGGTAACCATGACCTTTAGTAGTACCCGTTACGTCAACGACGTCACCTGGTTGAAATACGTCAGCTTTAACTTCGTCTCCAACTTTGTAATCTCCCAAGTCAACATCTCTGATTTCACGAATGAAGCGCTTAGGAGTAGTTTTTGCTTTTTTAACATGACCTTGTTCAGGTTTGTTGCTTAATACTGGACGCTTGTCATCGAATCCAAGTTGAATTGCATCGTAACCATCTGACTTGCTGTTCTTAACCTGTAAGACAACATTAGGAGTTACATCAACAACAGTAACTGGAACGAGTTCTCCGTTATCAGTAAAAACTTGAGTCATTCCGACTTTTTTACCTAAGATTCCTTTTTTAGCCATGAGTACACCTCCGATATTCTGTAATTATTATAGTTTGATCTCGATGTCAACACCACTTGGCAAGTCTAACTTCATTAATGAATCAACAGTTTTAGGTGTTGGATTCAAAATATCAATCAAACGCTTGTGAGTTAACATTTCAAATTGTTCTTGAGCTTTACTGTACTTAAATGGTGATGCCAATACGGTATATAGAGTTCTGTCCGTTGGTAATGGAATTGGACCAGAAATAGTAGCACCAGTACGTTGTGCGGTTGCCACAATCTTGTCAGCAGCTTGATCTAAAATACGGTGTTCATAAGCTTTCAAACGAATACGAATCTTCTCTTTTGCCATGTTTTTCCCTCCTTCGTCTATTTTCAAAATAAGACTAGCTCCGTGGAAATTACCGGCACATCCTCGCATGGCAAAGCGGCCGGGTGTGTCGCAACCTCCCACATCAAAGCTAAATGTTGTACTAATTTTGGACAGTCTATTCCCCCAAAACCGAGTACTTAACTATCATACCCGATATTCTCTTATTTTTCAAGGCTTCTCATCACATTAAGTATAAAAAAAGTTCCAGAAACTTTTTCAATTTCTAGAACTTTTACAAAAAATTACTTTTCTTCTTTACTATTTCCACCATTTTTCTTAATGATGTCTTCTTGGATGCTCTTAGGAACAGCACTGTAATGATCAAAACTCATAACAAATGTTCCACGTCCCTGAGAAGCAGAACGTAAATCGGTAGCATAACCAAACATTTCTGATAGTGGAACCATTGCATGAATGTTTTGTGCCTTGTCTTGAGCTTCCATACCTTCAACGTTTCCACGTCGTGCGGTAACTTGTCCCATGACGTCACCCATGTATTCTTCTGGAACACGAATATCAACTTTCATGATTGGTTCAAGAATAACTGGATCAGCCTTCTTAGCAGCTTCCCTCAAAGCAATGGAAGCAGCGATCTTAAAGGCAGCTTCACTTGAATCGACTTCATGATAACTACCATCATATAATTTAGCTTTCAAATCAATCAATGGATATCCGGCTAATACACCATTTTCCATGGCTTCTTTTAGACCTTGTTCAACTGAAGGAATGAATTCTCTTGGAACAACTCCACCAACGATGGCGTCTTCAAATTCGAATCCTTTTCCTTCGTCATTTGGTGTAAATTCAATCCAAACATCACCATATTGACCTTTACCACCAGACTGACGAATAAACTTACCTTCGGCCTTAACTGGTTTAGTAAATGCTTCACGGTAGGCAACTTGGGGAGCACCAATGTTAGCTTCAACATTAAATTCACGTCTCATCCGTTCAATCAAAATGTTTAACTGAAGTTCACCCATTCCGGCAATCAAAGTTTGGCCAGTTTCTGGATTAGTTTCAGCTCTAAAAGTTGGATCTTCTTCAGATAACTTTTGCAAAGCATCATTCATCTTATCCTGATCAGCCTTAGTCTTAGGTTCAACGGCAACTTGGATAACTGGTTCTGGGAATTCCATTGATTCAAGACGTAATGGATGGTCTGGATCGGTTAAAGAATCACCAGTAGTGGTATTCTTCAAACCAATTGCAGCTGCAATATCACCTGAGAATACTTCTGGAATTTCTTGACGATTATTTGAGTGCATTTGTAGTAAACGACCAACACGTTCACGTTTGCCATTCGTAGCATTCAAAACGTATGAACCAGCCTTTAAGGTACCACGATAGACACGGATATAAGTTAAACGACCAACGTATGGATCGGTAGCAATCTTAAATGCTAATGAAGCAAATGGTTCCTTATCGTTAGCACGGATGTCAACTTGTTTGTCGTCATCATCTGGGTCAGTAGCAGTGTAAGGACGAACATCAAGTGGTGATGGTAAGTAGTCAACCACTCCATCCATCAACATCTGAACACCCTTGTTCTTGAAAGCTGAACCAGCAAAGACTGGGTAGAAATCAAGATTTAAAGTGGCACGACGAATTCCAGCTTTAAGATCTTCTTGTGAAATTTCTTTACCATCAAGGAACTTCTCCATTACGGCGTCATCAACGTCTGCAACGGCTTCAATCAAAGCATCATGACGCTTTTGAGCTTCCTCTTGCATGTCAGCTGGAATCTCATCAACATCCCATTCTGAACCTTCTTTATCTTCATCATAAACATAGGCTTGCATGGTAATTAAATCAATTACACCAGCAAAGTCAGCTTCAGCACCAATTGGCATCTGAACGGCCTGGGCGTTAGCACCTAAACGGTCATGCAAACTTTTAACTGACATATCAAAGTCAGCACCAACTTTATCCATCTTATTAATGAAGACAATTCGTGGAACAGCAAAGTCTGATGACTGACGCCATACGGTTTCAGTCTGTGGTTCAACACCGGCTTGACCATCCAAAACAACAATACCACCATCTAGCACACGTAATGAACGTTCAACTTCGGCAGTAAAATCAACGTGTCCTGGGGTATCAATGATGTTAACACGGTAACCCTTCCATTCAGCAGTGGTAGCAGCTGAAGTAATAGTAATTCCACGTTCTTTTTCTTCTTCCATCCAGTCCATTTGTGAATCCCCTTCATGGGTTTCACCAATTTTGTGGATACGACCGGTATAGTACAAGATACGTTCAGTAGTAGTAGTTTTACCGGCATCAATATGGGCAACAATACCAATATTACGAGTTTTGTCTAACGGAAATTCTCGCTTGTTAGCCATTATTTAACTCCTCTCAATCATTCACAATTTCATTATTTTAAAAAAGTGGCTAAATCGCTTTAGCCACCCACTTACAGTTAAAAACTAAAAGCTGATTACCAACGATAATGCGCAAAGGCACGGTTAGCTTCGGCCATTTTGTGAGTATCCTCACGCTTCTTAACTGCTGCACCGGTGTTATTTGAAGCATCGATGATTTCTTTTGCAAGACGTTCAGTCATGGTGTGTTCACCACGAAGTCTTGCATAGTTAACAATCCAACGTAAGCCTAAAGTAGTTCTTCGATCAGGACGAACTTCAATTGGAACTTGGTAGTTAGATCCACCAACACGACGGGCCTTAACTTCAAGAACTGGCATAACATTTTTCATTGCTTCTTCAAATACATCAACTGGATCGTTACCAGTTTGTTCTTTGATCATATCAAAGGCACCATATAAAATTTCTGATGCAGTCCCTCTTTTACCATCTAACATCAAATGGTTAATTAATTTAGAAACCAATTTTGAGTTGTAGATTGGATCAGGAAGGATTTCTCTTTTTTGCACTTTTCCTTTTCTAGGCATGTAAAAGTCCTCCTCAATAATAACTTAATTAATTGTCTATTCCTTAGGTTTCTTAGTACCGTATTTAGAACGACCTTGGCGACGATCACTTACACCCGCAGTATCTAATGCACCACGAACAACATGATATCTAACACCAGGCAAATCCTTAACACGTCCACCACGAATTAAAACAACACTATGTTCTTGCAAATTATGTCCAATTCCGGGAATGTATGCAGTAACTTCAATCAAGTTAGAAAGTCTAACACGAGCATACTTACGTAAAGCTGAGTTAGGCTTTTTAGGAGTCATAGTACCAACACGAGTTGCAACTCCACGTTTCTGAGGTGCAGGGTTCTGTGTGTTTTTCTTTTTGTAACTGTTATATCCGAAGCCTAAAGCTGGGGATTTTGATTTAGAAGTTCTAGATTTACGACCTTTACGAACCAATTGGTTAATTGTAGGCATCTAAAAAGTCCTCCCTTTCCTAATATAATATATTTTTTAAGTCCACACATCCAGGCGGTTCTTTTTTGAAGTTAAAAAAATCGCTTAGTTGTTTATAAGCACAATAAGTAGAATACCACGTAGAAAAAGACGTGTCAACAAGACTTCAATTAATTTCCGTACTTTTTGGTGGAGGTTTTGTTGATGATCATTTATTGGTTTATTGTAGGTAGCATTGTTGGATCTTTTATAAACGTTATGGTTGATCGAACCATTACGCACGAAAACTTTGTCTTCGGTCATTCTAAGTGTAGTAACTGTGGCAAGTTTCTAAAGTGGTACGAACTCATCCCGATTGTGAGTTACATGATTCAATTCGGAAGGTGTCGGACATGTTCAACTCGATTACCACTTTATTTACTGTATTTTGAAGTAACCGGAGCCACCGCTTTTACTATATTTCCACCTGTTTGTTTGGATAACATCGAAAATTTATTGCTACTTTTAGTCATGCAGGTTATGGCAGCTTTTGATTTGTTAACCTACCATTTTCCTACGGCATATTCACTGATTGCAGTAATGATAGCTCTTATAATTTCTAATCCTCCAACAAAGATGACTGGAATTTATATTATTGGATATTTAATATTGATAATAATAAATCATTACTTCCATTTCATTGGCAACGGGGATTTGGATCTCTTCTTAATCCTTTTAATTGCATACGGAATTACGGTTACCAATCTAGTCGTTTTAACCGGGTCAATCATAGCGATCATTTATGCCATCTTATTTAAAAAACGTGCGATTGCTTTTATTCCATTCATTTACATTGCCACTCTAATTATATTAATTTGGTTTGCTTAAAGTTAGAAATTAAATTATGATTAACGTAATAAGTGAAGCTCTAATATATAGTCGTAATGGGTCGACAGTCTCTACTTGGAACCATAATTCCAAACTATTAGGAAAAAAGACCCTAAACTTCTATATTAGGGTCTTTTTAAATGGGAGAGTAATCATGAAAGAATTAGAAGAAGCAATCAAAAATAAAGGCCAAGTCCTTCCTGGAAATATTTTAAAGGTCAACTCGTTTTTAAATCATCAAATTGATCCTAATTTGATGTACGAAGTTGGCAAAGAATTCGTCAAACGCTTCTCAAACGATAATATTACTAAAGTCATCACGGTTGAATCATCGGGAATTGCTCCAGCCGTTATGACTGGCTTAGTATTGGGTGTTCCCGTCGTTTTTGCGCGAAAGAAAAAGCCATCAACTTTAAACGATGCAGCCTATTCGGCTGACGTATATTCATACACCAAACAAAAAACTAACCGCATTTTTATTGAGAAAAAATTCCTTTCACCTGACGATAACGTCTTAATCATTGATGATTTCTTAGCAAATGGCGAAGCCACTAAAGGGATGATTAAGATCGTTGAAGCAGCTCAAGCCAATCTAGTTGGAGTCGGCATTGTAATTGAAAAATCATTTCAACCGGGCGCTAAGTGGATCAAGGATCATGGAATCCACTTAGAATCGCTTGCTCGTATTTCATCCCTTGATAATAATGAAGTAAGTTTTAAAAAAGATTGATTAATATGTATCAAAAAGGGAGTTCATCAATGATGAACTCCCTTTTTAGTTTAATAACTAGTTTTTACTTGAATCTTTTTGTTGCATTTCTTTTTCGACATCACTTAATGAAGTAACACCCTTGGTATCAGTCTTACCCTCTTCTTCTGGTTCAATGTTTTCATATTTCCCAACACCAGTACCAGCAGGTAATAACTTACCAATGATAACATTTTCCTTCAAACCAACTAATGGATCAACTTTACCACGAATTGCGGCATCAGTAAGAACACGAGTGGTTTCCTGGAATGATGCAGCAGACAAGAAACTGTTAGTCTCAAGTGCAGCCTTAGTAATTCCAAGTAATACCGGACGGGCCGTTGCGGGTGTTTTACCACTAATCACAGCATCCTTATTACGATCCTTGAAATCATCAATATCCATCAAAGTACCAGGGAGGATGTCAGTGTCACCTGGGTCCATAACACGAACCTTACGCAACATCTGTCTTACCATGATCTCGGCATGCTTATCGTTAACTTCAACACCCTGTCTTCTATAAACTTCTTGAACCGCAGTTAACAAGTAAGTTTCAGTTGACAAAACATCTCGAACTTTAAGCAATTCCTTAGGATCAATTGAACCTTCGTTCAAAGCATCACCACGACGAACCTGATCGCCTTCTGAAACCTTCATTCGGGCCTTAATTGGAACCTTATATTTACGAGTATCGGACTTCCCTTTAATGGTAACTTCCTTGATACCTTCAGCAGGATCTTCTTCAATTAATTCAACCGTACCAGTAACTTCACTGATGATTGCCTTACCTTTAGGATTACGTGCTTCCATAATTTCCTGAACACGAGGAAGTCCTTGGGTAATATCTGAACTACTTGCAACACCACCGGTATGGAAAGTACGAAGAGTTAACTGAGTACCTGGTTCACCAATTGATTGGGCCGCAATGGTACCAACAGCTTCACCAACCTCAACTTCGTCACCAGTAGCAAGGTTTCGACCATAACACTTCTCACAAACACCATGAGCAGTATTACATGTGAAGGCGGAACGAATTTCAACTGAATCAATTCCAGCGTCCACAATTTCTTGAGCAACGTCTTCATCGATCATTTCATTCTTTTTAACAATCACTTTACCAGTCTTAGGGTTCTTAACGGTCTTCATTGCGTTACGACCAAGGATTCGGTCATACAATGGTTCGATCATTTCGTCCCCTTCGGTAATGGCACGAACAACAAGACCACGGTCAGTTCCACAGTCTTCTTCTCTAACAATGACATCTTGGGCAACATCAACAAGTCGACGAGTCAAGTAACCAGAGTTAGCAGTCTTAAGTGCCGTATCGGTCATACCCTTACGAGCACCGTGGGTTGAAATGAACATTTCCAAGACTGAAAGTCCTTCTTTAAAGTTAGAGGTAATTGGAAGTTCCATGATTTCACCATTAGGTGAAGCCATCAAACCACGCATCCCAGCTAACTGAGTAAAGTTCGAAATGTTACCACGAGCACCAGAGTCACTCATCATAAAGATTGGGTTCTGGGGATCGAAGTTTTTCATTAATTTGTTTTGAATTTCGTCTTTGGCATCATTCCAAACACTAACAACTCGTTCATAACGTTCTTGGTTAGTAATTAAACCACGACGGAATTGTTTAGTGATGGTATCAACTTTCTTATGGGCGTTAGCAACAATTTCTGGCTTTTCCTTTAAATCAGTAATGTCAGAGATACCAACAGTCAAACCAGATTTAGTTGATTTATCATTACCTAAATCTTTGATTCGATCAAGCAGTTCTGAAGTTTCAGTAACTTGGTATTGACTGTAAACTTCAGCAATGATGTCACTTAAAAAGCCCTTCTTAAACGGTTTAACCAATTCAGCGTTCTTCAAGTGTTCATGAATGTCTTCACCAGGCTTCAAGAAATACTTGTCAGGAACGTATCCGTGCAAGTTAGTTGAAGTTGGTTCGTTCAAATAGGTAAATTTCTTTGGAAGAATCCCATTGAAAATAACCTTTCCAACCGTCGTTACTAAAATCTTATCTTTTTGATCGTCAGTAAACGGTTTGTCTGGGAAGGCGCTCGCTGGAATACCAATTCTGGTATGCCAATGAACCTTTCCATCACGGTAAGCTAATTCAACTTCATCAGGATCGTTGAATACCATTCCTTCACCTTCAGCCCCTGCTTCTTCAAGGGTTAAATAGTAGTTACCAATAACCATATCCTGTGAAGGAGTAACAACTGGTTTACCATCTTTAGGAGCCAAAATGTGTCCAGCAGCAGCCATCAATAATCTTGATTCAGCTTGAGCCTCATCAGATAGTGGAACGTGAATGGCCATTTGGTCACCATCAAAGTCAGCATTATACGCAGCACAAACTAATGGATGCAAACGCATTGATTTCCCACTAACCAAAACTGGTTCAAAAGCCTGAATTCCAAGTCGATGCAAAGTAGGAGCACGGTTCAAAAGAACTGGATGTTCCTTAATGACATCAGGGAGAACTTCAAAGACAGCGTCGTCTTGACGTTCGATCTGACGTTTAGCGTTTTTAATGTTAGAAGCTAGACCACGTTTAACTAGCGCATGCATAATGAAGGGTTTAAATAATTCCAATGCCATTGATACTGGAAGACCCATCTGACTTAGTTTTAAATTAGGACCAACGTCAATAACTGAACGACCAGAATAATCAACACGCTTACCTAACAAGTTCTGTCTGAATCGACCTTGTTTACCCTTTAATAGGTGAGAAAGTGATTTAAGGGGACGGTTACCAGGTCCTGCAACAGGACGACCACGACGACCATTATCAATCAAAGCGTCGACAGCTTCCTGGAGCATTCTCTTTTCGTTTTGAACAATAATGCCAGGAGCGTTCAGGTCTAACAATCGTTTTAATCGGTTATTTCGGTTAATAACCCGACGATATAAATCATTTAAATCAGAAGTAGCAAAACGACCACCTTCAAGTTGAACCATTGGTCGCAAGTCAGGCGGCATAACTGGAATTGCATCCATTACCATCCATGACAACTGATTGCCAGAAGTAGCAAAGGCCTCAAGAATATCTAGACGACGAACGGCACGAGTTCGCTTTTGTCCCGTTGCTTTCTTAAGCGTATCTTTTAACTCTTTGACTTCTTTATCGATGTCAACGTCGTTTAATAAAGTTCTGATAGCTTCCGCACCAATTTCAGCGTGGAAACGATTGCCGTATTCACGCTTTTTGTCACGGTATTCTTGTTCTGAAAGCAACTGCTTCTTCTCCATTGGTGTGTTACCTGGATCGGTAACAACGTATGAAGCAAAGTAGATGATTTCTTCAAGAGCCCGTGGACTCATGTCAAGAACTAGTCCCATTCGACTAGGGATTCCCTTGAAATACCAAATGTGGGTTACAGGAGCTGCTAATTCGATGTGTCCCATTCGTTCACGTCTAACTTTTGAACGAGTGACTTCAACACCACAGCGATCACAAACGATGCCCTTATATCTGACACCCTTGTATTTTCCACAGGCACATTTCCAGTCCTTAGTTGGACCAAAAATTCTTTCATCAAACAATCCATCCTTTTCAGGCTTTAAAGTTCGATAGTTAATCGTTTCTGGTTTTTTAACTTCTCCATATGACCAACTACGAATGGTCTCAGGTGAAGCTAAACCAATTTGCATACTTTTGAATTTATTAACATCAACCATTGGCGTACCCTCCTTTATTATTTATTGTCGTCATTTGTATCATTTTTTGAGTCGGCATCAGATGAAGTTGGGGTTTGTTTCTCATTTTCATCTTTCTTTTCTTTATCCTTCTCATTTTTATCATCTTGTTTTTGAGCAAACTTACTCAATGCGTTCACGTTAACAACGTCTTCGTCATCGTCCATGTCACGCAAATCAATTTGTTTGTTTTCGGCATCGAGAACCTTCATGTCCAGTCCCAATGCTTGTAATTCTTTAACTAATACTCGGAATGACTCAGGAACACCTGGTTTAGGAATTGGATCACCTTTGACAATTGCTTCGTAGGTCTTAACCCGTCCGACAACATCATCTGACTTGTAAGTCAAGATTTCTTGGAGGGTGTGTGCGGCACCATAAGCTTCAAGAGCCCAAACTTCCATTTCACCAAAACGCTGTCCACCAAACTGAGCTTTACCACCAAGTGGTTGTTGCGTAACTAGTGAGTAAGGTCCAATGGCTCTTGCATGAATCTTGTCTTCAGCCATATGGTTAAGTTTCAAGTAACCCATAACTCCAACAGCAATTCGTTTGTCAAATGGTTCACCGGTTCTACCATCATACAGAACCGTCTTACCATCAGCTGGCATACCAGCTTCCTTTAAAGCGTCGGTAATATCTTCACTACGAGCACCATCAAAGACTGGGGTGGCAACGTGAATTCCAAGCTTCTTAGCAGCCATTCCAAGATGCAATTCAAGCACCTGTCCAATGTTCATCCGTGATGGAACACCCATGGGGCTCAATAAGATGTCGATTGGGGTACCATCTGGCATATATGGCATGTCTTCTTCAGGAATAATGACGGAAACAGTACCTTTATTACCATGTTTTCCAGCCATCTTATCTCCAACTTGAAGTTTACGTTTCTGGGCAATGTAAACTCGAACCATCTTGTTTACACCGGGCTTTAATTCATCGCCGTTTTCCCTAGTAAAGACTTTAACGTCTTGAACAATTCCACCGGCACCATGAGGTACTCGAAGTGACGTGTCACGAACTTCTCGAGCCTTTTCACCAAAGATAGCGTGAAGTAGTCGCTCTTCAGAAGATAATTCAGTAACACCCTTAGGGGTTACCTTACCAACCAAAATATCGTTGTCATGAACTTCGGCACCGACTCTAATAATTCCATCTTCGTCAAGATCCTTTAGTGCATCTTCACCAACGTTAGGAATTTCTCTAGTCATTTCTTCAGGTCCCAGTTTGGTATCTCTAGTTTCTGACTCATACTCTTCAATATGAATTGAAGTGTAAGCATCATCTTTAACTAGTCGTTCGGAAATGGCAATGGCATCTTCAAAGTTATAACCCTGCCATGTCATAAAGGCAACGGTTGGGTTTTGACCTAAGGCCAATTCACCATTTTCCATTGCTGGGCCATCAGCGATAATTTCATCGGCATCAACATGATCTCCAATTTTTACAATTGGAGTTTGGTTATAGTTTTTACCACCGTTAGAACGCATAAATTTCATCAATTTGTACGTATCTAAAGTGCCATTATCACGTCTTACCCGAATTTCTCTTGCATCAACATATTCAACGGTTCCAGGATACTTAGCAATCTTAGCAACTCCAGAATCATGAGCAGCTTGATATTCCATCCCAGTTCCCACAAGTGGTGCGTGTGGTCTGATCAAAGGAACAGCCTGACGCTGCATGTTAGCACCCATTAGGGCCCGGTTTGAGTCATCATTTTCTAGGAACGGAATACATGCCGTTGCCACCGCAACAACTTGCTTTGGTGAAACGTCCATGTAGTCAACGTTCTTTGAATTAGTTTCAACGTATTGGGACTTATCACGTGCCATAACTTGATCGTCTTGAAAGGTTGCGTCTTCATTTAATGGAGAGTTCGCCTGCGCAATCACGTATTTATCTTCATCATTAGCAGTTAGGTAATCAATCTTGTCGGTAACCTTATGAGTAGTCCAATCAACACGACGGTATGGGGTTTCGATAAATCCATACTTGTTAACCCGAGCATAACTTGAAAGTGAGTTAATCAATCCAATGTTAGGACCTTCGGGAGTTTCAATTGGACAAATTCGACCATAGTGAGTGTAGTTAACATCACGAACTTCATATCCAGCACGGTCTCTAGTAATACCACCAGGTCCTAAAGCAGATAATCGACGTTTATGGGTCAATTCACCTAACGGGTTCGTTTGATCCATGAATTGTGAAAGCTGTGATGAACCAAAGAATTCTTTAACAGAGGCCACCACTGGTCTAATATTAATTAGTTGTTGTGGCGTTACCGTTGAAGCATCCTGAATGGACATTCTTTCTCTAACAACTCGTTCCATCCGTGAAAGACCAATTCGGAATTGGTTTTGAAGTAATTCACCAACTGATCGAACACGACGGTTCCCCAAGTGGTCAATATCATCAACAGATCCAATTCCCTCTTGAAGATCCAAGAAGTAATTGATTTCAGCCAAGATGTCCGCTGGGGTAATGTGTTTATAGTCCAGATCAATATTGTCATTACCAATTACAGGAACGACTTTGTCTGGATCTGTATTTGAATATACTTTAATTACTTGAACAGTAACTGGATCAGTTACGACAGCTTGATCGGAAGGATTAAAGGTGTAAGCCTTAAAATCTTTGTTAGCCAAGTACGGCTTCAACTTTTCCATCAATTCTTTGTCAATCACATCACCTTTGTTAGCAATGATTTCACCAGTATCTGGGTCAGCAAGGGTTTCGGCCAAAGCTAATCCCATTAAACGAGTCTTCATGCTCAATTTTTGGTTTGTCTTGTAACGACCAACTGGTGCCATGTCGTAACGTTTTGGATCAAAGAATCTTTGGGTTAACAAGTTTCTTGCTGACTCAGCTGTCTTTGGTTCACCCGGACGCAAGCGTTCGTAAATATCCTTTAATGATTCTTCAACACGAGAATCATCTGCATCCTTATGGACGTCTTTTTCAAGGGTAAGTGAGAGACTATCATTAGTATTTCCAAAAATCTCAGTAATTTCATCATCTGAGCCAAAACCAAGGGCACGAACTAATTCAGTCAAGGGAATCTTTCTAGTACGATCAATTCGAACGTATGAGATATTCTTTGCATCAGTCTCAAATTCCATCCAAGCACCACGGTTAGGAATCACAGTTGAACTGTAAATTTCACGACCATTTTTGTCCAGATCTTTATGGTAATAAACACCTGGTGATCGCACTAATTGAGAAACGATAACACGTTCTGCACCGTTAATGATGAAAGTTCCTTGGTCAGTCATAAGTGGAAAGTCACCAAAGAAAACATCTTGAGTCTTAATCTCACCGGTTTCATGGTTGGTTAACTTGAGAGTGACGTGTAATGGGGCTGAATAATTTGCCTCATGAGCACGTGCTTCATCAACCGTGTACTTAGGTTCCAATAGTTTATAATCAACGAAATCTAGTGAAAGCTTTCCCTGAAAATCCTCAATTGGCATAATATCTTTAAACATTTGACGCAAACCTTCGTCTAAGAACCAGTTATAAGAATTAGTTTGAATCTCAATCAAATTTGGAAGATCCAATACCTTCTTAATTCTGGAATAACTTCTACGGGTTCTGTGTTTTCCATACTTTACAATGTGTCCTGCCAAGTTATTCACCTCTCCCTAAAATTCCACGAAAAAGAAATGTTACATTTCTGTTACAAAAAGCCATATTTCTGGTTTTTGAGCAAAAAAAATCCAAAAATAAGATCTAAATCTTACTTTTGGTTCTTATAAACGCCATCACGGACAATAGATCGCAACGACTCATTTCAATTCCCAGTTACATACTCTACACATAATACAAAGAATCAAAGTAAAAGTCAATCAATATGCACAAAAACTCACAGTAAAATTTCACTGTGAGTTTTAACGTTATTTACTTAGAATTTCTTCTTTGGGATTCTTAACTTCACGTCTATTAATCGTAATCTTGTTTTTATGCGCACCGATCGTAATCTGATCACCAGGTTTGAACTTACCCGCTAGTAAGTCTTCACTCAGTGGATCTTCAACCTTATCCTGTAAAGCTCTTCGAATAGGTCTTGCACCATAAGTTGGATTGTAGCCAACTTCAGCAACTAAATCAATGGCAGCTGGAGTCATTCTAACTTTGTAACCCAATCCATTGGCACGATCAATCAGTTCTTGTGACATTAACTTAACGATTCGGTGTAATTCCGACTTAGTCAAGGAATGGAAGATCACCGTATCATCAATTCGGTTCAAGAATTCTGGTTTAAAGAATTTCTTCAACTGTTCTTGAATCGTGGCCTTCATAGCATCGTAGTTATCATCATTACCGGATTTTTCAGCGGCAAATCCAACGGTGTTCTTGTATTGCAGCTCTGTAGCACCAATGTTGGAAGTCATAATGATGACAGTATTTCGAAAGTCTACTTTTCGGCCCTTGGCATCAGTTAAGTACCCATCATCTAGAACTTGAAGTAGCAAGTTAAAGACGTCAGGATGAGCCTTTTCAACTTCATCAAGTAAAACAACTGAATATGGATGCTTTCGAACTTTTTCGGTCAGTTGACCACCTTCATCGTAGCCAACGTAACCAGGTGCAGAACCGACCATTCGGCTAGTTGAATACTTCTCCATGAATTCACTCATGTCAACTCTGATCATGTCATCTTCTGAGCCAAACATTGCTTTTGCCAAATCTTTGACAAGTTCAGTTTTACCAACTCCAGTTGGCCCAAGAAACATGAACGATCCAATGGGACGATTGGGATCTTTAAGTCCACTTCGTGCCCGACGAATTGCTCTTGCAACTGCCGAAACAGCTTCATCTTGTCCCACAACTCGTTCGTGTAAAATCTTTTCCAAGTTTACCAAACGCTTCTTGTCAGACTGTTTCAAATGAGTAACGGGAATCCCGGTCCATTCAGAAACAATTTGAGCAATATCTTCAGAATTTTCTTTTAATTGATAATTATGGGTCTTGTTAGCGTCATTTTCTTTAATGCGCTGTTTTTGGGTTAAATCAGCAATCTCTTTTTGTAACTTTTGTTCTTGCTTACGAATTGAAACCGCATCTTCAAAGCGCTGTTCCTCAATGGCTTTGTCCTTATCATTTTTAACGGAACTAAGTTTTGATTCAGCGCTTGCTAACTTGTCATCTTTTCCAGTTGAATCCAGTCTAACTTTAGCTGCACCTTCATCCATCAAGTCAATTGCTTTGTCAGGAAGGTAACGATCACTAATGTAACGACTAGATAAATCAACGGCTGCATTAATGGCATCATCGGTGATTTGAACGTGATGGTGTTCTTCGTATTTGGGACGTAATCCCTTAAGAATCTTACGTGATTCATCCTTACTTGGTTCTTCAACTTCAACCGTTGCAAAACGACGTTCTAATGCTTCATCAGATTCAATGTACTTCTGATATTCATCTAAGGTAGTAGCACCAATAACTTGAACCTGACCACGAGCAAGAGATGGCTTTAAAATATTTGAAGCATCAACTGATCCCTCAGTTCCACCAGCACCAATCAAGGTATGCAACTCATCAATAAAGAGAATGACATTGCCACTATCTTCGACTTCCTTTAAGACCTTCTTTAAACGATCTTCAAATTGGCCACGATACTTAGTGCCAGCAACCAGTGATCCCATGTCTAATTCCATTACCCGCTTATTTTGCATATCCGCCGGAACAGATTTATTCACAATTTTTTCCGCTAAACCTTCAGCAATGGCAGTCTTGCCAACACCGGGTTCACCAATTAAAACTGGATTATTTTTAGTTCTTCGGCTTAAAACCTGGATGACACGGCGAACTTCAGCGGTGCGTCCAACCACTGGATCGAGCTGATTATCTCGAGCAGCTTTAGTCAAATCACGTGCCAGCGAATCTAAAGTTGGAGTTTCGCTTTGTTCTGACTCACCATTCGAATTGTTTTCAGAAGCCATATTAGTATCTGCAACCCCCATCTTTCGGATCGTTACTTTTCGGACTTGTTCTGGGCTAACTCCCAAGTTAGTCAAAATTCTTGAAGAGAGCATCGCATCATCACTAGTTAAAGCTAGCAAAATGTGCTCAGTACCCACTTTAGTTGATCCATACTGCTTGGCAATCTTTCCAGCTAAAGCTAAAATTTCTTTCATCTTTGGAGAATACGGCAGATACGTGTTTCCATCGACCTTTAAATTACCGTATCCAGCCAACTGCTCAATTTCTTCTCTAACGTCCGCCTCGCTGACGGCAAGTTGTTGGAGAGTTTGATAAGCAATCCCATTCTTCTCAATGGTAAGTGCCAGTAACATGTGTTCGGTTCCAACAGCTTGGTGCTGGAAACTCTTAGCTTGTTCTTGGGCAATTACCAAAACGTTTTTTGCACTAGGGGTAAATAAATTATGCATATGCAAATCTCCCTTCATTTCTCTTTAAATCATAATCCATAATCAAACTAACACTCATATTTAAGCCGGTAAAGTAAAGCCTCTAAAACACTCGCTCTAACCTGATATTCCATTGCTTGATCAGGGAGCCTAATTGCCTCTTTCTTTAAAATAGCAGCAATCATGTTCTCCTCTTTCTCGGTAATGACTCCATTAGCATATAAGGTGGTTAAAATTGATTCTTCATCCTTTTCGGAAATTTCATCACCAATTGAATCAATCAAACTGTCTAGGACATCCGAATTATCCATTAAGTTGATTTTTTCAATCCTGATGTAACCACCACCACCACGTTTGCTCTCAACTAAATAACCATTACGCAACGTAAAACGTGTTTTAATTACATAGTTAATTTGCGAGGGCACCACGTCAAAATGATTGGCAATGTCTGATCGACGAATTTCGACTCGTTCTTGATCATTATCACCTAGCATATCCTTCAAATAATCTTCAATAATGTCCGATATATTACGGCTTGCCATAAACTCATCTCATCTCTGACTAATGTTGACTATTATTATACAAAGAAGATTTGTAAATTCCAAGTAAATACTCTTGGAAACCAAGGTAATAAAAAAATCGGGAAAACAAGATTCGAACTTGCGACCTCCACGTCCCGAACGTGGCGCTCTACCAAGCTGAGCTATTTCCCGATGCTTAAATATTAAAAAGTATATAAAAATCGGGAAGACAGGATTCGAACCTGCGACCCCCTGGTCCCAAACCAGGTGCTCTACCAAGCTGAGCTACTTCCCGATGAATGCACCTAGTAGGAGTCGAACCTACAACCTTCTGATTCGTAGTCAGACACTCTATCCAATTGCGCTATAGGTGCATATAAGCATTAAACGTTCACATTCATCAGCGAACATATATTATTATACCAGAAGTATCCGATTTTGGAAAAGAAAAATAAAAAAATAACCAGAAACATCTGGTTATTTTCACCACCACAATAGCACGCCCACTACTACGATAATCGTAACGACTAGAATCGAAACATAAAGCCACTCGTTTTTTAATTTGGAATCGTTTTTAACGTTAATCCGAATGTCATGACGTTTAGAAACGTGCTTTTTATTATTTAATTTGGGATCATCGATAATCTTTAAGAAGGTCTGTTGGGCGGACTTCCCTTTGGGATGCTTGAATTTAAAGTACTCACCATCAGGCTTTAAAAAACTCCCATCCACATCATCTTGAGCGTAAATGTCGATGATGTTTAAAAGCTGTTGTTTTAGTTTTGGATCAAGAATTGGCGCCGCTAGCTCGACACGGTTATCCATGTTTCTTGTCATTAAATCAGCAGAAGATATCCACAATTTAGAATCATCCTGAGTGAAGAATCCATAAATTCGACTATGTTCCAAAAACTCACCAACAATGCTTGAAACCACGATTTTTTCTTTTTTCCCGCAAATTCCAAGTTTAAGACAGCAAGCTCCTCTAACAACGAGCCTAAATGGTACACCCACTCTGGCCGCATCATAAATGGCTGAAATCACTTCTACATCAGTCAACGAGTTAATCTTTAAAAAGACTGCTCCTTTGCCGGTTCTTAAATAACTTTCTTTAACTTCCTGGATCCCATCAATCACTTGATCTTGAATTTGATGGGGAGAAGCTGATAAAACCTGATAACTGGGTTGAGCGGCATCTGGAGCTTGCAAGTAATCGAAAAATTTTGATAGGTCTTGAACATAATCATCCTTACTGGTAAAGAAACTGAGATCAACAAATCCCTTCGCAGTTTGCATGTTGTAGTTTCCCGTTCCAACCTGGATATAGCCCTTGGGGTGATTGCCCTCTTTTGTTAACACCAAACAAGTTTTACTGTGAACTTTCATGTCTTTTTTTCCAAAAATAACATGAACACCAGCATTCTTCAGTTTTTCAGTTACTTTCAAGTTGTTCTTTTCATCAAAACGAGCTCTTAATTCAACCACAACGGTGGTTTTAATTCCCTTTTGAGCGGCTTTTGCTAGTAAATCAACCACTTCAGAGTGTTTTGAAACCCGATACAGGGTTTGTTTAATCGCAACTGTTTTAGGATTTTCGACCGCTTCTTTTAAGAACTGCAAAAACTGACTAAACGAATCATATGGATATTGGATAAGTAGATCCTTTTGATCCAAGTACGAAAGGATTGAGGCGGAAGTCGGCCAAGTTCGAGGATTAAATTTTGCGTAACAATATTCTGGATAATCAGACGAATACTTACTGACGATCTCAAATAGATAAGTTAAATCAACCGGACCAGGAATCTTAAAAATAGCATTCTTTTCAATCTTAAACTTGTCAATAAAATCATTTAAGAAATCATCGTCAGTATTACCATCAAATTCCTCAACTTCAAATCGGGTTACCTTTCCTTTTTCCCGGTCAACAAGATACTGACGCATCCTAGAAATTGTTTCAAAATTATTATCCTCTTTTTCAACATCTAAGGTGGCATCAAGGTCTCTCGTGACTCTAAAGACGACCGTTCCAGTAATTTCTTTTCCATTAAAGAGACGCTTGAGGTTATGATTAATCAAATCTTCAAGTAAGATATACGTATCAATCCCGTTCGATTTAACCGAAAGCAAGCGGTTAAACTTAGAAGGAATGGGAATAATCCGAATGACTTTTTTATCATCACCTTTGACTAAGACGCCAATCGCAATTTGCTTGTTAGAAAGAAACTTTAAATCATAATTTTCATCAAACTCTTTAAAGGAAAGTGATGGTTGAATCTTCTTAATAAAGTATTGATTGACTTGATCCTTTTGTTTGTCATTAAGGTCTGCATAAGACTCAATCGAACAAACATCTCTCTCCTTTAATTCTTGATTTAATTTATCGTAATCATTGTATTGGATCTTAAAATTTTCATCATTACGATCATGAATCTGATCCAGGATCTGGCTATAGTGAAGTCCAGACTTCTTTTCAATCCCATTATCACTAAGCTCCATTTGCCCTTGAACGCTTGGAACCCTGACACTATAAAACTCATCTAAATTATTTGACCCAATTGCTAAAAACTTCAGCTTTTCCAAAAACGGAGTGAACGATTCAGTCGCTAAATTAATCACTCTTCGATTAAATAAAGTCCAACTCAAATCTCGGTTATAGCATGAGTCAACGTACTCTTCATTTCTCTTCATGTTATTTCAAATCCTTAATAAACGTATCATAATCAATCTCAACTTGTTTCATGTATTCATTAGCGAACTCAATGAATGACTTTTTGACTTTGTCACTATTTTTTAGGTAACCGATAATCATTGGAAATGTTGGTGATTGACTGTGTGCTCGTGCAAGTAAAATCACACAAACTAACACGTAATCCTTAAAAGCGTCTAAATCCAACTTATTAAGATTTACGGAACCCTTCATATCTTTAAACTGACGAACGTAGTAACTCTTATTACTAGTATTAAACCACCCTAAAAACGGATCCGAGGCAGTTTGAAGAATCAGCTGACAATCAACAATATTTTCACCCAATGAATCATTTTTGTTCATACCAATAACATTGTTTTTATAAATTGGAAGGGCTTGCTTAATCTGCAAAACCAAGTAATTATTGTTAGCGTCCTCTAGTAAAACTAAAAAGCAAAGAGTGCCAACACTTCCCACTCCCACACTGTGTCTTACAATATCAACGATCTGGAAGTTAGAGAGAAAGAAACGGATATCACTTTTAGTATGATTGTAGTAACGATCGAGTCCATCACTAATTTTTTGATAATCTTTTTTCCCAATGTGAACCGTAACCGGTTCATTATCAATAAAGCGCCGTTCCCCGTTTTTAAGAACGGTTGTATACTTTTCCACAGCGTAGTCAGAAGTACTTCTAAGGGCCTTGTTAATACTCTTAGCGGTAATTTTTTGAAACGATTTTTTAAAATGCTTCTCACCGTCTTTTAATGTACCAAAAATCTTAGAAATATTTCTGATGGAATTAGGCAATGTCAGTTTATCCATGGCTGGAATCTCCGTCATCCTGACCAAGGCACTACGATAAGCCTCCAAGACATCCCTTAAAAACGGATTAACTTCATTTGTGATGTCAAATCCTTGTTGCTTCGCGACCAATAAAGCACTTACTAGAAAACGTAATAAGTCATCTTCAAAGTGACCTACGTGAGATTCGTCAAAATCATTTAAATCGAACAAAAGTTGATGCTCTGGAGAACCATAAAAACCAAAGTTGCCAAGGTGAGCATCACCCGCAATCAACAGATTGATATCACTCATGGGAATGGTACCTAAATCATGATTCATTAGCTCAACGCTTCCCCGATAAAAAGAAAATGGATTTTTGGCCATTCGTTCTCGTTTTAATCCTAGAAGTCCACTAAGTAGCAGTGAATCACGCTCAGTCAAAATTGGTTTAATGTCCCGCTTTCTAGCTTTGAAATTCCGCATGGCTTCCATGTTGGCATCATTACTCATCTTCTCACCAACATGAATTAATTGATCATCATTCATTGAAACGTCATTAAGTAAAGCACTTACGTTATTAAGCCCATAAGGCGATTTTTTCTCGAGTTTCATATCGCTTCTCCTTTATTTGATCAATCATACCGTTATCGTAATTCTAACTTGTCATGTAAATGGAAATCAACTTATTACCCACATCACAACATCAATTTAACTCTATGATAGCGCTGTCGGACCCGTATTTCTACCTTGAATCAATATTTTAAATAAAAAAGAGAGTCCTAGTAATAGGACTCTCTTACTGTTTTAAATTTTAAATGCCGGGGACCGGGATCGAACCGGTACGGTCATCACTGACCGCAGGATTTTAAGTCCTGTGCGTCTGCCAATTCCGCCACTCCGGCAGTATGATAACAAAAAAAGCGGAAGACGGGATTCGAACCCGCGACCTCCACCATGGCAAGGTGGCGTTCTACCACTGAACTACTTCCGCATATGCCGACTATAGGATTCGAACCTACGACCTCTTCATTACTAGTGAAGCGCTCTAGCCAACTGAGCTAAGTCGGCGAAAAATCAATGCGGGCGAAGGGATTCGAACCCCCACGTCCTAAGACACTAGAACCTAAATCTAGCGCGTCTGCCAGTTCCGCCACGCCCGCATAATAATGTGTTACTGGCAATGAGCCGTGGCGGGTTCGAACCGCCGACCCTCTGATTAAAAGTCAGATGCTCTACCAACTGAGCTAACGGCTCAAATGGAGGATACAGGGATCGAACCTGTGACCTCCTGCTTGTAAGGCAGATGCTCTCCCAGCTGAGCTAATCCTCCATTGATAGATATCATTGCGATAAAGCGCAACGACAACTATTAAATAATATCATTTTGATGTTTAAGCGTCAAGAACAAATTGGTTACGCCTCAACGATCAATTCTTCTCAAACCAGTCATACAACAAATATTATTATACCGGAATGTCTTATTGATTTCTACTATTTTTGTTAAAATTTTTCATTTTTTACAATCTTCTTCATCCCATGCATATAAGGTTGAAGAACTTCGGGCACATTCACCGTTCCATCTTCATTTTGATAGTTTTCAAGGATAGCTGCAACCGTTCTACCAACGGCTAAGCCAGAACCATTTAACGTATGAACGTACTGCAATTTGCCGTTCTCATCTCTGTACTGAATGTGAGCCCGTCTTGCCTGAAAATCAAGCGTGTTAGAACAACTTGAAATTTCGCGGTACCGATTTTGAGCTGGCATCCATACTTCAAGATCATGAGTTTCAGCGGCAGTGAAGCTCATGTCACTTGACGTTAGCGTGATGACATGATAAGGCAGACCGAGTTTCTGAAGTAATGTCCCTGCTTGATGCGTAATTTCCTTTAAAGCATCCCAAGACTCCTCGGGCTTAGTAAACTGAACCATTTCAACTTTGTTAAACTGATGCAATCGAATTAATCCCCGGG
Source organism: Fructilactobacillus sp. X8R2C1 (assembly GCF_059900955.1). Lineage (NCBI taxonomy): Bacteria > Bacillati > Bacillota > Bacilli > Lactobacillales > Lactobacillaceae > Fructilactobacillus > Fructilactobacillus sp. X8R2C1. The sequence goes on from NZ_JBWXVI010000001.1 coordinate 86,988, forward strand.
TATCTTTTCCGGCACTTCCTGCTTCTGATCTAAACGCTGGGGTCAAGGCTGTGAATTTCACTGGTAACTTCTCTTCAGAAATGACTTCGTCGCGATAGAAATTAACCAGTGGAACTTCAGCAGTCGGAATCATGGTCAAGTCACTATCTTTAATCTCAAATCCAGCCTTATTTTCTAGGAATTTAGGAAACTGCCCGGTCCCAAACATTGAATCAGAATTAACCATGTATGGGGGTAAGACTTCGGTGTATCCAGCATCGGTGTTTTGATCCAAATAGAAATTATATACCGCACGTTCTAATTTGGCTCCTGCACCTAGATAGTATACGAAGCGACTTCCTGATACCTTAGCACTTCGCTTGAAATCTAAAATATCTAAGTCTTCGCCAATTTCCCAGTGGGGTTTAGGGGTGAAATCAAACTTCCGTGGTTCACCAATTCGTCTTAACTCTTTTGAACCCTCTTCGGTGAGACTAACGGGAACTTCATCAGCAGGAACATTGGGTAAATGAGCCGCAATATCATGTTGTTCGGCTTTGATAGTTTCTAGCTTTTCATCCAGCGCCTTGATCTCTTTTCCAACTTCACGCATTCTGGTAATTTGATCATTTGCGTCTTCTTTATTGCGCTTGAGCTGTGAAATTTTCTCAGATACCTCATTTCGTTCCGCTTTAAGCGACTCACTTTTAACGATTAGATCACGCCGTTCTGAATCTTTTCTAAGTAAATTGTCAATCACTTCGCCAGGCACATTTCGCTCGGCTAGCTTTCCTTTATACCAGTCTGGATTACTTCTAATCAACTTCATATCTAACATTTTAATTTCCTCCCTTAAAAGACACAAAAAGACCCTCGTCATATTGGGACGAAAGTCTTTTCGCGGTACCACCCAAGTTCCAATTAAGGCACTCGATTAATTAATAACGGTAATTGCCGTGCGGGATTGGCCGCCCGAAATACGTGCTGGAATTTTCAAATGACAATTTTCACCAACATTGTCTCTCTGTAATTCTACTTAATGGGCACGTCACGTTTATTTGTTGCGTTAATTATACAATAATCTCTGAAATTATCCTAATACTTCTTGAATTTTGTCAGAAAGTCTCTTTAAAACTTTGTTTCTGGCGTCCGCATCTTCGACAAAATCATACTTATCCCCGTTAATCCTAATCTTGGGAGACAAGTTATAATCCTCGTACCATTTTGAATATCTCTGGTTTAATTCACGATAATATTCATACAAACTACCGTCATTATCGATTTGTTCGTATTTTCTTCCACGCTTTTTAATTCTTTTAAGCATCGTATCAAAAGAAATATCAATATAAATCAGTAGGTCCGGTATTTTCTTATATTTACCGTTAGGGATCGGTTCCATCATGTTCTTTAATAAAGAATCATAAATTTGAACTTCTGTTTCAGTTGCTCGACCAAGGTCAGCATTTAGATGAAACAGTAATGAATCTTCAAAGATTGAACGATCCATCACACTGTACTTATCAGAAGAAGCTTCCTTAATGCTGTCCAAACGTTTATTTAAAAAATAAATCTGAAGCAAAAAAGCATACTTTTTTGGGTCTTTGTAAAACAACGGAAGAATCTTATTATCATCAACGGACTCATAATAGGCTGGTGAGTTTAATTTCTCAGCCAATAATGTCGTTAACGTGGTCTTCCCTGCTCCAATAGTTCCTGATAATACAATCATTTATTTGATCCCCTTAGACTAATTTAAAGAATTTGCAATTGTAATTGTACCATTTAAAAATCATGAATTTAAGACTAGCTTTCATTCTTTTTAATTTCATCCGTATAATCTTCTGAAGGCGAGACATCCACTTGATCGAGGGGAATGATATGGGTATGATGAACAAATTTGTACCCAAAATACAAGATGATAACCAACGGAACACTCATATACGTGACCGCAATCTCAAATAAGTTGAAGTGAGCAAAGGCACCAATATCTTGACCACAAATAACAACGATACACAGGATTAAAGTGATAATTGGACCAACCGGGAACCAAGTCGCATGGTATTTAAGTTCCGAAACTTTGTGTCCTTGTTTTATAAACGCCCTTCTAAATCGATAATGTGAAAGAGCAATCCCGAACCAAGCAATAAATCCAGTCAACCCGGAAGCAGCCACTAACCACATGTAAATCTTAGATCCAAAGATACTGGTCATAAAAGTCAACAACGAAATCACCATGGTTGCTAGGAGCGCTAATACCGGAATTCCACGCTTAGATACTTTGCCAAAAACTTTTGGAGCATAACCTTCATCGGCCATCGAATACAACATTCGCGTTGAGGCATACATCCCAGAGTTGGCTGAAGAAATCACGGAGGTCAAGATGACCGCGTTCATAATACTTGCAGCTCCAGCTAATCCGGCACGTTCAAACACAATCGTGAACGGACTAATGGCAACATCTGAAGCACTTGATCCCAACAAATCGGGACTAGTATATGGAATAATTGCAGCAATCACAACAATTGCCAGAATATAGAATAAAATGATGCGCCAAAATACTTCATGAATCGCTTTTGGGACCGTTTCCCGTGGGTTTTCTGACTCTCCAGCTGTAATTCCAACTAACTCAGTTCCTTGAAATGAGAATCCAGCAATTACGAAAACACTCAGAATGCCGGGAATCCCGTTTACGAAGGGAGCCTGCTTATAGGTAAAGTTCCTCATTCCAATAAAGTGACCACCCATAATTCCAAAAATGGTCAAAATTCCGACGGCTAGAAAGATAAAAATCGTGATCACTTTGATCAAAGACATCCAGAACTCAGTTTCTCCAAACGCCTTGACGGACAAGATGTTAATCAACAAAATCAGTGACAGAGCCGCTAAACTCCAAATCCAACTCGGAAAATGTGGCAGCCAGAATTGCATGACGATTGCCACCGTACTAACGTCAACCGCCACCGTAATTGCCCAGTTAAACCAGTAGTTCCAACCCATTGCAAACCCTAAAGCCGGATCAACGTACTTAGCTGAATATGTAGCAAATGATCCAGAGACTGGCATATTAGTGGCCATTTCTCCCAAACTAGTCATCAAAAAATAAACCATGATTCCCATACATACATATGCTACTAACGCACCACCGGGACCAGCATTGTGAATTGCTCCACCACTAGTCACAAAAAGACCGGTTCCAATACAACCACCAAGGGCGATCATAGACACATGACGAGACTTTAATCCCCGCTTCACCTGTCCGTTTCCATTTTTTTCAGACATAAATTCTCCTCCTAAATAATTAAGAAGAAACCCAATAACAAAACGACAAAGAAAAAGACCCTCTTGAATAACTTCCAAAAGAGTCCACAAATTCTTACTAATCGTAATCTTAGAAAGCTCTCCGTGCAACACACGACAGTCCTTGACTTATTAAATCAAAACCCAACCAATCATTTACCACGTGATCAGTTTCGGCAACTTTCCCTTTCATAAGCCCTCATCGATTAAGTGAATCTCTGGCAAATTACTGATAAAAGTCGCGCCTCTTCTTAGAATTCATATTTCATTATAAATAAAGTATAAGTGATAAGTTAACGATTATCAATCACTTTCATGAAATTAGTAAATTGTATTCTGAAAAATCTTTGTTGTACTTAGCTCCTTGGCCCACTTTACGTACCCATATTCACAAACTTGAAGCCATGTGTAAGCAATTAAGGCGGCACCAACCGTATCTGAAGGAAAATGGGCATTCAGATAAACCCGTGAGATCATCACTAGGAAAAGAACAATTGCTAAAATAGTTCTAATAATCCATTTAGTTGATTGTCGATTAATCATTGGAACCACTATGATCCACAGGACGCTAATCACTAGAAAAGCTCCTAAAACATGTCCACTAGGATAACTAAAGCCAGTGTCCCCCGGCAAATGCATTGAAGGACGGGGCTTGGCTACGATGTGTTTAATCACAAATCCAATGGCATCTCCACCAAAAACCAATACCAGCGAAAAGAATGCCGGTATTTTATACTTAAACCACCACAACAAAACAGCAATTATAAGTATCCACACAATATCCATCTTGGGACTCGCGACAAAACTAATCATTGAGAAGATGGTTTCTTCAAATGAAGACGGGTACCCTTGAATGGTTCCAATTATCATTGAATCTAAAAAGTCAACGTAGCCAAAACTCATTTTGACTCCAATCGTCAGGATTAACGATAAGAGAAACGCAATTGTTAATTTGTACGGACGACTAACGTCCCTTCCAATCATCATAAATGCCATACCTCCAAGAATTCATATAAAAAAAGTATAACATAATATCGATTAGCCGATTGAGAGAAGCACCAAAATCGCCGTGATTAGTGTGATATAATTGCACCATGAATTTTACAGATTGGAGTTTTATTAATGATTCATAGCCTTATTATCATGTTACTGGTAGGAGTTTTTGCGGGTGTTCTGGGTTCAATCCTAGGAATCGGTGGTGGGATGATCATTACACCGGTTTTAACCATCGGATTTAATCTCGACATTAAGTATGCGATTGGTGCAAGTATCATTGCCGTGATTGCTACCAGTTCAGGAGCAACGATCGCCTATCTAAAAGACAACGTCTTAAACTTACGGGTAGCCATGTTTCTAGAAATTGCTACTTCCATTGGGGCCGTTGCCGGTGCTTTACTAACTGGAGTGATCAATCCAATCTTTCTCTACATTTTATTTGGCCTGTTACTCTTCTTTTCCGGTTTAAATATGGTTAAAAAGATTTGGGGCAAACAGGTTCAAACGAATACAACCAGTGAAGATAAAATTGCAAAAGAACTCAAGCTAAATGGTTCTTACTACGATAAAAACCTAAAAAAGCAGATTGACTATAAGGTAACAAACGTTCCAGCTGGTTTAACCGTAATGTTTGGCGCCGGAATTGCCAGTGGCTTACTGGGAATTGGATCCGGTGCCTTTAAGGTAATTGCGATGGATACTTTCATGAAGATGCCACTCAAACCATCAAGTTCCACCAGTAATTTAATGATGGGGGTCACGGCAGCAGCGAGTGCCACCATTTACTTTTTTAACGGATCAATTTTGCCTCAGATCGCCGTTCCACTGGCGCTTGGAATTATCGTTGGAGCCACCGTCGGGTCACGTATAATGCAAATCATGCCTTCCAAGTTAATTCGAATTATTTTTATTCCCATCCTAATTTACCTTGGCATTCAAATGATTCTTAAAGGATTTGGGGTGAACTTCTTATCATGAGCACTCAAAATAATGTAAATCAAAGTGAGAAAAATCAAGAAACTGAAAATATTCGAATCGAAAAAATTATCGGAAAAATCATGCGTATCGGCGTGATTGTTTCTGTCATCATCATGGTCTTTGGACTTTTCTTGTACCTTGTTACCGGAACAACGGGGTTTGGCAGTCACTATTACCTAACCTCCTTTGGTCAACTGCTAAAGGGAATCATTCAATTAAAACCCTATTCCATCATGATGTTAGGCGTTTTTGCTTTAATCCTAACGCCGGTTCTAAGGGTGGTCGTATCAATCTATTCATTTTATAAAGAACACGATAAAATGTACGTCATCATTACTACCATCGTCTTCATCATCTTGATGATTAGTTTTTTCCTTGGAACGTACCTGCATCTTTAAACAATTTTAAACAAAAGCGGAATTAGACAAATGTCTAATTCCGCTTTTTTAATAATTACATTAACTTAAATAATTTTCCATCCGACTTAATGCTTCCTCTAAATCATCACTAGAAGCAGCGTAGGAAATTCGCACGTGGCCTTTACCACCGTCACCAAACGCTGATCCGGGAATTACACCAACTTTAGCGTTTTGCGCTAAATCCTTGGCAAAACGAACGTCATCATTTCCATAATTTGCTGGAATTTTTACGAAAATATAAAACGCTCCGGTAGGATCAATCGGATCAAGTCCCATCTTCTTTAGCCGGAAAATGGCCTCATCCCGATTCTTTTGGTATTCATCTCGCATCGAAAAAGCATCATCCATCCCATTCTTAAGTGCCTCAAGTGCACCATATTGAGCAGGGTCTGATGGTGAAGAAACTAAATAACCATGCATCTTATTAGCCTGAGTGATAAATTCAGCGGGTCCAACCGTGAACCCCAGTCGATAACCAGTCATTGCGTGAGATTTAGACACTCCATTAATTACAATCGTTTGATCAGGTAAATACTCTGCCAGCGAATGATGTTTAATACCATAGGTTAACTCACTATAGATCTCATCGGTAATCACAAAGAGTAAATGTTGTTTCAGAATTGGGACAAGGGCTTCTAACTGCTCTGGTGTGTATTCAACCCCCGTTGGATTATTTGGATAATTTAAGATCAACGCTTTAGCACTGGGATGATTTGAGAGTGCCTCATCCAATTCTTTAGGTGTTAAAACAAAATCAGAAGTGGACGTATCGATAAACACGGGTTTCCCACCAGCAAAACGTACTAATGACTCGTATAGGGGATAGAAAGGTGCTGGAATCAAAACTTCATCATCAGGATTAACCGTGGAAAGTATCGACGAAGCAAGCGCTTCGGTTGCTCCCATATTAACCATTACTTCAGTATCAGGATCATACTTTAAATTATATTTCTTTGCCATAAAGTTGCTGATGGCATCTCTTAAAGATTTGATTCCTTTATGAGGGGAATAATGCGAGTGATTATCTTCAATACTCTTCATCATTGCTTTTTTAACGTGTTCAGGGGTGTTAAATCCTGGTTCTCCCACTGATAGCATAATCAACCCGTCAATATCAGATATCGACTCCGAAAAAGCTCGAATTGCTGATGGTTGCAGTTGAGTTAAATTCTTGTTAAACCGATTTTGCAAGTTTTCATTTAAAGTAGGCATGTTAATCCTCTTCTTATCATCATCGTCAAGAAATTTAATCATTAAATTAAATCTCTTTTAACTAATTCTTCGCCAATTTCAACCGTATTTAGTGCAGCACCCTTTAACAAATTGTCGGATACTACCCACATGTTATAGGCATCATCATTTTCCTGGTCCGGTCGAACTCTTCCAACGTATGTATCTTCCTTGCCGGCAGCGTCGATTGGTTGTGGGTAGAGTTGTTTTTTGGGATCATCTTTAAGAGTTACTCCCGGAGCATCATTTAAAATCCTTTGGATCTTTTCACGACTGGCGGCTTTTTCATCCTTGACCGTGAAATAAACTGACTCACCGTGACAAATCTCCACTGGAACTCTAACACAAGTAGCAGTCACCTTAATATCTCCAGAATCCATATCATTCAACATGATTTTCTTCGTTTCGTGAATCATCTTCCACTCTTCGTGAGTATAACCGTCTTTTTCAAACACATCGATTTGGGGTAAAAGGTTAAATGCTAGCGGATAATGTTCCTTTTCACCTTTGACTGGAAAAATGTGAGCATCCATCTTTTTGCCATCAAGGTGTTCTTGCGCTTCATCTTTTAATTCATCAAGTCCACTCTGACCAGCACCTGAAGCAGCTTGATAAGTAGAAACAATAATTTGTTTTAACCCAAACTGTTTTCTAATCGGCTCTAACGCCACTACCATTTGAATGGTGGAACAGTTTGGATTGGCAATGATCCCATGATGATTCTCTAAAGCATCTGGGTTCACTTCTGGCACAACCAAGGGAACATCCGGGTCCATTCGAAACGCACTCGTATTGTCAACCGCAACGGCACCACGCTTCACGGCTTCCGGTAACAATTTTTTGGAAACAGAACCGCCAGCTGAAGCAAGGACTAAATCAACACCGTTAAATGAGTCGGGAGTGGCCTCTTCGACGGTTAATTCGTCACCTTGATACTCGAGCTTTTTCCCAGCGGATCTTTTAGAAGCCAACAATTTCAGACTTTTAACCGGGATACTTGATTCAGCTAACTTATCCATTAGACGTGTTCCAACGGCACCAGTGGCACCTAAAATTGCGACATTATACTCTTTCATTACTACTTGCCCCTCTATAAAATATTTTCTAATCCAACAACTAACCCATCTAAACCGTCAACTCTCTCAATGGCAACCTTTAAACCATTCATAAATGAATCACGATCAAAGGAATCTTGACGAATGGTGAGTGCTTCACCATCTCCGCCAAACAGCACCTGTTCATGAGCAACATATCCAGGAAGTCGAACGGAATGAATCGGAACTCCATCATACTCGGCTCCACGAGCACCCTTTAGGGTTTCCTCAGTGGATAAAGCTTTGGGTCGTTTCTTTCTTCCCTCACTGATTAACTTGGCCGTATTAATGGCGGTCCCAGACGGAGCATCTTTTTTATCCTGATGATGCATCTCGATCACCTCTGCATTAGGGAAATACTGAGCTGCCTCTTTAGCAAATTTCATTAACAATACCGCTGAAATTCCAAAGTTCGGCGCAATAATCCCACTCACATTTTCATTGTCCGCTAATTTTTGCAATTCAGCTAGTTGATCATCACTTAACCCACTGGTTCCAATAACCGGATGAATCCCATGATCCAAGGCAAATTTAGTGTTTGGATAAGCTGCTTTTGGAACCGTAAAATCAACCCAAACGTCTACATCTGGTCCCTTAATCTGATCAAAATCGTTATAAACTTTTACGTCTTTTGGTAAATCATAACTTTCAGGACTCAAATCGTTTGCTTTCGGGTCATATACGCCTATCAAATTAAAATCACCATTCTTTTCAATCATCTTAACGGCCTTTTGGCCCATTGAGCCACGAAAGCCTGCTACTAATACTTTAATCATTTAAAATGTCTCCTAAAGAATCAACGTCTAGTGCTTTTGCCAATTCTTTTTTCTCATCTTGATTTAGGGTTGCAATTGGTAAACGACAACCACCCACATTTAAACCATTAGCATTTAAAGCAGCTTTAGTTGGTGACGGGGAGGGATACATAAATAAAGCTTGCATCTTTGGTGTTAACCAACGTTGAAGCTTGCCAGCTGCTTTGTAATCCCCCTGATCTAAATCATCGTACATTCCCCTTAATTGCTTACCATAGACATGGGAAGCAACCGAAATCACTCCATCACCACCAAGCATCTTAGTTGCTAGTGCTTGTGGATCTTCACCACTGTAAACCAGAAAATCATCTGGAGTGTTGGAAATGATGTATTCCATATCAGGAAGTGAGCCACACTGCTTAATTCCAGCAATGTTATTGTATTCGGATAATTCCACGACCGTTTCCTTATCCATGTTCACGCCCGTTCGTCCAGGAATGTTATAGATGATGATTGGTTTATCTGAATGATCGGCAACGTACTTAAAGTGTTCCTTCATGCCCCGTTGGTCGGGTTTGTTGTAATAAGGCACAACCACCAAGCCATAATCAATCCCATCTAATTGCATCACTTTCTGGTTAAACTCAGCCGTTTGTCGGGTATTGTTTGAACCAGTTCCTGCAATTACCGGATACTGATCGCCCACAATCTTGCCAAATTCACCGTACAGTTTTAATTTTTCGTCTTCAGATAATGTCGGAGTTTCACCAGTCGTTCCGCCGACCACAAATCCATTGGTCCCCGTATCAACCAAATGTTTAATCAGCTTCTTAAGCCGTGTAATATCAACCTCACCGTAATTGCCAAACGGGGTGACGATGGCCGTTAATAAATCTGCTTTTTCTACCATGATTATGATCTCCCCTATTTTTTTGTTCCTTGTTGCATTCGATAATTCAAAAATCCGATAATGGCTCTACTTCCAATCGCAATTGCCTTTGGATTGGGGGTAAGCGTCGCCTCATGAAGCTGAGACTTTGGGTCACCAATTCCCAACCAAAACATTGTTCCGGGGATTTTTGACAACAAATAACCAAAATCTTCTCCCGTCATTGCGGGCGTCGTGTTAATAAAATCAACGTTTTTTTGTTTTTCCATGTAATCAATAAAATTACTGGTTAACTTCGGATTATTCTCGACTGGCAAATAACCGCCCTGATTCAGGTTGAGTTTAACCTGGCAGTCGTAACTCACTGAAATCCCATTAGCGACTTCTTTTAACCGCTTATCAATCAACTCAATCATTTTCTGGGTCAGACCCCGAATCGTTCCTTCAATTCGAGCATGACCAGCGATCACATTTCGAATGGTACCGGCTTCCATTTTTCCAAAGGTAACAACCCCGCCTTCAATCGGATCAACACTCCTTGATACAATCGTCTGAACCTGATTAATAAACTGACTGGCGGCCACAATCATGTCGTTTGCATCCTGCGGATAAGCAGCATGACCACTTTTTCCGATCAGGTCAACGTTGACCTCGGTTGTCCCAGCGAACAGTGTACCCATCCGACAACCGATTGCCCCAACCGGAAGCTGGGGGTTGTCATGTAGACCATAAAATTCATCTGGATGCCACTTCCCGGTAAAAATACCGTCCTCGTATGCCACCTTACCGCCATTTTCACTTTCTTCAGCTGGTTGAAAAAAAACTAACAAATTATCTTGGGGTTGATGAGCAGCATAGTAATTCAAGATACTCAACGCAACCGTCATGTGGATATCATGACCACACGCATGCATCACACCATCATTTTTTGACACAAACGTTAAATTCGTTTTTTCCTTAACTGGTAACGCATCAATATCCGTTCGGTATCCAATAGTACGCTTGGGATCAGTTCCATGGACCAGCACCAAAATCGCAGTTGGTAACTTTTCTGGTACATTAACTTCCATATAGTCCGTTTTAAACTTATCAATGACTTCTTTTAGATATTCATGGGTCTGAAACTCATGCATTGCTAATTCTGGGATTTGGTGAAGATGACGATAAATTTCAAGGAGATCATCGTCACTCAACTTGGTCGGGTTATCTGACACATTCATCACTTCCTTAAGTCGTCTTCAAGTTTAGTCTTAGACTTGGTCTGAGTGTCGATGTCCTTGATCTTTTTAGCAGGAACCCCGGCTACCATGGTATTAGGTTCAACATCATGCAAAACCACTGAGCCAGCAGCAATCACTGCACCCTCACCAACATGAACGCCTTCAATCACAACCGCATTAGCACCAACTAAGACGTTATCGTCAATTCGAACCGGTTTAGCACTAGCTGGTTCAATCACACCGGCCAAAACAGCACCAGCACCGATGTGACAATGCTTTCCAACGATCGCACGACCACCCAGGATGGTCCCCATGTCAATCATAGAATCATCACCAATCTCAGCTCCAATGTTGATTAAAGCTCCCATCATTATGACAACATGCTTTCCAATTGAGACCTGATCACGAATAATAGCACCAGGTTCGATCCGAGCGTCTAGGTTCTTGGTATCAAGTAATGGAACGGCAGAATTTCGTGCATCACTTTCAATTTCATAACTACTGATTAATTTTTTATTCTTTTTAAGAAATTTAGAAACGTTAGCCCAGTCGCCAAAAATGACACCAGTTTTGTTAGTGGTAAAATTCTCAATTCCCTTAGGAAATTTGATTTTTCCTAACTTACCTTTCAAATAAACCTTGACTGGGGTCTTTTTGTCTGAGTTAGAAATAAATTTAATGATTGACTGTGCATCTAATTGTGCCATCTTCTAGTTCTCCTTTAATTTCTTATCTAAGTGGGTCAGGTCCGCATAACTCTCACGTTGGACCGCTAACTGTGCTTTACCATCTTCAACAAACACAACGGCTGGCCGTGGATTTCGATTATAGTTGGAAGCCATTGAGTATCCGTAAGCCCCGGTGTTGAAGATTACAAAAATGTCTCCCGGTTGGCTCTTTGGGAGCGGTTGATTCTTAATCAAGATATCACCTGATTCACAGTATTTCCCGGCAATTCGGACGGTTTCAACCGGCTTTCCATCAACATTGCCTGCAAGAGCGCCTTCATAGTCTGCTTCATATAAAGCTGGCCGAATGTTATCACCCATCCCACCATCAACGGAAACGTACGACTTAATCCCGGGGACATCTTTTCTGGAACCAATTGTGTACAAACTATAACCTGCTGAACCGACGATTGAACGGCCCGGTTCAATCCAAATTGATGGAGTTGGTAAATCAGCCTCAGTCGTTTTTTCTTTAATCTCATCCACAATGGCTGAAACGAAGTCCTCTGGGGCGACGGGATGTTCTTCGTCGGTGTATTGAATACCAAAACCACCACCAACGTTGATTACTTTCGCCGTGTAATCAAAATCGTCATGCCAGTGCTTCATTACATCAACAAGTTTATCGGCAGCTCCCACAAAGCCTTCGGGTGAAAAAATCTGAGACCCAATGTGAGCATGAACCCCTTTCATATTCATTCGCTTCTCAGAAAGGACCTTTTGTAAAGCTTCATCAGCTTGTCCTGATGCCAGATCGAATCCAAACTTACTGTCGACCTGACCCGTTTGGATGTACTCATGAGTATGAGCTGAAATACCAGGGGTAATCCGTAACATCACGTCGATGTTTTTATCTTGCTCTTCTAGCACGTCGTGGAGTAACTCAATTTCATGGAAATTATCCAACATAATCGTTCCCACTCCGTTTTTGACAGCCATCGTTAGTTCGTCTTTTGATTTATTGTTGCCGTGAAAACTGACCCGTGCCATCGGAAAATCAGCTTGAAGCGCAGTGTACAACTCGCCACCGGAAACTACGTCAATTCCAGCTCCCTCTTGCTTCACAATTTGATACATTCCAACCGTGGCAAACGCCTTACTAGCATAATTAACCGAGTAACTAACTTTACGGTCTTCAAAAACCCGTTTAAATTTTTCAATTTGACTCTTGATCTTACTAACGTCATAAACCTCTAGGGGTGTTCCATATTCTTTTGCTAAATCACTGGCCTTAATCCCACCAATGTACAAATCATGATTTCTTATATCTTGCTTATCAATAACCGACTTCATCTCGCACCTCTTAAATAATTTATAAAAAAAGATCTTTTTGCTCAGGAGTTGAACAAAAAGATCTAAAAATAATTAATTTGACATTATTTGATCAAATATTCTTGAATAGCTCCCCGCAGAATATCTGCGACAGTCCGCGATTTATTAAATCACGTCCCAGCACCAGTGCCACTACTCTGACAGAGTGCTTCGGCAAACAACCCTTTCACTAACTTCTTCGACGAGTAAATCTCCATTAGCTAATCTTGTTACCTGCAACCTCTATTTAAATTTGTTAAAAATATAACCCATTTTGACCTATTCGTCAATTAATATCATCTAAATTAATAATTATTTCACATATTTTGGGTTCCAAGATTGATAAATTAAAAATTAATGCTACAATTCAACTTAATTAAATTCTTAAGGATGAATAATTCATGAAAGTAACCAAATTCGGTGGGAGCTCACTAGCTAACGGAGCCCAATTTCAAAAGGTAATTAATATCATCAAATCAGATCCAGATCGGAAGGCAGTCGTTGTTTCTGCTCCCGGAACTCGCTTCAAAGGTGACGTGAAAGTTACCGACTTATTAATCGAGTATGCTAAAAAAGTTCTTGACCATGAAGACTTTTCTGACATTCTTAATCAAATTATTGATCGCTATCAAGAAATTGGTGAATCATTTAACGTTCAGACGAAACAGATTACCCAAATTGTCTCACAGTTAAGAGAATTACCTAATCAATCGTTTCCGGATTCTGCTCATCTAATGAGTACCTTTAAAGCTCAGGGAGAATACCTCAACGCGCAAATGTTGACGATGATTCTAAACCAACTTAAAATTCCCGCAAGGTTTATGGATCCAAAAGAAATTGGTTTTAAAGTCACCGGCGACGTTGCCGATGCGCAAATCAATCCAGTTACCTACGGAAACATCAGAAGATTTCGTGACGTTAAAGAAAAAATGATCTTTCCAGGATTTTTTGGGGTCAATGATGATAATCAAATCGCTACCTTTTCAAGAGGTGGTTCCGATATTACAGGCTCAATCGTAGCTCGTGGGCTTCAAGCTGATCTATACGAAAACTTTACCGATGTCAACGCAATCTATTCGGTTGACCCGAGGGTGGTTAAAAACCCGAAAGCTATCGACGTAATGACTTATAGAGAAATGAGAGAACTCTCGTATGCTGGTTTCTCAGTCTTTCATGATGAAGCCATCATTCCAGCAATCCAGGTCGGAATTCCAATCAACGTGAAAAATACATCGGCCCCTGATTTACCCGGAACCCTGATTGTTCCTGAAAATAAATTTCAACCAACTCGCGTAATTACTGGGGTAGCCAGTGCCAAGCACTTCTCAGCACTGTACATTCATCGCTATCTGCTTAACAAACAAGTGGGTTTTACCCTTAAGATTCTCAAAATTCTGTACAAATACAACGTGTCGTACGAACACATGCCTTCTGGAATCGATGACCTGACCATTATCTTTGATAAGGCCCAACTAAATGACCATATCGTCAAAGAAATTACAAGAGAAATCAAAGATGCCCTTCATCCCGATCAAATTCGTTGGATTAATGACTATGCCATCATCATGATCGTTGGGGAGGGAATGCAGTCTGATAATCACACCATTGAAAAAATCATTCGGCCCCTAACCGACAATGGCATCTCCATTCACATGATTAATCAAGGAGCTTCCAAGATTTCCGTGATGCTTGGAACTGACATTAAAGATTCAGATAAAGCCGTCAAGCTAATTTACAGAAACTTCTTTGACAACAACCGACTAATTTATTAGGAGACTAAATTATGACTAAATTACTTAAAGTACATGGATCCGAAAATCAATTCTTTATTTTGGATCAAACCGAATTAGACCAAAAACTAACTGACTCGAAACTTAAAAAACTTGCTCAAACCATTTCAGACCCCAAAAATCACATTTTAAACGGCGCCGATGGGGTTCTGGTAGTTGATTCATCAAACCACCCCAATGCACTGGGGAAAATGCGAGTCTTTAACGCCGATGGCAGTGAAGCTTCAATGTGTGGAAACGGACTTCGGACCGTTTCTCGGTACTTGTCACAAAAGTTTGGTCAGGATGCTTTCAAGGTTGAAACCAACGATGCAGATCTAGATGTGACAAAAGAAAGCGACATTGCACCTGGGGTTCCCGCCTTTAGTGTCCAGATCTCACCAATTTCATTTGACGCTAAGAGTCTGCCCCTTGAAAATATCAAAACACCACTGTTAGATCAGCCAGTCAATGATTTCATTTCTGGATTAGATTATTCAGCGGTCGCAGTGCCTAATCCTCATCTCATTAGTTTTATGAGTATGGATCAAATTAAATCAGACGATTTAGTTAAGCTAGGCAAAATGCTAAACGGAAAAAACAAGTACTTTACGGACGGCGTCAACGTTAGTTTTGCTAACGTTATGGGTCAAAATGAACTTTTCGTTCGAACCTTCGAACGGGGTGTAGGTCTTACAAATGCCTGTGGTACTGGAATGACGGCCACCAGTCTAATTTACGAAATCTTAACTCATGATTCGGACTTTGACGAAACCGTCAATATTTATAATCCAGGTGGTATGGTAAAAACTCACATAAAACGCAGTGGGGTTCACTACGATCTTCATTTGATTGGAAATGCGACTTTTACTAATGAGTTAAATATTAGTGAAGGTGACCTAAGAAACGCCAACCTCGATAATATTCAAATCACCGATACCGGTGAGGAGCAGGATTATCAAGACTTTGTCAAACAGCTTCAAACTAACTAAAAACCACATTGGTCGCTTGTCAATGTGGTTTTTACTTTCAATTAAGATACGATTCCTTTCAAAAGATGGGTGATGTGAAAGAACAGTTGAATCGCCAACTCGGCTAGTAAGAACCCAATCGCCAACGCTCCTGCAATCATCGCGACTTGCATTAAGTAAACAAACGCTAAGTGCGTGTTGCCCGTTGCAATGTATTTCATAACTTCATACGCCTGTCCACCGGGAACAAGCGGAACTAACGCTGGAATGTTAAAAACGATGATTGGCATTTTTTTGTACCGAGCTGCCAGCATTCCCAAGATCCCAATCGTAAACGCTCCAAAGACGTTTCCACCAACGTAACCACCAAAAATCGAATTGTAGGTTAGGTACACTAAATAGCTGGCAACCCCCACCAATCCACCTAGATTAAGAGCACGCGGTGGCACGTTGATCAAAATTGCAAAACAAAGGGTGGCAACGTAAACTCCAATTATTTTCACTAAAATTTCAATCATAAACACCCCTATCCAAACCACTTCAAAGCAAGTGCCACTCCAAATCCTAAAGCACACGCTCCCATAATGGCTTCCATTGCTCTAGCTGGTCCACTAACAAGGTTGCCAGACATTAAATCTCGGACCGCATTAGTAATTTGGACGCCAGGAACAAGCGGCATCACACTCCCAATAATCATATTATCCACACCACTTCCAAGTCCCAACTTTCGGGCTAGCATGGCTAACATGCCAATTGAAATGGCCGCAGTAAATTCGTTTATAAACTCAACTTTCACGATACGATTCAAATAGTCAAAAATAATCCAACCTAACATCCCAATCAGACAGGTAATAAAGAATACCGAATAATCACCACGAAAAACCACTTCAATGGATCCTGAAAGGACCGCAGCCGCTAACATTTTCATCCAATACGGAAAATAAGTATCCAGATCACTAACGTGTTGCAATTCTTGATAGAACTGCTCTAACGTTGTCTTGTGTTCCGCAAAGCGTCGCGATAAATCGTTCACAGCCGTGATTTTTCTTAAGTCAAAAGCCCGCTTATCAATCTCAGTAATCTGAGTTTCTGAATTATCATTAACGGAAATCATAATTCCAGTAATCGTAATGTAAGTCTTCAAGTTTGGCATCCCAGCATTTCGTGCGATTCGCTTAATGGTGTCATTAACTCGTGTCATTTCTGACCCATTTTCAATCATGATTTTACCCGCCAACATACAGGTCTTAATGACCAAGTCACTATAATTACGAAAACGCGAATCCGGATCCAGTTGATTCTTCCCAAACATGCGACTCACCCCTTTTCTTTAATATTTCTAGCATATCAAAATATAAGTAAAAAATCTCATTGAGTTTTCGTTACAAAAAACTATTTTACGAATGGTATCCAGACAGATATAATTAAATTAGATTTGTAACGGTATCATACAGGAGGAAAAATATGAGTGACAATGTAAAGTTTAGTGATTTAAGTGAGCAGGGCCAAAAAAAGGTTGTTAACGATTTTGTTCCTTTCTACATCAAACTATTTAGGAACAACAACCTGGAAGTTATGAGTACTTTTGACGGTGAATCTGGTGTAATTGCTGATTTAAACCGTGAAATCGTCACTCTGAGTAATAATAGTCCACGAGACGTTGTCGCTGACATCATTGAACTTGACTATGGTGATTTCGCAATCCTTTTAAGTAAATTAAGTCAGACTTACTTTGAAAACGGTAACCCCACCACTGATTGGTCAGAATGGTATGTTAACGAAACCAATAAATTAGATCCAGACAGCACT
This sequence comes from Fructilactobacillus sp. X8R2C1, assembly GCF_059900955.1. Classification (NCBI taxonomy): domain Bacteria; kingdom Bacillati; phylum Bacillota; class Bacilli; order Lactobacillales; family Lactobacillaceae; genus Fructilactobacillus; species Fructilactobacillus sp. X8R2C1. The sequence goes on from NZ_JBWXVI010000001.1 coordinate 104,433, forward strand.
TTATAGATCACTTTAAAATCACAAAAAAACAGTTTCTTTCTCTAGTAGAAAGAAACTGTTTTTTTATATGTCTTTGCCGTTATCGTAAAATAAATCATCATGTCTTCCCCGGTCAACTTCTGGTTGAATCGTGACATGGTCAATGTGATACTTACTCTTCAATAATTTATTAATCTTATCGTAAATTAATTGGACCTGATCTAAGGGCATATTTTTCATATTAACGTGAGCCGAAAAAACGATGCTGTTTTCATCCACCATCATCGCATGCACGTGGTGAACACCAGTCACCCCATCAATTTTTAATAGATCTTTTTTAATGGCAGCGTAATTCAGTTTGGGTGCACTTTCCATCAAAATCCCCACCGTTTTCCTAATGATGGGCCAACTCTCCCACATAATGTAAAGTGCCACTAGGATGGTCACAATTGGATCCACAATTGTCCAATTCAAGAAAGCAATTAAGATTCCACCAATAATAATTCCAAGCGATGACAACGAATCACTCAACAAGTGGAGGTAGGTGGCTCTCATGTTCAAGTTGTGCTTAGCGCCTTTATTTAACAAAAAAGCAGAAAAGAAGTTGGCCACAGTTCCGACAACTGCAACCACCAGCATTACTGGCCCATTAATTGTTTCTGGATGTGAAATTCGCTTAACAGCTTCAATAATCAAAAAAAGCGAAATTAAAATCAAAAACAATGAATTCAAGAACGCCGAAATAATTTCAGCTCGTTTAAAGCCATAAGTGTTCTGTTTGGTTTGTTGTTTTTTACTTATTCGATGAGCAATATAGCTCAATACAATTGAAATGGAATCCCCCAAATTATGGAAGGCGTCCGAAAGAAGTGACAAACTTCCCGAAAAGATCCCACCCAAAAATTCAAGAATCGTAATGACTGCATTTAATACCGTTACTTCGAAAAATCTCATTCCAGATAATTGATCATTATTCATAATCTTTCTCCTTTAATTCGACTTAAAAAATGTTCCCTGTATAGTGACTCTCTGGCATCTTAGTAAAATCATAAGCCTGGAGTTGCTCGCCGTTTTTCAGGTAAGCATGCAAACTTTCTGAGATCATTAGGTTAAGTGGTTCATCCTTTTGCTGAAAGACCACAACGGGCTTTCCCATTTGAACCCCCGCACCAATCTCATACGCAGTACCACTATCAACATTACTACCACCAAAATCAACCACAGCCACCACTGCTTTAGCTGCTTCTAGATTTTCCATGTCACGATGATAGATCTCGTTCGCCCATGGAAGGGTAAACTGTTCATTTTCAGCGTCCTGATGTTTACGTGGTGAATAAAAATCAGTCACCGTTGGATTTGCCTCTAATGCGTGTTCAACAACTTCAATTCTTTGAATTTGTTCGTTACTAAAAAATGGACTTGCTAAATAAATTTGGGCCATGTTAACTCTCCTATTTTCTGTTTAGTCTTCTACCATTCGCCATTCACCCTCACCAGCTTTTGAAATTAAATTCAAAAAGTGAAGAGCTTCTTTCGCTTGGTCCTGATCGTGTTTATATAATTCGTTTAATCCGGCACCCGTATTAACTGGTCGTGACAGATCAAACTGACCTTTTTTACCAGACTGACCAGTTGCCATTGCTACCACAATCTCGCCACTATTAACCCTGGTAACAATGAAGAAAATGGTAAAATCATCGTCTTTTTTCATGTAAGCAGGCATTGCCCAAATGTCGTCAGCAATTTGCTGCATCTCATAATCTTTGAACTTATAGTCAAGGTGATTCTTCTCATTCACCGGCTTATTAAGTACAAACATCATTTTATCAAAGGATTTTTCACCTAACTGGATGTTATCTTCCACGGAACATTCTCCTTACTTTACTAACTTTATTGTAGCAAATTTTAAAAAATTTACATACTAATTTTTGGAAATTACCTTTTCCATATCATCAGGCAACTTGGCTTCAAAATTTAACTGCCGTCCTTGAAACGGATCAAAGAAAGAAAGCGTAAAAGCATGTAACGCCTGGCGTTTAATTCCCCGATCAAGTGGACCATGATAAAGTTCATCACCAAGCAGCCGGTGACCAATCGATGTCATGTGAACCCGAATCTGATGGGTACGCCCAGTGTGAAGTTTAATTTCTAATAGTGATGCATCACTTAAGTCTTTTTTAACCCAGTATTCCGTCTGTGCGGCCTTTCCCGACGTAGTCACTTGTCTCGCAAAGTTATCACCAATTCGCCCAATTGGCTGGTCAATGAGCCCGTGCTTTTGTGTCATTTTGCCAGAAACGATTGCTAGGTATCGCTTATCAATTTCATGACGATTCAGCTCTTCATTGGCATAACTATTTGCCAAACGATTTTTAGCAACTAAGACCAGTCCACTAGTAAACCGATCCAAACGTGTAATAATGTGCGGTCGTAAATTTGCGGCCTCTTCATTTATTAAATAGCCCTTAATCCGATTCACCAGTGTATCGGATTGGTTGCTTGGGCCTGGAACAGACGTTAACCCAGCTTCTTTATTAACCACTAGCCAATTCTCATCTTCGTAAATTACATTAATTGGTTCAAAACTAACCGCAATTCGTGGATCAGATAATTCATTTGGGAGAAAGACAGAGACGACATCATCAAAAGCAACGTTAACCGATGGCTTGACGGTCTTAGCATTAATCTTAAAAGCATTTTTCGCTCGCTTTAAGTCTGCATACATCCGATGACTAATCCCATGTTGACTCAAAAAGGCCTTGAGCGATATGGGACTAGTATGAGAACTTTTAAAATTAACTTTCATGGTTTTTTGCTCCTTTGACCAAAATAAATAAGGCGATGCATCAAATGCACTGCCCTAATTAAATATTTTTCTGCGTAAAAATTTAATATCCCATACACCAACGGCTCCCATAGCTAGTAGAATAATTCCACAAACCACAAAGGTTAATGCGGGCTTATTGGAACTAAATACCGAATCAATCCCACCTAAAGCAATCGGTGCTAAAAAGATTCCACAATTACTACCAATCAACAAGATGGAAGTGGTTAAGTTCAGAGTTCCTTTGGATGAAATTTCAGTCGCAATGTTTAAAATGTAGGAAACCACAATCGCATCAAGAAAAGTTACTAGGAAAAAGCCAAGCGCCGCACTAAAGAACGAGTGTGATAACCCAATCCATAGCTGACAAAATCCACTAGCAATAATTCCGACGGGCAATAAATATTTCTTCAACTTCATCAGTGCCATACTGAAGACTATACCACCAACTAAACCAAAGATTGGCGCAATACTGATAACAACCGCTGACTGTTGTGTGGAACCAATCCCGGTTCCTTCAATAAATTCAGCAATTCGAACGGTGGCACCCACATACGTAATTTGATATCCAGCAAGTAGCATGGTCCAGAAAAGAACATCAGTATTAATCTTTGGAAAGTATTTGTTTTTTCGTTCCGCTTGATAATGTTCCACTTTTGGTGGTGACGGAACAAAGAAGAAAAACAAGATGGCAACCGGAAATGCCAAGGTATAAATTAGAAAAGCACTATGCCAGCCAAAATCAACTAGTAATGCACCAGCAACGTACGCTGAAATGGCATTACCCAACATCTCAAATCCACTTCTAACTCCCATCAGTTGATTCTTTTCTTTTCCCTTAAAGAAGGTTCCAATCAGACTAACGGCCAGTCCATTCAACAAACCAAGTCCAATTCCAAAAGCAAATCGTGAAATAAGCATTACATAATAATTAGTAACAAAAATGGGAATCACTCCAGCGATTCCGCTGACCAGCAACCCGAGTATAACGGTTCTTTTGGCACCAATCTTTTTAGCAATCCAACTACTTCCAAGCAGGAAGATGATCACTGCTAAAGCTGGCATGGTGGCAATTAACTCAATACTTGAATATGAATGCCCTGGAAATGCACGCTGCCATTGTGGTACTTCCGCTGAAACTGACAGTGATGACGCTAAAACTAACGAAACCGCCAACAACGAAAACTTCATCATTGGGGAATACTTTTTCTTTTGTTGATCCATGAACACCCACCATCCCTTGTTACTTAATTTATTACTTAATGGATCGATTATACAAAAAAAGAGTGGCAAATGAAAGCCACTCTTGCTTAATCGACTAATTAATTGTTTATTCTTTAATCTTTCCCATATGAAGGGTGAAAGCATTCACAGCCACAATGATGGTTGAAGCTGACATAATCAAGGCCCCAACGGCTGGCGAAAGGATAATTCCAATTGGAGCTAAGATCCCAGCAGCAAGTGGCATTGCAATGATATTGTAGCCAGCTCCCCACCAGAGGTTCTCAACCATTTTCCGGTTAGTTGCTCTGGCAAGGTCTAAGAAGTCAATGATATCTTCTGGATCACTTCTAACCAGTACAACGTCAGCCGATTCGATGGCAATGTCGGTTCCAGCACCGATGGCCACTCCAATGTTAGCACGTGATAAACTCGGAGCATCGTTGATACCGTCACCAACCATCATGACATCATTACCCTTATTCTGATACTCTTTGATGATTTCTTCCTTATTTTGTGGAAGTAGTTCGGACCGATAATCAATATCACCCAATTGATGAGCAACTCGCTTAGCAGCCAAGTCATTATCACCAGTGAGCATTACGGGGGTAATGTTCATTCTTCTAAGTGCCTTAATTAAGTCAATTGACTTAGGACGAAGAACATCTCCTTGGGCAATCACCCCAAGCACCTTATCATCACTTACCAAGTAACTAATCGAATTACCTTGACTAGCAAGATTATCAAATTGTTTATGATCGTAGTCCATGTGATTATCAGTCAGATACTTAGCTGTCACAATCTTATACTCTTTTCCGTCAATTTGTCCCGTTAGTCCAACTCCCTGAATGGCTTGGACGTTCTTGGCTGGGACGACGGAAACTTGCTCCTTTTTAGCCTTGGCTAGGATTCCAGCTGCTAGAGGATGACTAGAATTAGCTTCAAGATCAGCAAATTTAGTCAGAAGTTCTTCGTTACTCATATCGGAATCAGAGATTACATCATTGACTTGAAAGACTCCTTCAGTCAGAGTCCCAGTCTTATCCATAAAGACGTAATCCAAACGTTTAACCTCTTCAATTGACTGACGATTTCTGATTAACAGTCCATTCTGAGCGGCAATTGAGGTACTTCTAGCTACGACTAGTGGGATGGCTAAACCTAAAGCGTGGGGACATGCGATAACCAGGACCGTAATCATTCGTTGCAGTCCATAACTTAATCCGCTTAAAATCGTCCAAACGACCAATGCTAAAATTCCAATGATCAGGGCGCCATAGAACAACCAGCGCGAAACCTTGTCAGCTAACGTCTCCGCTTTTGATTTTTCCTTTTGAGCAGCTTGCACCATTTTAATAACTTGAGCTAGGTATCCATCTTTAGCAGTGGCGGTAACTTTGACTTGCATACTACCATCACCGTTGACGGATCCACCAATTACTTTACTTCCCTTTTTCTTAGTCACTGCCTTCGATTCACCAGTTACTAAGGCTTCGTTTACAGCACTAGTTCCAGAATCAACCACGCCGTCAGCTGGAACTTTTTCACCCGGTTGAACCAAAACAATGTCGCCAGCTTTTAACTGGTCTAGTTGAATATCCTTAGTTTCTCCGTTAGATTTAACCAAATGGGCTGTGCTTGGAAGTAGTGCAGCCATCTTTTTAAGCGCATCGCCAGCATTCATGACCGCATCCATTTCAATCCAGTGACCTAGTAGCATAATGACAATCAAGCTTGCTAGTTCCCAGAAGAAATTCATCACATGACCGTTTGGATTAATGAAGGTATTCATAATAAAAGCATACAAACTATAAAAGTACGAAGCTGAAATACCTAGTGTAATCAACGTCATCATTGCTGGAGCATGACTTTTCAACTCATTTTTGGCTCCACTAAAGAATGGTTGACCACCATAAAAGAACAGAATGGTTGAAAGAATCATTACAATCCAATCAGACCCCGGAAAGGTAATCTGAAACGGCAACTTCATCCCCATAAACGGAGAAAGTAATAAGATGGGAATCGTAATAATCAATGAAATCCAAAAGCGCCGTTTGAAGTTTCCCATGTTCATCATGTGGCCGCCGCCCATATCCATTGAACCGTTTCCCATGTTCATAGATCCATGATCCATTTTCATCGAACCATGGTCCATTTTCATTTTAGAATTACCCTTCATGTTCATTTGACTATTATCATTGTCTTTGGGGTTCATATTTTTCATATTATGGTTATCATGATTCATATTCATTTTCCCCATTGAATCATGTTTTCCATTGTCCATATCCTTCATTAAAAAGCTCCTTTCTATTGACAATCCATGCCCATATCGCCTGGTAAACAGTTACAATCCACTTTATCGGGGGCGGTTTTTAGCTTTTGGCTCAAAACTTCACCCAACTTGTGAATATCACTCTTACTAATCTTACTTTGGTTAATCAAATCCATAATGGTCTGGCCCTTACGCATGTCGCACATTTGTTCAAAAAGTTCTTCAGCACTTAGATTCATCGCATTCTGTTCGTTAACAGTGGGCGAATAAACGAAATAGCCTCCCTTTTTAGAACGAGTTAACAAACCTTTCTTAACCAATCGACTAAGTAACGTTTTAATCGTTGACTCTTTCCAATCACGTTTTTTCGCAATCGTATCAATGATTTTTCGTGATGAGCTATCTCCCATCGTCCAAATTAACCGCATAATTTGCCATTCAGCGGGCGTAATTTCTTCAATTTTTTTGGTTTGATCCAAATAATTCACCTCCAATTCATGGTTTACATCTGTAAATTCAATGTTAATCATAATCTACATCTGTAAACTTTGCAACCATTTAATCTATTTCTCAATAAAAAATCGCTCAATCATTGAATTATAACGATCGAGCGATTTTTATTTTAATATTTCCTAAGATAAACTTTATCAACGATGTGACCCACACCTTTATGAATAATAAGGTTGGCTCTTTCACGTGTTGGTAAAATGTACTCCTTTAAGTTCGGTAAATTGACGGTTTTCCAAACGTTTCCCGCCATTTTAACCGCCTGTTCTGGCTCCTCTTTTGCGTACTTATAGTAATAATTAGTTGGATCCTGAAAAGCCGTTTTCATTAACTTCTTAAAACGATTAAGGTACCAAGTCTCAATCAGATCTGGATTAGCATCGATATAGATCGAAAAATCAGTAAAATCACCAATATAGAGTTTCTGATGATCAGGAATTTGAAGCGTGTTAATTCCTTCAATGATTAAAATGTCGGGATTAGTGATGACATCATAACGATGAGGAATAATGTCATACGTTTGATGAGAGTAAACTGGTGCTTTTACTTCTTTCACACCGGCCTTAATCTTAACCAAAAATTGAATCAATGATTCCATGTCATAGCTTTCAGGAAACCCTTTACGATCAAGAATGCCCTTTTCTTTTAAGACTTTCGTTGGATACAAAAAACCATCAGTCGTGATTAGTTGCGTTTTCATGTCTGGTAATAAATCGGTAAAAAGGTATTGAAGCAAACGCGCTGCGGTTGATTTCCCCACAGCCACACTTCCCGAAATTCCGATGATAAATGGAATTTTAGGCGTTTTACGTTTTAGAAAATCACTTTCAGTAAGCTCCCAATCTTGGTAATGCTTAGAAGCCAGTTCTAATAAGCGTACCAATGGCATGTAAATATCAGAAACATCGTCAAGTGAGATCTGATCATTAAAGGCCTTTAATCTTTCCAAATTAGCCTGTGTAATTGGAGCAGATTCATTTGGATAAAACTGTTTCCATTCATTTTTACTAAATTCATAGAAATCCTTCAACAAAACTCACCTACTTGGTTACTAAATCATACTCATCTTTTGGGACGTCCTTAAACGTTGGTGATAACTCCCCAACTGAAATCACGTCCAGGCGGTGCATAGCACGACTACAAATTGTGTACACTAACTGGTCATCACGCTCCGTTGGATATTCTTCTTTAGAACCATTCCACATTACAACGGCGTCAAACTCAAGTCCCTTAGCTAGATAGGCCGGAACAACAATAACACCCTTGACCAACCGCTGATTTTCGGTTTGAATCAACGTGGATTTAATCCCATCTTTTTTTAGCTCATCATGAACTCGTCGACACTCGTCTAACGATTTAGCAATGACGGCCGTGGTATCACTCGCCTGATCATTTACCTGAATCGTATTCTTTAAAACGTTTATTCCATTATTAAAATCTTTGACAACGTTAACTTTAGGAAGTTCACCACTTCTAGCAAACGACTGGATCTTACTGCCATCTGGGATCAAATGCTTGGTAAAATCAGTGATTTGTTCAGTTGAACGATAAGACTTATTAAGTTCGATTACCTTGGTCTTCTCAGGATCAAACATCGTCTTCATTTCCCGCAAAAGGCTGTTACTACTCTCATGCGTGAAGATCGCTTGGTTGAGGTCTCCCAGTAAAGTAAATTTAGCCCTTGGAAAATTAAACTTGAGGTAAGCCAACTGAAATGGGGTATAGTCTTGAACTTCATCGACAAACAAATAACGCATGTGAATATCAGGACGTTTCCCAGATATTAAATCATACAAATAAAGATAAATTGAAATATCAGCATCACTAATTTTGCCATTCTTTAATCGCTCAATTGATTTTTCAACCCCGTCATTCCATTCTTGTTCATCAATTCCATACTTGCTCAAGTCGGTAATTCTAGGAACGTTTCTGATTAGATTAACGAACTGGCGATTGATACTAACAAATCGACCGCGAGTAATGGCCTTTCTAACGTTTCTAAAAGCGTTTTGGACAATCTTTTTAGCCAAAAAGTTATATTCCTTATCGGGATTATCCATACTTTCGCCATATTTAGCGTAAATTGCCTGAAGTTGTTGCTGGTCAAGTCCTTCAATGGTTTCTTCGACCCACTTCTTTTTCATCTCACTCCCAATGTGACGATTTAAAATCTTATTCAGTTCTTCCTTGGTAGCTTCCAAACGATTCCGTAAGTTATAGTTTTCGTTAAAACGATAGTAGATTTCACTAATATCTTCCTTAGAAATAAAGACATTATCTTCAAATTTAATGTCTTTAAACTGAAAGTTTTCCTTATTTAAATGATGAGCGTACGTTCCAACTAGATCAAAGAAATCCAAGCTGTTTTTGAAGTCAACCACCTTTTGTTGGTGTTTTTCATGAGTTTCGACAAAACGTTCACCAATGGTTTCAACCTCCAAGTGGGGAACTCGTCGGTTGGTGTATTGGTAGTACGTCATCTGAACCATATTTTGTTCCCCTAACTCGGGTAAGACCTCATTGATGTAGTCATTAAAAAGTTGGTTGGGGGAAAATAAGATTACCTGTCCAGAATTCAAATTACCACGATAACGATAAAGTAAGTATGCAATTCGTTGCAAAACAGCAGCCGTTTTTCCTGACCCGGCCGCTCCTTGAACAAAAAGCAAATCAGAATCAGTATCACGAATGATCTGGTTCTGCTCTTTTTGAATCGTGGTAACGATGCTCTTCATTTTGGTATCAGACTGATGACTGAGATTTTCTAGAAGTAAGTTGTCTCCAAGGGCTTCGTCTGTATCAAAGATGGTTTCAATCTTACCGTTCTTGATCTCAATCTGTCGCTTTAACTTGACGTCAACCTTTTGGGGACCAGCCGGTGAATCATACGTCATTTCACCAATTCCACTATCATAGTAAATACTGGAAATAGGTGCCCGCCAGTCGTACACCAGATAATCGTCAGGATTATCGGTAAATGACGCTAGGCCAATGTAAATGGTTTCAGTGTGTTTCTCGCCTTCTTCGTGAAAATCAATTCGAGCAAAGTAGGGATTTTGATCCAGCCGTTTTAGCGTATCAAGATCCCTTGCGGCGTTCTTCCAGCGATTCTCACGTTCCGAAAGTAATTGCTGTTGCTGTCTAACCGAGACACCCGTCTCCATCTGTCCACTATATGTACTTGTCTTTAAACGAACATCGTTAAAAAAGTTCTTTTGGATTTCCGATTGGTCACCCTTCGCTTTTTTAATTTTTTTAGCAGCATCGACCTCTGCCATTTCAATTTTGCTTTCAACAAAATCAAGGTGTTTCTGTTCTTCATCTTTAATTGAATTTTCCAACGGATAATCCCTCCTGCTTGCTAAACTTGATTAAATATTCTAACATATTAACTCAACTGAACAAAATATATAAACCAAGGTGATCGTAATATGGATTCAATCTCATTAGTAATTGTTCTACTTGCGGCCCTAATAACTCCATTAGTGATGGCACGATTCCACATTTCAATGCTGCCAACCGCAGTCGTTGAAATTTTAGTTGGAATCATATTAGGACCCAGTTTATTCAACATCGTTTCCGACTCAAACATTTTATCCATTCTTTCCAAGATTGGTGTGATCGTCCTACTGTTTTTGAGTGGAATGGAAATCGACTTTTCCTTATTTAAACCCAAAAACAAAAATCCCAGTGAACTAGAAAAAAAATCAAGCAAAACTGCTCCACGATTTTCATCCGTTCAACTAGCCTTTATGGGGTATGCAACGGTTATCATTCTAGCATTAATCCTAGGATACTTCTGTAAACTAACTGGACTATTCAGTGACTTCTGGTTAGCTTCAATCTTGTTTGCTACCATTTCACTTGGCGTGGTCATCGCAGCCTTAAAGGAAAAAGACGTCACTGGAAGCGCCTTTGGCCAAACCATCCTGTTAATTGCTGCCCTTGGTGAAGTTTTACCGATCTTTGCCCTGACGATCTACGCATCGGTATTTGGTTCCGACAGTAAGTCACTATGGCTCATCCTGATTCTATTTGTGGTAGCAGGTTTTTTATTGTGGTGGTTTAAACGTTTCTTCAAGGTTTCAGACCAAATCAATAAATCAACCACTCAGATTGACATTCGGCTAGCTTTCTTCATCATTGTTTTACTATCAACGATTGCCGTCTTTGTTGGATCAGAGGACATCTTAGGGGCATTCATCGGTGGAATGGTCTATAAATTACTACAACCATCCGAAACCACGAAAGATCGATTGGATTCAATCGGATATGGGCTCTTCATTCCAGTCTTCTTTATCATGAGTGGTGTTGGTTTGAATGTCAAAGAGTTGCTGTCAAACCCAGCGACTTTGGTTCTAATCCCTGTTTTCTTTGCTAGTTACATCATCGCGAAGTTGGGACTTTATCCCATCTTTAGGTTACGTTTCAATAAGCAAAACTCACTGGCTGGAATGGCCCTTCCGAGTGCAACCATCACCATGGTTCTTGCAATTCTCCAAGTTGCTAAGGGGATGAAAGTGATCACATCTCAACAGTCGGGGGCATTTTTGCTTGCAGCGATCATTACCTGTATCATTGGCCCACTGGTCTTTAACAAGGCCTTTAAAGTCGAACCAGAAACCTATCCTAAGATTAAGGTTAATTTCTTTGGGGTTAACTTAACTACCATCCCAGTCGCTCAACAACTTTCAACTGGGTGGTACGACGTTAACGTATACACTGATAATCAGGAGCACTACCGCTCCTATAACAGTCAGGCTAACGTTCATCTTGTTTCTAAGCTTGACCCAAGATTTTTAATTGACAACGGCTATTTTGACTGCGATATCGTCGTCATGGCCTACTTTGATTCCGAGAAAAGTTACGAGTTGGCCAAGTCGGCTAAAAAGTACGGTGTCAAACGGGTTATCGCTCGTTTTGAAAATCGCGATGTCCTTGATAAGCATCAAGATGAACTCCTTTCTCTAGGAGTCGAGATATATAACAACCTTGCCGTTAATATTGCCATGCTAAGAGAGTTGATTGAGGTCCCGTCAACATTTAAGATGATTGAATCTAACGAATCAGTTCTCCATGAAGTTAAACTAACTAATCCGAGTTTGGCTAACATAGCAGTCAAAGACCTTCCCTTTAGTAGTGACATTACCATTAACGAAATCTTTCGCGACCATAAACTACTTCACCCGACCGGTGAGACGATCCTAAGATTAGGTGATCAAATTATTTTCTCCGCCCAAAAGGGAACTGGAATTCAAATCAGAAGTGATTTTAACCCGGAAGCATCACAAAATTAGATTAATTAATCCACTGACTAAGATGATGTCAGTGGATTTTTTATCTGGTTCATGATGATTTACGCAAAACAATATAATGATTATTTCAAATGATTACTAAATTATACCAATTCCACCCGTCACGTTTATCTTGGACGTTAAAATATGCTAGAATTAAGCAACTAGTGAATCAGGGGGAAATAAAAATGACTTCAATCAATTTATATTTTGTCAGACACGGCCAAACATATTTGAATCGTTACCATCGTTTACAGGGATGGGCAGACTCAGCTTTAACCGATAAGGGAATCACCGATGCAATCGATGCTGGAAAACACCTTAATAAGGTTGATTTCAACAAGGCATATAGTAGTGATACCAAAAGGGCCCGTGACACCGCGGAACTAATCCTAAAGGAAAATCCATCAGGACTAGTTGAACCGATCGAAATGGAAAACCTCAGAGAAGAGAATTTTGGATATTTTGAGGGAAATGACATGGGACAAGTTTGGCACATCATTGGGGGGCCATCTGGCGCTGATTCATACAGTCAAATGATCGCCACTTATACGATGGAAAAGACCCGCGACATGATTGCTGACGCCGATCCATACGGGGATGCCGAAAATGATTCACAGTTTTGGAAACGAGTTCAAACTGGGCTGGACGAAATCGTTAACAACGCTGAAGATGGTGATGATATTCTCATTACCGCTCATGGAACTCTCATTCGAAGTATTGTTAGTCGTTTTAGTGACATCGATATTAGTGAACCCATTCAGAATGGCAGCGTCACTAAAGTTGATTATAAAGATGGCGATTATATTATCAAATACTATAACAACATTTCAGATCCAGTCTAAAGGAGTATAAATGATCGACAACTTTACTGATGTAATTACAATTGGTTTAGATTTAAATGATGCTAATTTTCAGTACTCAATGGAGGAACTTAACAACTTAGTCACCGCGAACAACATGCATAGCGTTGAAACCGTGACCCAAAAGTTGGATCACCCTGATCCAGCAACCTACTTCGGCAAAGGTAAGGTTGAATTTCTAGAACAACTCGTCAAAACGTCTGGGACAGATATCATTGTGGCAAACGATGAACTCAGTCCTAGTCAAATTCGAAACCTTGAAAAATTAACCAATGCTAAAATCATTGACCGAACTGGGCTAATTTTGGAAATCTTCGCCAATCGAGCTCGTTCTCGTGAAGCCAAGTTACAGGTCCAGCTTGCCAAACTAAACTATCAACTCCCAAGGCTCCGTACTAGTGCTAGTCAACGATTAGACCAACAGTCTGCTGGTGGCGGACTAGCTAACCGTGGTGCTGGTGAAACCCAAATTGAATTGAATCGTCGAACCATTCAACATCAAATCACGCACGTTCGTCACGAACTAAAGGAAATTGACAAATCATACGACACTCAAAGTAAAAAGCGCAAACAAAACGATTTGAAAACCATTGCTCTTGTTGGTTACACCAACGCAGGCAAATCCACGATTATGAATCAACTGGTAAAACGATTTGGTGAAAACGAGGAGAAAGAAGTTACCGTTAAAAACATGCTATTTGCCACCTTGGACACCAGCGTGCGAAAGATTGAGCTACCAAACCATAAACGTTTTCTTGCAACCGACACGGTTGGTTTTGTCAGTCAACTTCCGCATCAACTAATTCAAGCCTTTAAATCAACTTTAAAAGAGGCAAGCAACGCTGATCTCTTGGTACAGGTAGTTGACTACTCTGACCCAAATCAAGAACTAATGATGCAAACTACTGAAAAAACTCTAAGAGAAATCGGGGTCCCCGACATTAACATGATTAAGGTCTTTAATAAGGCTGATAAGAGTGGAGAAAATTATCCTGTTCGTGAAGGCAATAACATCATCATGTCAGCTCTTGACCCTGATTCAATTAATTTATTAATTGACATAATTTCTCAAAACTTGTTTAAAGATTACGTCAAAAAGACGTACCTCATCCCTTTCAATAGTGGCCAAGTAGTTTCGGACCTAAATGAAAACGAAACGGTTTATCAGACTGACTACACCGATCAGGGAACGAGGTTGAAAGTTGAACTTCCTGAAACATCGGCCAAAAAATACCAAAAATACGAAGTTAATTAATAAAATTACATTGACATTTAATATGGATCGCGGTTAAATGGTCCTATACTAATTTAAGAGAACAATATTTAAAGAAACCGCCCAAGAGAAGCCGACGTTATTCTGGAAGTTGGCTGACTAATCTTTATTTAACCACCTCTTAAAACACATTAATACACAACAAAAAGCGCTCTGAAAATTTCAGAGAATTTTGGGTGGAACCGCGCAAATTTGCGTCCCTGACATTTAGTTGTCAGGGACTTTTTTTATTCTCAAAGGGAGGAATTTTATATGAAGAAACCAAAAGAAGAGTCCAATGTAAAGTTAAACCGTTCTTTAGGAATTTGGTCCGCACTCTCACTTGTAGTTGGAACCATCATCGGAGTTGGAATCTTTGTTAGACAAGCTGCCGTTCTAAACGATGCAGGATCAGCAAATGGTGCCATGCTGGCTTGGCTAGCCGGGGGACTTCTGACTTTAGCCGCGGGACTTTCAATTGCCGAGATTGCCTCGCAAATTCCAGAAACCGGTGGACTATATGCATACATGGAAGTCATTTATAACAAGTTTTGGGGCTTCTTATCTGGATGGATGCAGATTATTGTTTATGGTCCCGCAATGATCGCTTCACTTGGAGCTTATCTTGCCATCCTATTAGGTGACTTTTTCCATATTTCACCAGAATGGAACATTCCGATAGCTATCATTGCAGTTGTTGCGGTTGGTCTATTAAATACCTTTCCCAATCGATTTGGAGCTGCTTTTTCAATTATTACCACAATTTGTAAGCTCGTCCCAGTCGCAGCGCTTATTATCTTCGGACTTTTCTTTGGTCACGCTAATGCTTTTACTCAAAGTGTTAGTGACGTCCACTCCTCAGTTGGTGGTTTTGGAGTTGCCATGTTAGCCACTCTATTTGCCTTTGACGGGTGGATCCTAGTTGCTAACCTTGGTGGAGAAATCAAAAACCCTAAAAAGATGCTACCACGTGCTATCACCTTCGGAATTTTAATTGTCATTGCCATTTATATGCTAGTTTCATACGGTGTTTTAAAAAGCATTGGTCCCGAGAAAATTCATGATCTTGGAACAAATGCCATTCCATACATGGCTAACAAAGATTTTGGAATGATCGGTGGGAAGATTTTAAGTATTGGTATCATTATCTCAATCATCGGGTGCATGAACGGAAAAATCATGACCTTTCCCCGTATCATGTATGCCATGGCGAAAGAAAATCAACTTCCGTTCTCTAAGCAGTTAGCTTACCTCAATCCAAAGACCAGAACGCCAGTGGTATCAATTGCTGCTGTTCTAGTAATCGTAATCATCATGATCTGTTTCTTTGATGCCGACCGACTCTCAGAACTATGTATCTTTACTGTCTATTGTTTTTACGTGATGGCGTTCTTCGGCGTTTTCATCCTTAGAAAACGTTACCCCGACCGAAAGCGAGTTTTCTCAGTTCCACTATATCCATTTACACCAATCGTAGCTATTTTGGCATCCCTTTTCGTAATCTGTTCAGAAATTGGATCAGACTTCTATGGAGTCGTTTGCTCACTGGGAATCGTTGCACTCGGGATTCCAATCTATTACTTTGAAGTTACTCTCAAAAGAAATAAGGCTAAAAAATAAGAGATCTCAGACGAGATCTCTTATTTTTTCTGATATGCAATTTTAATCTGAACCGCATAGTCGTCAGCTCCATCAATTAAGCCTGCTCGACCAGAAGTCTTGTATTTTCCTCCAACCAAAAAGGCTTCAGCTAGATACAACTTGACTTTATTCTTATCGATTTTTTGAATATCTTCAAAACCAGCTTTAACAATGTGGCCAACGGGTTCACAATTAACCTGATTCATTCCGGCATAGACTTCATACTTTCCGTTTTCTTCTCTTAAATCAAAGTAAGGAATTAACACCCCATCACCCAAAGCGTAGACGCGATGCTTAGGATTAGCTTTAATTTCGGAAAGGAGTGCCCGATCTCCCAGTCCATTGTAATCATCACTCGCTACTTTTTTGGTGATCATGGTATCAGCTAACTGATGAACGTTATGGCGCTCACTAATTGTCGATTCCAATTTAGCTGGCATCGTTTTTCTTTCATCAAATAAACCGTTGGCCGGAATATTACGATAACGACGACTTCCACTACGAGCCTCGGTTTGCTGATCAGTTTCTTTGGGCTGAATGTGCAACACCCTATTAATGACCGGGGTAACATCAAACTTCGCCCGTTTTTTAGTAAAGTAATACATGATGTTTAGGTACAAGAAGTACGCTAAAATCAAGACAACTAAGAAGACCAGAAATCCCCTAATCATAAAGCCATTTACAACAAAACGGTAGGCAACGTACAAAAGGTAAAAGTCGCCTAAAATCCCTAAAATTACGTAAATTCGGCTTTTAGTGTTTGTTTCAATCGTTATATATCCAAGATAATGATTAATAATATCTAGAAAACTAAACATTAATGTTCACCCCCAGGATTAGTCGTATTGGCTTGGGTATTATTCTGAGTATTGTTAGAAGTAGTCCCCGTACCGTTATTAGCATTGCCGTTATTTCCGGTATTCTGACTTGATTTTTCGGCATTTCCACCGTTATTATCAGTTGTCTTTTGATTGTTATTACCAGTCTCCGAATTATTTCCATTCGTGCTGGTCGAATTATTTTGCTCCTGTCCACCAGAAGTTGTTTTCCCTTGTTCATTATTTGGTGACTTACTATTACCATCGTTATTGTTATTATTCATATTATCTTGTTTAGCCCCAGAACTATTGGATTCATTTTTACTATTATCGTCATTAGAATTCGAGTTCTGGTTCTTAGTACCCTTATTATTATCATCATTCTTCTTAAAGTCAAAAATAGAACGTTTCTGGCTTTGATGAGTAGTGACTTTAGCACCCTCGTGGGTATTGGTTGCTTTATTGACAACAATATTAGTGGCTCCTAACGCTAAACAAATTGAAATAATGGCAAATGGAGTAAGAAATGGTGGCACTCGATTTGGCATTTAATCATCCTCTCAACGTATATTCTCTTTTGTGAAGCTTAATTATTGCACTTAAAAGTAAAGAATTTATTCCAGTCGATAAAAGATTTCTTTAAAGTTGTCTTTTTAAATTTAGTACAATTTGATCAATCTGATTCTTAGTTTGACTCCACTTCTCATTATCAATCACAATGGACCGATTTTTTAAAGCAGCTGGAAGCTTTAAATCACGCGCGTCTTCTTTACTTTCCATTCGAACTTGAATCTGAGCCAGAGTATCCCCGCGATCAATCATGCGCTTTTTAAGCTCAGCCGGATCTTTAACTTTCAAAAAAATGACAACCGCTTCTACTCCTAATCGATCCTTATACGTAATGGCACCTTTCGTGTCTAACACAATTGAAACAATGGGAGACTTTAAAAAAGCGCGATCTAACCCTTCGTATGATGATCCATAACAGTGCCCCGAATATCTTACTGATTCTAAAAGATGAAGTTTTTTAAAACTTGTCGGTGATTCAAAATAATAATCCACTCCATCTTGCTCTTGATCCCGTGGTGCTCTGGTCGTATGGGTAATCACCTTAGGAATTCCATACTTTTTCATTAAATAATCCGAGATGGTGGTCTTACCGGTGCCAGCGGCTCCAGTAATCACAATTACAAATCGTTTATTTGACATAGTGGTCCTCAATGTATTCATTGGCCTTTTTAAGTGGTGGAAGTAAGTTATCGTATGTGACTAACTTCAAAGCTTCTTCGTAAGTGCACCAACGATCCTCACTAATTTCTTCCTTCTGTCTGGTAACCGAAGTGCCAACCGGAACCTCCGTCACAAAGAAAGTTACTACTTTGTGGTGGCCATTCTTCATGTCATACTCGACCTTTACATTAAAACCATCATCAATCTCACCATGAATTCCCGTTTCTTCTCTTAATTCACGTTTAGCGGCCTGTTGTAACGTCTCGTTTCCCTCGACGTGCCCCTTGGGATATCCCCAAAAATCACTAGTTGCACTTTTTAAAAGTAAATATAGTGGTTGATTTTCCTTAAGTTGAAAAACAATCGTTCCACCGTCAATTTCATTAATCATAAAAATGCCCCATTTATTTGTTTCTTTCATTGTACCAAAAAATCAAAAACTACACTGATTTAATACTGAACTTAAGCATAATTGGTGAAAGAATCGTCGAAAGTACAATTACCATAATAATTTCGGAGTACAGTTCAGAAGCAAGCAGATGACTAGCTAGTCCAATCTGAGCGACAATGAGAGCCATTTCACCTCTTGATACCATTCCGGCACCCACTACGTTGGCATCTTTTAGGGTCAATCCAGTTAATTTCGCTCCAATTCCACACCCAATCCATTTGGTAAGAACCGCTAAGATCGTCATTACTACAACAATCAACCACGTGCTAGAGAGCCCCTTAAAACTCATCTCCATCCCAATTGCGGCAAAAAAGATTGGAATAAAGAAGGAATAACCAATTCGATTAGCACTTTGAATCACCTGATCATGAAGCGGCGTACGTCCAATTGCAATTCCAGCAAAGAAAGCCCCTAACACCGTGCTCAGATTGGCCGCTTCTGCCAGATATGCCATAATCAAACAAATGCTAATCCCCATAATCGACACGGCTGAATTGGCAGGAAGAAGGTCGGCTAACCGCATGAGCCAAGGTGCAATCCATTTAATGACAACAAAAATCAATCCAAAAAACAAGATTTGAAACGTAAACAGGACAAACAAATTTTTAGATCCTGATTCCGTCCCAAACACACTGGAAAAAACACTCAACAAAATAATTGAAATCACATCGTCAACTACCGCGGCCCCTAAAATGGTTGCTCCCGCGACCGATTTCAACTTGCCAAACTCCTGAAGCACTTCGACACTAATGGATACTGAAGTAGCCGAAAAGATCACTCCCCAAAAGAGCGCTCTTTCAATTCCTTGGCCTAGTAGTTGACCATAAAGGGTAAAAGCGACCACCGGTAAAATGACCCCACAGATAGCAACGCTAACGGCCGGCTTTAAGTACTTCTTGACCAACTCGAAATCACATTCTAATCCCGCAATAAACATCAAAAAGATGACCCCAATTTCGGATCCAACCGAAACCAGGTGATTTAAACTGACTAGGTGCAAAACCGCGGGTCCAATTAATAAGCCGGCCATAATCTCTCCTACCACCGCTGGCATCCCAATCCTTTGACTTAAAACTCCTAAAATCAACGTTGAAAGTAAAATCAATCCAATTGTTGCTAAATATTCCATATAACCTCCGTTATCCCTCAAAAAAAGCAGAGTTTGCCAATTTGACAAACTCCACTAATTTAATAAAACTTATGTTCTTTTATCATTTTCTTTGCATTGGGGTTAGGCTTGGACCTAGCTTCAAACAAGTAATAGGTAGCTCGTCTTTCCTCAAACATTTGGGCATGACTACTACGCAATTTGTAATTTCTAATTAGCGCATCACGTCCACCCTTTCTAGAACCACTGCTCATGTACTTGTACAACTCAGCATTACTCTTGTTGCTTGTATTATCAACCCTAATTACCAACCATTGAACTTGTTTCTTTCGAACCACCTTGTTAGCTGATCTCATCATTTTAGGATAAGCGCGGCTAGGAATATTATTACGTTCGAAGAAGTAATGAGTTGGATATGCACCAGAACTGGTGTAAAAACCATTTTCTAAACGACTGTAAGTTAAAAGGGTCGGTGTTCCCTTACTTTCGTCTCTAATAATCTTTCCAAACGAAACTTGAGCAGGCTGTTGGTACTCACCTTTCTTAGGATTAAGAGTAACGTATAAGTTTTGGGGATGCAACTTCGAGTAAATAAAGTTATTGTTTGATCCAAGGACAAAGGTTAAGGCCATACATAGCGTTACGAAAACAAACGTCCAGGGGAGAGCGAGCTTTCTGTTAGATTCAAAGTGTCTGATAAAAAACACCAGTACAAAGATAGTTGTCACCATGATAAATGGGAAATAAGCTAATTGATAGTACTGATAGATTTTACCAAAGGTGTGACCGTAAACTGCTACAATCGCATTTACAATCATCATGAACAAGAAAAGCGACTTTGAAATTCCATCTTTAAAGATTTCATGGTCAAATAAAACATAGATTAAGCCCAAGAGACCAAAGACCACCGTGATCGGATACTGCGTCAGAAACTTCATAAAGAATCCAGTTGCCATTAGAATCTTAGTTGGTACAATTCCCGATGAACCGTAAACGGTCATGTTAATGGTAAAGTAAACGTGGATAAAGGACTTAAAACTCCCTGTTACTAAGAAATAAATCAACCATGGAATAAGTGCGATTAAGAAGCTGAGTCCACTAAAGAAAATCAATCGCCACATTTCTTTAAAGCGACGATGGTAAACGTAGAAGATAAACATAAAGACATAAAATCCAATCCATGGACCAAGTAAAGTGTACTTCGAAAAGAAGACCACTCCGACCATGAATCCCTGAATCATCCATTCCCACCATTTGATATCAAAATCATTTTGACAAGCCTTTAAAGCAACATAAATCAAATATAAAACGGCCGGGAACACGAAGAATTCAACCGAACCACCATAGTCATAAAATGGCTGAAGCACGGAAAAAACTGGCATGAACAATGAAATTACAAATGACCAATTTTGTGACAAGTATAATCTAGCAATCTTGTAAGACATGGTCATAATAATAATCATCGCAATAATCTCAAACGGTACCATCCCAACAAGCGATCGTTTTGTGATCAGTGAGGCTAGTCCGTAAAGCAAATAAACAAATGGCCCTTTTTGCTCAAAAACATCCTTATATGGAATGATTCCGTGAAACATTGCTTTACCGACAGTGAAAAAATTATTACTGTCGGGTGAGGTATCAAAATAATAGAACGGTGAAGCAAATGACAAAAGTAGAATTATGATAATACTCATTACTACAAACGTTAAACCAAATAAATAAGGTTTAGTTTTTAGTTTTTTTAACATACATTGTTCTTCCAATCATTAAGAATTTAAGCTCACACTCAATAATAAAAGCAATTATACCACATTCCTCCACTCAAACGCGGAGACGCCAGACTTCATAACCTTATTTTAAGATTATGCTTTTCTTTTTAGTAACCAATATACTGACTTCCGATTATTGGGAGCCTTTTGTTCATGAGTGGATACGACCCGATAATTCTCTAACAGGGTTTTGGATGCTGGCCTAGTAGAATCGTGTCTGCCAAAGTATGTTTTGATTGAATCAGCTTGATTGGTCTTTACGACAATCCATTCAACCGCCTTCTTTTTAACAACTTTATTTTGTGACTCGACCATTTTAGGGTTCTTATCATACGAGATATTATTGATCTGGAAATAATACTGCGTGGGAAGTGCTCCTGAAACCGTGTACATGCCAAGATCAAGATATCCGTAGTTGAGAAGGGTTGGAGTTCCCTTACTCTCTTTTCTAATAATTTTGCCAAACTTCTTTTGCGCGGTCTGCGGATCACTAGGATCCAGCGTTTCCTGATTGTTATTCGGAAATAATTTTGATTTTTGAAAATTGCCGTTAACCCCCATGGTAAAGAACAGGACTAAAAGCGTCATCAAAACAAATGTCGAAATAAGTCGCTTATTAGGCAATGTAATTTGCTTATAATTTAGTCCTTTAGCAATTAAAACGACCAACGTTACAAGAACGTACGGCATAAACGCTAATTGGTAATAGACGTATAGGGTGTCTGGGGTATAGCTGTAAACAGCAAAAAAAGCACTCACAAACATCATACACAAAAAAATATTCTTTTCCGCCCCATGGTTAAAGACGACAAAAAGAATTAACGGAATTGCACCCAAAACAAAGAGTTGCGGTTTATCAATTAAAAATTCACTAAAAATGGCTAGTGAGCCAGCAATCTTCGTGAAAATTCCACCATTAGCTGAGGTGCTATAAACCGTCATGTTGGAAACAAAATAAACATCGTAAAAGGCTTTAAACGAGTTAGTAACGAGAAAATAAATTCCCCAGGGTACTATCGCGGCCAAAAAACCAACGCCACTTGAAAGAATCATCTTAAAAAGACTACTAAACTTTTTATGATACAAATAAACCAGCGCAAAAATAATGTAAAAAGCAATCCAAGTGCCCAACAGCGTGTATTTAGATAAAAAAACCACCCCAACTAGGAATCCCTGAACTAACCAGTTCACGTTACTAATCGCAAAATGATTGTGGCATGCTTTAAAAGTTAAATAAATGGCCGATAAAATCATCGGAAAGACGAATTCTTCCGCCAGGCCACCATAGGTAAAATACTCTTGAAACATTAAGAAAAAGGGCGTTATAAGTGCCAAAATTGAAGCAGTTGGTTTACTAACGTATAAATGAGCGGTTTTAAAAACCAAAAATAACGAGGTTGCTAACGCAATTATTTCTGCTATGGTAATTCCAATAATCGAATAGTGACTGATTAAATAAGCGAGCCCATAAAGCAGATAAACGTATGGCCCCTTTTGCTCAAAAACATCCTTGTACGGAACTAGTCCGTGCATCATACCTTTGCCTACCGTAAAGAAACAGTTAACGTCGGGCGAATAATCAAAATAATAAAGTGGGGATGCGTAACTAAACATCCCAATAAAGATTAAGGCTACGACCACAAAAGCCAAAAAATAACAAACGTTTACATTTTTAATGAAACGTTTTATACGGAACTCCATTTCCGATCCTACTCCTTTTTAAACCGTTCCCATTATATCCTAGAATAATTGTTATGTACACGTTTGAACGTGTATCACACGGGTACGTTGATTCTTCCACACTTTTTTTACCATTTTAAAGTGTTATCATAATAATTAAACTAATTAGGTAGGTGAATGTTATGAAACAAGGAACTAAAATCATTACATTAGATAATGGTTACCACCTATGGACTAACACTCAAGGGACCGGAGACATTCATCTTCTCGCCCTTCATGGTGGCCCGGGTGGAACACATGAATACTGGGAAAACACTGCGAAACAACTGAAAAAACAAGGACTAAACGTCCAAGTTCACATGTACGATCAATTAGGTTCGTGGTACTCCGACACTCCCGATTTTGATGATCCGAAGGTAGCTAACAAGGTTTTAACCTACGACTACTTCCTTGACGAGGTTGAAGAGGTTAGACAAAAACTCGGAATCGATAAATTTTATTTGATTGGTCAATCTTGGGGTGGTGCTTTAGTTCAGATGTACGCCGCTAAATATGGTGATCACCTGAAAGGTGCCATTATTTCTTCAATGGTTGATCGGATCGGGGACTATACTGACCATTTAGCTCAAATTAGAGAAAAAGCGCTCACCCCCGAACAATTAGCGTACATGAAAAAATGCGAAGCAAATAACGATTACGATAACGATAAGTATCAGGAACTGGTCGAACTCTTAAACCGTGAATATGTGGATCGAAAGCAACCCCCTGCAATTGCCCACGTCATTGATACCATGAGCAAACCGATCTATAACGCCTTTCAGGGTGATAACGAATTTGTCATCACTGGAAAGTTAAAAGACTGGAACTTTACTGATCATTTAAAGGACATCAAAGTTCCAACACTGGTCACTTTTGGTGAACACGAAACCATGCCAATGGAAACCGGAAAACGAATGGCTAAAATGATTCCAAACGCTCAATTCGTTTCAACCCCAAACGGTGGTCATCACCACATGATTGATAATGCCCCCGTCTACTACGACCATTTGGCCAACTTCATTAGACAAGTTGAAAATGGAACTTTCAACCAAAAATAAGCAAACGAAAAGACACTTCAAAATGAAGTGCCTTTTTATTTTTGGTTTAAACTTAATTTTTCAACATCAATGGTCTTGTCAACCAATCCATCATAAAAACTGGCTTCATGACTAACAATGATGGCATTCCCAGGAAATTTAATAATTGCCCGTTTTAAAGCATTTTTAGTCTCATCGTCTAGGTGATTAGTCGGTTCATCCATGATTAAGAAATTGCTTTTTACAAATTCCATCAAAGCCAATTTGACCTTAGTTTGTTCTCCACCAGAAAGCTCACCAATTGGTTTCATGGCGTTAGCAGCGTCGAGTCCACAGCGACCCAGCTGGGAACGAATCTCCTTCTGTGTCAACTTGGGATACTTATCCTGAATGATTTGCAGGGGTGTCATCTTACTATTCGGCCAGATCAAGTCTTGACTGAAATAGTTAACCTTCGCGGATGGAGAAAAGTTAGCCTTTCCCCCCTTTGCCGGAATTTGTCCGAGGATTGATTTAATTAAGGTTGACTTTCCAACCCCATTAAAACCCTGAAGCCCAACTTTCTGATCAGTATTAACGGAAAAGGTAACTGGCTTAAGTAACGGTTGATCGTAACCAACTGACAGTTGGTCAACCACTAGTGCGTTCTGGGATCCAGTATCAGCATACGGAAAGTCAAAAGAAGCCTGGATGTTACTTGAAGGTGGCTCAATCACATCCATTCGTTTTAACATCTTTTCCCGTGATTTAGCCATATTGGAATGACTTCCGGCCTTGTTTTTTTGAATAAAAGTTTTGGCCTTGGAGATCTCTTCTTGTTGTTTCTCGTACTCCCGCTGCTGGGTCATTTCTTTTTCGTCTTTTTGTCTCATGGCGGACTTGAAATCACCACGGTACTTAGTGACCTTCCCAAACGCAACGTTCACGATACAATTCGTTACTTTTTCTAGAAAGTCGTAGTCATGGGAAATGATCATCGCTGCCCCATCAAAACTATTTAAATAATCTTCCAACCAATTAATGTGAGCGGTATCCAGATAGTTAGTCGGTTCATCAAGCAAAATTACATCGGGATGCTCCAGAATTAATTTCGCTAAAATAATCTTAGAGCGTTGTCCCCCGCTCATTTCAGAAATGGTTTGATCTCTTCCAATGTCGTCAAGACCCAATCCATTAATCACCTGCTCAACTTCAGTATCAATATCATAAAAATTACGAGATTCAAGTTGTTCTTGGATTCTTCCCGCTTGTTCAAGTAACTTTTCGTCCATATTGTCGGCATATTTTACGTACAAATCGCTCATATGCTGATTCATGTTGTAGAGGTCTGAAAAGGCAGTATGCAAAAAATCAATCAGTGTCATTCCCTTTGGAATATTAACGTACTGATCTAGGTAACCAACTTTGGTCCCCTTTTGCCATTTGATGTCACCAGATAAGGGTAATTGCTTATTGGTCAAAATCTTAATCAAAGTTGATTTTCCAACCCCATTTTGGCCCACAATTCCCATGTGCTCACCTTTATTTAGCTGAAATGTAGCATCCGAGTACAGGTCTTTGTCGGCAAAACTCATACTTAGATTAGATACACTTAATAACGCCATTATATAATTCCCTCCATTATTTCATAACTTATACCGTAACACCGAATCGCAATCAACGTCAATCAGGTGAATTTGAGTGGTATAATTGTATGTACATTTTTAAAAAAGAGGAGTGCCTATGAAAATCAAAGATATTGATCACATCACCCTATTGGTAAATGACATCGAGAAATCGATGCGCTTTTACCATGAGGTTTTAGATTTACCAGTTGTGATCGAAACTGATTCTAGAATTGAATTTCAGCTGGGTCACCAACGACTCGTTTGTGTCACAAACAAGGAAGATAACGTTAAACCAGAAAATCCAACTCCTGGTTCTACCAGTTTCAGCGTGGT
This sequence comes from Fructilactobacillus sp. X8R2C1, assembly GCF_059900955.1. Taxonomy (NCBI): domain Bacteria; kingdom Bacillati; phylum Bacillota; class Bacilli; order Lactobacillales; family Lactobacillaceae; genus Fructilactobacillus; species Fructilactobacillus sp. X8R2C1. The sequence goes on from NZ_JBWXVI010000001.1 coordinate 130,358, forward strand.
TGCAAGGGATCCACTTGACTCAATCCAGTCACATTTAGCCAACTACTTTATTGAAGTAGTTGCAGGACCGATCGAAAGTCAGGGACATAACGGTAAAATGAATTCACTATTTATCAATGATCCAGATAAAAATTTGATTGAAATTAGAGAGTATCAACGATAGGAATGAAAGGGAATACAACCCGGCTAAAATCCCCATCAAATAGTGTTTTTCAATTTTACAACCATAATCATTTTTGTTATATTCGTCGAATACGCAAAAAGAAAGGATACTTATGAAAAAAGAAAATTCGAAGGACAATTCAAATCAAAATGTTACTAAACCGAAAATGAGCCTTTTCAGTGTCACGATGCTGGCACTAAGCTCAATCATTGGTTCAGGATGGTTATTCGGTGCCTGGGAGGGTGCTAAAACCGCTGGTCCAGCTGCCATTATTTCGTGGATCATCGGTGCCGTTGTGATTGGTGCAATTGCGTTTAACTACATCGAATTAGGGACCATGTTCCCAGAAAGCGGAGGAATGAGTAAGTATGCCCAGTATACCCACGGACCGCTTCTAGGATTCATCTCATCATGGTCCAATTGGGTCTCACTTGTAACGCTGCTTCCAATCGAAGCGGTCGCTGCCGTTCAATACATGAGTTCATGGCCTTGGTCATGGGCCAACTGGACTCACGGGTTTTACGCCAATGGCACGGTTACTACCGAAGGGTTATTCGTCGTTTTTCTCTTCATCTTAGTGTTCACCCTGTTAAACTACTGGTCAGTCAACTTACTGACTCGTTTCACTACTTTGACTTCAATTTTTAAAATTGTGGTTCCAGTTCTTACCATTATTATGCTACTTGCTTCTGGTTTTCATCCCGGAAACTTTAACAACGTTCAAACTGGTGGATTTTTACCATACGGAACGGCTCCAATCTTTGCGGCTACCACCGTATCTGGAATCATCTTCTCTTATAATGCTTTTCAAACGGTTATAAACGTTGGTGATGAGATTACCAATCCTAAGAAAAACATCTGGCGGGGAATCGTTATTTCACTTTTAATCAGTATCATCATTTACGTCATGTTACAGTTCACATTCGTTGGTGTTATTGACCCGTCAACTTTAGCCAAATACGGTTGGCATGGTCTGAATTTCAGTTCACCATTTGCTGATTTAGCCATTATGTTGAACTTGAACTGGCTAGTAATTCTACTCTATTTAGACGCCTTCGTTTCACCCTTTGGGACCGGGGTATCATTTGTTGCTTCAACTAGTCGGACACTAGCAGCAATGACCGAAAACGGTCATATGCCAAAGTTTTTAGGTAAGATCAACCAAAAATGGGGAACCCCTAGAATTGCAATGATCGTAAACTGGATCGTCAGTTGCATCTTGGTCTCGGTGTTCAGAAACTGGGCTGTTTTAGCCAGTGTTATTTCTACTTCAACCCTGATTGCCTACTTAACTGGTCCGGTTACCCTTGGATCATTACGTCTCCACGCTCCTCACTTCAAACGTCCAGTCAAAATTAGTTTTGCTGGAATCATGGCACCACTTGCCTTTGTTCTTGCTAGTTTGGCAATCTATTGGGCAATGTGGCCTACTACCATTGAAGTCATCCTTGTTATTATGCTGGGGCTGCCGTTTTACTTCTTCTACGAAAACAAAAATGGCTGGAAAAATACCCTGACCAAGTTCCGTGGAGGAGCTTGGATGGTCGCCTATTTAATCTTTATGTCAGCATTTTCGTATATCGGATCCGCACCATTCGGTGGTCAAAACTGGATTCATTACCCATATGATTTTATCGTAATTATTGTAGTTTCATTACTGTTCTTCTACTGGGGTGTCTTTAGTTATCAGCGCACTGGTAACATGCTTAACGCTAAAAGCGTCAATGAACAGGTCGATGATGATCAGGGCAACCATTAGTTAAGTTAATGCAAAATCATAAGGATTTTGTTATAATGCGTATGCATCTTGTTTTTCTTGAAATGGATGGAGGGATTCTTATGAATAGTCAAGATCCAGATTCGAGATACGAACGTTATGACTTTAATGCCGCAAATGGTCCAAAGCACCAAAAGAAAAACTTTAAGGCTTGGCCATGGGTTTTAGGATTAGTAGTGATTGTGATCCTGCTAGTCTTTGGAATTCACTTTCTGACAAGCGGCAGTGGGAATCGGATGAATGGATCATCCACAAGTCAACAGAGTAGCAGAGCTATTCAATCAGAAAAGAAAGCAAAACACTTTAATAAGGCGGAACAAGCCACGACCAACAAGGAAGCGTCAGTAAACAGGAACCAACAAGCACCAACAAATCAAAGTGGGTCACAATCATCAAACGGAAATAATTCCAATGGAAACAACTCAACGAGTGATTCTAGTTCGATGTTTGCTACACCAAAATCATTTGACTCGGTTCAAGACGCTAAAAACTATGCACACGCTACTCAAAGCAGTTGGTTAGCAGCTGGTTACTCTAACTTTACAATTGAGCGGAATGGTCAGGGCTTTTACACCTTGCAATTTGTTAAATAAGGAACTATTTATAGTTCCTTATTTTTTTATATTCAAATGAATTTGGTATAATGAAGTGTATAGGAGGCACTATTATGAAAATTAATACTCCACTTCAAAATGGATTTTTACCTGATAAGTATACTAAACACGCTGACCCAGATGAAATGTTAGATGGTAATCCAATCATTTCATTCCCGATCAAAATCTCTGATGTCCCAAAAAACGCAAAGTCACTAGTAGTTATCCTACTGGACGACGATTCAATCCCAGTTTGTGGTTTTACTTACATTCATTGGGTGGTTGCTAACATTGATCCAAATATATCTGAAATACCAGAAAATGCTAGCCAAGATCAATCAATTAACATGACTTTGGGGAAAAATAGTTTAGCTGGTGGACTAGTACACGTTACTGATTCAAAATTAAATCAACACTACATTGGTCCTACTCCTCCCGATAAACCACACGATTATCAGTTGCATGTTTACGCCTTGGATCAAAAACTAGATTTAACCAACGGCTTTTGGCTTAATGAACTAAAGAAAAAAATGGCAGGACACGTCCTTACCAGTGCCGAACAAATTTTACCAGTGAAAAACTAAAACGGAGGCTTTCATAATGCTAAATGGATACAAACACATTCTAGTACCAGTTGATGGATCAAAAGAAGCAGAGGCTGCTTTATACAAGGCGGCAGCGGTAGCACAAAGAAATAAAGGCCGAATTGACGTCTTAAACGTGATTAACACCACTAATTATGGATACAGCCTAGGAGTTGTTGATGGCAGTGTTATCACCCAAATCGTTAATGAAGAACTTAACTATTTAAAGGATTTAGTTAAGAAAGTCAAGGACCAAACTGGCATTGACGATATTCATATCCATGCTCGGTTTGGAAGTCCTAGAGAAGTAATTACTTACGAATTTCCCAAGGACCATCAAACCGATCTAATTATGATGGGAGCGACTGGTAAGGGTCGCTTGTACCGCATGCTTGAGGGTTCAGTTGCCGGATACGTTAACTCACATGCCGCCTGTGATGTGATTATTGTTAGAACCAACATGGAGAATACCCCAATCAAATAGTTAAGACTTATTTAAACAAAATAGCTAAGCCCTTGCGCTTGGCTATTTTTTATTGCCTTTTAAAGATCAATTCATTTCAACCATCTAGCTGAATCACGTTAATTGTTATATGATGTTAGATGTTAGTGTACAAATTTAAAATAATTAAAAGGAATGTTTGCAATGCACATCAAAAAAAGAAAACACACCAAATCATTCATTGCCCTCTTTATCGTCATCGTGATCGCCATCTTCGCCGGTGGCGGTTATTATTATTGGCATAACCATGGTAGTTTTCTCAGTAAATTAGACGTTAATCAAAGCGATACCGCTACTGTGTTCATTCCCGGACTAGGTGGAAATAACATCACGACTGGTTACATGGTTGACACCCTAAATCGTTACCACCTAGCAACCAAAACCTTACAACTGTATGTGAAAAAGGATGGTACCGTTAAAACCACTAAGCAGTTCCATAAGTTTGGTGCTGATAATCCGACCGTTCAAATTGTCTTTCAGGACAATCATCATCCTTATTTTCAATCAACCCAAATGCCAAACATAATGCGCTATCTGTACAAGAAGTACCACATTCGTTCAGTTAACATGATTGGGCATTCGTCTGGGGGAAACATTATTTACTATTACCTAGCTCATTATCCCAATCTTAAAAACGTTCCAAAGGTTAAAAAGTTCATCTCGCTTGCAACGAACTATGCTCCAAACGATCCTGATGTAAAAAACCTACCAAAAGACCTTCAGATCCTTAATCTAGTTGGCGATATGAACCATTCTGGAACGGATGGCGAAGTTACAATGAAAAGTGAAATCCCAATGAAGAATCTTGTGACTGGCTACGTCAAAAGTTACAAGCTCTACGTATATCACGGAAACAGTTCCCAAGCTCAGCACACAATGCTTCACGAGAACCCATCCATCGTTAAGATCATCGCAGAATACTTCTTCACCGATAAGATGACCCAATAATTGGAGAATTTAATTAATGGCTTTAACCAATAAAAATCATTTATATCAGCTCGTGTATGTGCTAAGTTACGTTGTTTTTCTGGCGTCGTCAGTAATCCTTTTGAACAGTCAATTTAATAACGTATATTCCGCTAAAAGTTTCTTGCAATGGCAAATCGCAGGGGTAATCACGTTAATTGTCATCGGAATCCAAATCGTACTATTACTTACCAGGAGACATAACCCTAAACAGTGGACAATTATCATAATCATGGCAGTCATCTTTATCTTGTCATATCTTTTTCATTTAAATGTGATTACCAGTACCCTATTTTTATTGTTCTTATTCATGGCCAACGCTGACTTACTAAATCAAGATGCGTTTGCGACCATCGACCTTGCAACTAAACTCGTTGTTCTAGTCGTAATTTTGGCCTTTTTGATTTTACACGTCTTTCCACCACAAAATGCCATTTCATTTACAAGAGGCTCATCCACTAGATATGCAATTGGATTCACTCATCCAAACGTCTTAAGTGGTTTCATCTTAAGTATTTTCTGTTCGGCCCTCTTGTTAATACAACACAGTCGAAAAATAGTGACGTACTTCGTATATGCCTTTATTTTCGTTAGTTACTTAATCATTGCCTACCTGACTGGTTCACGCGGATTTATGGTTGCTGGAGCTATCCTAGTACTCGGATTCGCTTTGAGCTTTGCTCCCAAAATCACTCACCTACTACCAAAAATCACCTGGATCCTGGTTTCATTGACTTTCGTAGTAGGAATCGGCATGGTCGCTTGGGGTTCATCACTGCCATTATTCAACGTGTTGAATCGTGCCCTTTCTGGTCGTCCCGGACAACAGTTAACCGTCATTCAATATTTTTATTCGCCAAAGCTAATTGGACAAAATATGCCTCTGTTGGGTGCCCGGTCAAACTTGTGGGTCGATAACACGTTCCTATTCATCTTATTAAGTACCGGTTTCATTGGTTTAATGTTGCTACTGGCATTGTTTCTTGCTAGTGCTTACAAGGCTAAACAGGACGATAACTATTTCCTTTGTGTGATTTTAATTGCCCTTGCTGTTCAAGGCATCATTGAAACCCAACTTACTAATGCTTACATGTTTGCACCGTTTATTTACGCTTTTGCCCGAGTAATCCAGCCGGATCATTTTCATCAGCAGGCAATTGGGAGACACGTTAAAACCACATAATCAAAACCCATCATTAATGATGGGTTTTTTAATTGATATTAGTTTCACAAAAATATAACATGAAATAGAAAGAATTAACTAATTTCAAAGGAGGTCATAAATTTGCGTTATCTAGCATTTTTAGGCTCACAAAGTAAGGATGGCTTGACTGCTAAGTACCTTGACGCAGTTATCTCAGGTCTTCCAAAGGACGCGCAGGTTGAGACATTATTTCTGCAAGATTATGACATTAAACCAGATAATCTCAAAAACCCCAATCCAACGCTTGACATGATTGAAAAGAAAATGGAAGAAGCGGACGTCTGGATCATTGCATCTCCGACGTATTTTGCTGATTTATCAGGAGTTACCAAAAATCTATTCGATTGCATGCGTCACCGGATGGTTAAAATGAACAGTATTGGTGACACCTTACCCGGCAAGTTTAAAAACAAACACTACCTTAGTCTGACCACTTGCTTTCTCTCCTCATTTCAAAATTTCTTTACCGGTATAACCGATCAAACCTTTCGGACCATTGATAAGATCATGACCGCAGCCGGTCTAATCAAACTTGGAGAGGTCATCGGAACGCACACCTGGGGAAGTAAGGGAATTCCTAATCCTAAAAAAATTGAACTGTGTAAACGATGGGGACAAAAGATTGCCAACAAGCCACGAAAGGATGATAGTACTTTGAAACGTTATATCGAATTATTTTGTATGATTGCAGTAATGTCACTAGTGACAATGCTAATTGAAGGATTAGTTTTTGGACTGAAATTTAACGGAGAATTTTGGCTCTTCTACGTAGCATTTGTGGTTATTTTCTATGTTCTTCTAGCAATCTTGCTTCACTTCTTTACGTTCTTAAGACATCGTCGTCGTTAACTTAAAACTAAATAAAAGCGACCAATTGTTAACAATTGGTCGCTTTTTTCTAATCATCGCTTTTTTCAATTTTAATTGTATCGGAAAGATGATAGTCATCCAGTCGGTACAAATTATTGAAGAATTCGACTTCAAATGACGCCGACTCATCCGGATATTTTTGCTCCGCCAGTTCACCAGCAATGCCAACCATAGCCGTCCCTAGTGCAATTTCATGAACACTTTGATGGTGAGCGGCAACCACGCCAATGACACCATCTAAAACATCTCCAGATCCAACGTTGATTGCTAATTCATGACTGCCGTTGTGGACCACATACGTTTCCCTTCCATTCGAAATTACGTCGTCAACTCCTGAAATGACAACCGTGGAATGAAATTGTTCGGCCGCCATTTTAGCAACCTGAACGCGATCACCATTACCATCAGCAGCATCAATTCCACGACTGCCCCAGTCAATTCCGGCAATAAAGGCAATCTCACCAACGTTGCCACGCAAGACATCAATATTAATTTCACTACTAATCTTCTTAAAAACTTCCGTTCTTAATTCTGAGGCACTCACAGCAACTGGATCAACCACCACCGGCAAACGACGATTATTAGCTGCTTGACCAGCAATTATATCTAATTTAATACTATCATCGTTCATCGTCCCCAGGTTTAGGACCAAACTGTTAGCAATTGCCACCAAGTCATGACCCTCATTTGAAGAGTCACACATAATTGGTGAGCCACCAACATAACTAATTGCATCCGCTACTTTCTGTGGGGTCACCATGTTAGGAATGTCCAAAACAACGGGATTTTCCCTTCTAATTTCTTCTAAAATCGACGTCATACTATCATTTCCTCTCTAGTTTGCTAATTGTCTTTTCAACGTTAGTGCTGTCCATAATTGCTGATATTACCGCAATTCCAGCGTTTGAAACCTGATAAATTGACTGACAGTTACTTGCATTAATTCCACCAATCGCAACTACCGGTAAAGAGACCTGTCTTTGCAGCTGAACTAAACCGGAAACGCCAATTGGTGATTCAGCATCTGCCTTACTAGTAGTCGGAAAAATCGGTCCAATTCCCAAATAATCGATGCCAGTGAGGGGTTTACTACGCTCTAATTCTTCTTTGGTACTGATCGACAATCCAACTATCATTTCTGGATTATCATGAATCACCTTTTGCACGCTTTCATCACTTTGACCAACGTGAATTCCGTCCGCATTAATTTGATTAGCCAAATCCACGTCATCGTCCACAATTAGTGGAGTATGATGTTTAGTGGTTAAATGACGAAGTTTCTTTCCCATCTCAATCCTTTTCAAACCCGTAAGTGAACCTAGACCCTTTTCACGGTACTGAAAAGCTGTAACACCAGCATCTAAAGCTTGGTCAATGTGATCCAAAAATTCAGTTTCAGAACCAGCAAAATTTTGGGTACCCGCCACCAGGTATATTTGCAGCATTTTTTTATTAAATTGCATATTTATTACTCCCACATTCCGTGATTTAGGGGCCCGTGTCCATGACCAATAATCAACGGTTCTCTGATAATCTTATCCAGATAATCTTTCCCAAAGCGAATGGCAGTTTCCATACTTTCACCACGCGCTAAAGCCGCGACAATTGCTGAAGAAAGCGTGTCTCCCGTGCCATGAGTCCGAACCGTATTCACCCGTTCGGCGGTCAACCAAAAATCAGATCCATCCTTTAAAAGAACACAGTCCTTTACGATCTTATCGGTACCATGTCCGCCTTTAATCATGACGTTTTTGGCACCAGCAATTTGAATTTTTCGTGCTGCCCTTTTGATTGCTTCACCGGAAGTAATGGACTGATTCGTAATTTTTTCCGCTTCAGGTAAGTTTGGTGTTACTAAATCGGCCAATGGGATCAGTTCGTTAATCAAGGTTTTAATGGCGCCGGCTTCAAGTAGCACTGACCCTCCCTTGGCTACCATAACAGGGTCAACAACAATTTGACCTAACTTGTACTTTTTAATGTTATCTGCCACTAAATGAACGTGTTCTTCGTCAAACAAAGCTCCGGTCTTAGTTGCTTTAATATCAAAATCATCACAAACGGAAGCAAACTGCTCATCAATAATTTTTTTCGGAAGTGGATACGTATCCTGAACACCAATGGTGTTTTGTGCCGTCACTCCCACTACCACGTTGGTGCTAAACACCTGACAGGCCTGCATCGTTTTAATATCAGCTTCCATCCCTGCTCCACCACCAGAATCAGTCCCAGCAATTGTTAGTGCTTCTGGATATTGATTTATTTCACTACTCATAGTTCCCTCCTAAAAAGTTCTAAGCGTTATACATTTTGTTCCAAAAATCCAATTCATAATGACAACTATTCTGAAAAACTTGATTTGCGGTGGCCCTTTCGTTTGGATGAATTTCTGCCTGGAGATCAATAAAAGCAAAAATTTGTTTTACCTCATCTGCATCAGCGTAGAATTTGATCCAGTCACTAAATGGATTATTAATAAGGTTGGTTTTATTTAGTTCAGTAGCAACTACATAGTAAGTCCAAATACACGGTGCGAGCACGCTCAATCCAACTAGAATGGACTTAGTGCTCACGGCTTCACGCATACTTTCAACGTAATCCTTGGTAACGTTGAACATGCGGGTATCTTGAAGCTCATCATCAGTCACTTTTGCAATTTTTAACATGACCTCGTGCGGTGTGCTTTCGTTTTTAATCCCGGCAACGCAACCTGCCAAAAATCTTTTCAAATTCACATCACTTGTTTCAGTCTGAATTTGTTGAAACTGTTTAACGTAACCGTCTAAATACATTTCATCTTGTTGAACGTAGTTAATTAGCGCCTCTTCTGGTACTTTACCGCTTTTAATTCCCCTAACATAATCACAATTCATGATTTGATTCATTATTGTTGTCGCATTACTTATCAATTCATCGGTAAATTTATTTGTCATCAACTACTCACATCTCCTACACAAAAAGGCTCCTCATCATTGATGAGGAGCCTTCAATTATATTCTTAATTAAAGATCGCACGATTCCTTTCGCAGGTATTAACCAGTTCAAGTTCAATGGGTATAGTCTCAGCCACTTGGCACCCCCTCATACAGCTATTCAATTAAACTCATTATATGCTTTAAAATTTGGCATGACAATCCTAATCGACTACTTTAGCACCCAAGACGGTCTTGAAATGATTCATCGCAAACTTCTGACCCAAATCAGAAAAGGTTGCCACCCCACTTTTATGAATAACCAAGTTATAAGCAAGGTTATATCCAGCAATTGCGGTGTGCAAGACACAAATGTCGGTGCAGACACCCACCAGATGGAGAGTTTTAACGTTTCGTTCTCTCAATCTAAGATCCAGATCGGTGCCAGCAAACGCACTGTATCTAGTCTTATCCATTTGCCAAACGTTATCTAACTTTTGGTTCTTATCAAACCACTTTCCGACGTTTCCATACAACTGACGACCCCAAGTTCCCCGTACGTTGTGAGTTGGATACAACTTTGTTTCAGGACTATATGGATCATCCTTTTTATGAACATCAGTGGGAAAAATAACAAATTGACCATCATTTTTGAATTTTTCAGCCAAGTCGCTAATTGACTGGTCGAGATCTTGAGCTGGCTTCCCGGCGGTCAAAGATCCCTGATCATCAACAAAGTCATTGGTGTAATCAATAATTAAAAGCGCACTTCTTTCTTTATCAGCCATTTTTAATCTTCTTTCTTAAAAATCTGACGGCTTCTCGGGATATTTAATTTCTTTTTCAGAGCGATCTTGAGCAGCCTTTACGTATACCTTGGCAACGTTGTCAGGCTGCATTTCTTCACTACTACCGGATAGTCCTTGAATGGTAATCAAACCGACGTAAATATTATCATCTTGAACCGCATCATGAAGTGAAAAGGCGTAATCACTTAAGGCTGCTTTAGTGGCTGCCAAAGTGACATTCCCCTTGGTAGGATGAAAGGCAGCTCCACCACCAGTAATCAGAATGTTCCGGTTTTCCTTTTGATCGTCTGAAAGGCCAACAAATTGGCGAGTTGTCGTAATGGCACCAAAAACGTTGGTATTGTACATTTTCTTAATCTGGTCTAATGGTAATGAGAATGGTGTATCTAAAGTCTTATCACCCACGTTATAAACCATGGTTTGAGGAATCCCGTATGCCATTTTAATCTTACTAAACACGTTGGTTACCTGAGCTGGATCGGTAACATCAGCAGCAATAAAATCAGCTTTAATCCCTTCTTGATTCAAATCTTTAACAAACTGCTTTAACTGAGCAGCATCTCTGGCCACCATAATCGGTGTCTTGCCAGCTTCACCAAACTTTTTGGCAATTGAAAAGCCAAATCCTTTTCCAACTCCAAAAATTACTACACTTTCACTCATAAAATTCCCTCCTAAAGTTGATTCAATAAAAGTTTACCACCATTTGAGGAAACAAACCTTTTTAATGTTTGTGCTTAGTTTTAAAGCTTCTTTTAATAATCTTAACGAAATGTTAACATATTATACATGTTACAAATTAGAATAATTAGAATAATATGTACAAAAGTCCAAATACTGATGACTATAAAAGCTGAATACTTAAATTCTTTATAGGAGGTTTCTTTATGAAACTAAAATTAAACGTTTGGATAGGAATTGACGATATTATAAATGCAATTGTACTATTTTGTGCAATGTTCCTAATAATTGGCAGTTCTTTCGCAGATGCATTTGGTGGTACACAATCTCTTGGAACTACTGCAGTTATACTTAATCTTTTTGCAGTAATAGGACTAATTCTACATATCGTCCAATTACAGCAAAATCGTCGCTGGGGTAATTCAATTGTCTCCCCAATACTAGGAATTATTGGAAATGCAATTTATTTCGTTACACCACTTCTCTCAATTGTTTCTGTAGTTCTTTTAATCATTTCAGCAGTATTTGCTTTCATGCAAAAAATTGTTAAGCCTACACAAACCCCATTAAGAAAAGTCTGGTATAAAGTTTGGTGGGAATATGTAGCAATTATTATATCTATCATCGCATTCTTTTTAGTGTCTAAAGCACAGACAGGATCTGATGATCATGCCTCAAATAACGTAAACCAACATATTAGTAAAGAAATCAATAAAAACACAAACGCGACCATCTCTAAAAAGCAAAAATAATAATTTGATTCATTTTGATGGGGATAAAATCGTCACTCCTAAGGGTGTCGTACAAGTAATTAAAGAAGCAACTGGGGACACTACTGATGGAAAAACTGGAGTTATTTTTATGTATAAAATTACTAATAACTCAAACCAACCATTATCACCAAACCAGATTTTAGAAGATAATCAAATTAATGTATATCAGTCACTAAACGATTCAAAAAAACCTGCTGATTCAAGTCAAGCACTTGATTTTAATTCCCTGATGAATTCCAGCGATGATAATGCTAACAACATCACTGAATCAATTGATAACGATAACGATAATTGGAGTAAAACTAAGATTAACCCTCATAAAAGCATAACAATGAGTGATGGAAATGTCTGGAAAGTCCAAGATGACAAAACTCCATTAATTTTGTCCGTTGGTGATAGCATTCAAAATGTTGATAGTAGTAAAATTAATAAGAACAAAAACTCTTATACAATTCCATCATCACTAGAAAAGATTTCAATTAATCAATGGAATGGGTGATCATTTAAACACAAAAGGAGCCCCACTACTAAAAGTAGTGAGGCTCCTTTGCGACTTAATCTCCGTTAACTAAGTATACCAGTTTTAATAATTTTGTCAGCCCTTACATTTGCTTTCTATAAGTGTTTTGAAAATACCTGATAAGCAATATATGCGCCCCCCGAGAGTCGAACTCGGATCATGAGGACCGAAATCTCATGTGCTATCCATTACACTAAGGGCGCTTAACAAATACTATGCTATCGATAAACACAGTAAATTGCAAGTAAATTATTCATTTGCGACCTTATTTGCGCTTGCCTCAAGGTCTAACTCTAACTTTAGCGAATTGTCCTTAAAGTCGTCAATTAAACTTTGTCCTTTAGAAACGTATTTTCCAACCGTTTTCCCAGTGATGCTAACAAATTCAATTGTCTTATCATCAACCACTTTTACAGAGTCATAATGGCCTTCTTCCGCCGCATCTAGATAGGCTTGAGCTAATTCCTCGACGTTATCAAGGATCAGCTCATCCAGTGTAATCGTTTTGCCCTCTTTTTTTAGTTCGTCTAACAAATTTTTAATTTCATCCATTGTCTCTGGAATTTTTTCACTCATTTTAAACACCTCAATTTAAACAAAACCACCGATACGTGCTTATCGGTGGTTAGTTAATTATTTTTCTTTTTGCACAAATGTCTTGTTTGGAACTCTGATTAAGATGAATTGGTTAGCATCCTTACCAGCATGCATCCCCAAACCGTTCCAAAAGTTTCCTTTGTATCTCAGGGTAACCACCTTGGCCCACGCATTTTGAAAATGCTCGTCATTTAACTTGATGTTTTTATGCTTCAACTTGTAACTACGGCCAGTGACTTCAGCGTTTCCACGCGTAGTAACTACCTGAGCATTCGTACTTGGCAGTTGATACTTAATGTTCTTTAGCCAGAACGAATACTGCTGGATCGGTCCTCTATTACCTTCAACCTTTACGTAGTAGGAGCCATTCTTATCACTTTGAATAATCAATGGTTCGACTTGAGACGTCGTAATCACGTTTCGATTATTGGTTTTAGTAATATTTCTGAAGAAAGTCGTATATACCATCAAAGTCAGCAGCAAAACAAAAAAAACAATTTCGCCAATTGATATCAAAAAATTACGCCATTCAAAAGTTTTTTTATCCTCGATAATCATCTTAATTCGTCGTGATCGAATATTTTTAATCATAAAGATCAACACGATTAACACAACTATCCATGCAACTACACCTATAAGATTCCACCATGAATTCATGAAAGTATCCTCCGCTTCATTTTCCTATCTTCCCTATTCTAATTGAAAATTGATTTTTATGCCATCTTTGATATACTAAGTTTAATTAAACATAGGGGTGCCGAGTGGCTGAGATTATACCCGTTGAACCTGACTTGGACAATGCCAGCGCAGGGAAGATAAGATTGAGCTTAGATACATCAGCTGGACGTTCTCGCACTCGCGCTTGAAACGTCTTTTTTTATGGAGAATAATCAATGATAACAATTAAAAATCTATCATTTTCATATCCTGAGCAGGATAAAATTCTAAATCAGGTCAATTTAAATTTTGAACCAAATAGCATCAATCTCCTGTTTGGTCCCACTGGTAGTGGAAAAACCACCCTCTTAAAACTAATTGCTCAATTGTATCCAAAATATAGCAAAGGCCAACTAACCGGAAAAATTGACATGGATGAAAAACCAGCCATGTTATTTCAGGATCCAAACCATCAGTTTGCGATGAAGACCGTCAAAGAAGAACTCATTTTTGCCCTTGGCAACCTTCACGTTGACCCTGTTAAAATGCCCAACCGGATTGACTCTGCTTTAAAGTTTTGTGGTATTAGTGAACTTAAAAATCGGGCCATTACCACCTTGTCGGGTGGCGAAAAGCAAAAAGTTGCCTTAGCCGTGACAGTTGCGATGAAACGTCCCGTCCTTTTACTGGACGAACCATTTAGTAACGTTGATGTTGATAGCAAAAAAGACATCATCGAACGTCTAATCCAGTTAAAGAAAAAAAGTAATCGGACCATCATTATCTCTGACCACAATCTTTCTGACTATCTCGACGTGGCTGATCATTTCTTTAACGTCCAAGCTGGCTTTGTTCAAGCGGTTCCAGCTGATCAGATTAAAGATGAACTTGCAAACGACCCTAAAGAAGAGATCCACTACAAGATTATGTCAGATAACGATCCCGTGATTAATTTATTAAATTTTTCCATGACGAACGGTAATCAAAATCTGATTGAACCAGAAAACATTGACCTGTATCCCGGAATCACTTACCTAAATGGGAAGAATGGAAGTGGAAAGTCCACCTTCTTTAAGGCGCTGTCTCGCCTCCATTCGTACAACGGGGTCGTCAAAATTATGAATCATAACATTAAAAAATCATCCCTTCCCTCTCTCATGAAGTCCGAAAACCTGATTTTTCAAAATTCAGAAGACCAATTTTTAACCATCACGCTTAAAGACGAACTGACTCTAGCCAAGAAAAATGCCATCACCAAACAATGGACTGATGACCGAATTAGCGACCTCTTAAAGGCCCTACATCTTGATAATCTCTTGAATCGGGTTGTCTATTCACTAAGTGGTGGGCAAAAGAAGAAACTCCAGATCGTGATTATGTTGATTCGGGATGCGCCCATCCTCATGCTTGACGAACCATTCGCTGGTCTTGACCAAAAATCAACCGTCATTATTTCGCGGATCCTTGAGAACGAGGCTAAGAACGGGAAAACCATTATTTTTGCTTCCCATCAACGAACCGACCTCGTCGAAAATGCTGATTTCTTTATTGAACTTGCCAATCATCGATTAACTTACAAGGAGGATGTTCATGAATCCTAGTCTAAAATTCGTTTTGGTATTGATCATTGCCCTAGAAGTTTCTTTCACTACCAGTATCGTTGGTAACAGTGTGCTAATCGTCTGTGGACTCGCCTATCTCATAGTGAAACACGTAAACTTCAAGCATCTTTTGTGGATCCTTCTGATTGCCTTCATTCCTGCGGTCGGGTTACTGATATCCCAGATTTTATACGCTAAAAGCACGCACGCGGGAATCCTATTATTTACTCGGATCTACGTTTACATCGTCTATGGAGCGGCCTTCACGTTAACCACTAAATTATACGAACTGGTTAATTCGCTAGAGCAAAATCTCCGGCTCCCAAGTAAATTTGTTTATGGGGCAATGGCGGCTTTCAACCTTCTACCAGAAATTCAAACCGAAGTTAATAAGATTAAAACTGCTAGTTTGATGCGGGGAGTTAAATTACACTGGTGGTCACCGACCCTATACTTTAAAGCCATTTTATCAGCAATTCGCTGGTCGGAAAACTTAGCACAAGGAATGGAATCACATGGTTTTGTCGAAGGTCAGCCCCGAACTTTTTATCAGACCATTAAAATCACAAAGGTGGACTGGCTCGTCTTTGTTTTTAACGTCATCTTACTTCAAGTAGTTCTGCTTCTGCTCTAGTATTCTTTGTCTCAAATAAATAAATTAATGTATAATAGAGTCAAGTAAGCGAAGTAGAGGAGGAAGCAAAATGAAAATTGGAGAAGAATTTAGTCAGGTAGCAACCGATCTAATTAAATTCCAAGAAAAACATGACATCCCTGACAACCAAATGGCCGTTGACCTACACATGACGGTGGAGAGATTTCATGCCATCAAGAGTATGCAAATTCAGCCTACTCAGGATGAAGTAAAAATAATTAAGCAGTTTATTGTTCATAACAAATAAAAACGATGACTTTTATAAGAGCCATCGTTTTTTTATCCGATTTGTTGCTCAATTAGATATGAGTCAAGGTAACCAAAAGCAATTTCGTCAATATCTCCAAGATTAATGAGTTGATTATTCACAACGAATAATTTCGCTTTGTCAACGATTTGAACTGTTATCTGACCATGCTCGTACTTCACGGGAAATCCGAGGTAAGATTGGCCGTCATTCATTTTTATTCTAACCACCCGTTGAAATTTGATGGCCATTTGAATCGTGGCTTCAAATAGATTAATCGTCGAATCAAAACTTCGATCATTATTTAACACGGGTTGAACGAAGACCCCATTAGCCGAATTGATGGACACGAAGTGATTAATTAGCCGCAAATAATCACTTTTAATCACTAATTTATCAATCTCATCAATCTTAATGAGTTCATATCCACCAAATCGTCCCATCATATCAACCAACGAAAACATAACGGAATCAGAATTAACCGCTTTCACCTGACCAATGAAAAACAAATCAGAATGAATCTTCGGTATCATCACAATTCTTCTCCCTGTTTCCATGGCCGAGTACAAGTTGGCTTCAATGGCTAATTGTCCGTCGATGACTTTCGGGGCAATGTGTTTGGCAAATAAAACTGACTTAGAATCCGTTAATAACTTTAACTCGGTTCCAAGAAACTCAACCGAACGAACCAACGGTTTAATGATGGTCTTATGGGTCACATTTTCGTTGTCGAATTTATCAACAACGGAAAGGGAAAATTCAAAGTCCGACAATGAATTAATGAACCCTTCAACGGAATTGCCGTCTTGAGTTACCACCATCACCGCTTGTTGGTCGACAAATGAATTGCCCAAAATCTGGGTCAACAGATCATTTTTAGAATTAAGCTTCATTACTTCCTGCTTAGTTCCGTTCAGTTTTAATTGACGAGACATTCGGATACGTCCCTCCATCTTGGTGAGGTCCTCACTTTGAAAGTCAATATCATCGATATCTCCGTAAACAACGTAGACCAGTCCGTTAGCAAGCCCGTAATCATCGTACGTGATCAAAATTGCACCGGCAGCATCAAGGGCAACGACCACGCCAGTATAGAAGACCGTTGTATTTTGCTGGGTCAAATTTACCAATAAATTGTTATTCATCGAATACTTCAAGTCCTTAACAACTTGATTAACTGAATTATCCAAACAATCACCCGCTTCTCTAATAACATCAGTTTAATCTTATCACATGTATGGATTCGACCAAGTTTAGTGCGCTTATCATAACATAAATTTTGCGTTCTTTTTAAGCTTTCACTTTCTATTTTCATTTATTGGGCGAATGCTTTAAACTAATAGTGAGGTGAAAATATGTCGAAGAAGAAAATAGAACGTAAACAACGCCAAAACATCATCATTGATATGAATGATTTTATCATAAAATATGCCGCTACAATGTTAGGTGAAAACAAAACTAATCTAGCTCAGCAAGTCTATGAAGCCGGTAAAAACGACGTCAAAGGATTAGATAAATTATTTAACGATGCTGGCTACGGACGAAGAGAACAATACGAAGACATTGCTGAAGGATATGTTTGCAACTTCTATCACGTAATGCCTGATCAAACAAAAACTGAGGTTGATCGGCTAACCAAAGAGGCAATGAATTACTTAGGGTCTCATGCAAACGAGTTCAATCGTTGGCGTGAAGAATAAAACAACTTCGTTTGAAGTTGTTTTTTTATTGAAAAAAAGGAGGTGGAAATAGTGAATAAAGTTGGAGTCAGAGATCTCGTTGAATTTTTACTTCGAAGCGGAGATCTAAATAGTAGTCTTAGTAGTCTGAACACGGCTCAAGCTGGCACTAAAATCCACCGGAAAATTCAAAAAAATCGTCCTAGTAATTATGAAAAGGAGTACTACCTAGAAAAAGAAGTCCAGGTTAATCAGACTGATTTTCTGGTTCATGGTCGTGCCGATGGTGTCATCATGAGTGATAAATCAGCCACAATCGAAGAAATCAAAACCTCTGACATTGAGTT
Source organism: Fructilactobacillus sp. X8R2C1 (assembly GCF_059900955.1). Taxonomy (NCBI): domain Bacteria; kingdom Bacillati; phylum Bacillota; class Bacilli; order Lactobacillales; family Lactobacillaceae; genus Fructilactobacillus; species Fructilactobacillus sp. X8R2C1. Next base: position 148,495 of record NZ_JBWXVI010000001.1, read on the forward strand.
TAACGATATTCCAAAAAACAAAATGATTCTTTACTGGGGACAAGTACAGGCTTATGCCTATTTACTAATGACGGAACATCCCTCAATCAAATCAGTCACCATGCGGCTGACGTACGTCCAGACCCCTGAAGAAGAAATTACACAAAAGGAACGTTCCATTACATACGAAGATTCCAAACGTTTCTTTGACAACTTAATTCACGAATTTGGGGAATGGCTTGAACTTAAAGACCAGTTAAATGAAGAAAAAAGAATCACCGCCAAAAAAGTTCAATTTCCCTTCCCAACGTATCGAAGGGGTCAACATGAACTGGCAGCTGCGGTATATAAGACCGTCGCTTCTAACCGCCACCTGTTTGCAGAAGCTCCAACTGGAACTGGTAAAACCATCTCAACCCTCTTTCCTACCATCAAAGCCATGGGAAATGACCTTATCTCCAAGGTGTTTTACTTAACGGCTAAACAAAGTACTCGACGAGTTGCTGAAGACGCCATTAATCTCATGAGTAATCATGGATTACGACTTCGAAGCATTACCCTTACCGCTAAGGACAAGATTACGTTTGATGATGAACGTGACAAATCACCAGAGGATAATCCCTATATGATTGGCTACTATGATCGCTTAAAACCAGCCCTAAAGGATATTTTAAAAAATAATCACCAGATCACGCGTGACGTGGTAGAAAAGTACGCAAAAAAATACACACTTGATCCCTTTGAATTCTCGCTTGATATCAGCCTTTTTTGTGACGTTATCATTGGTGACTACAATTACTTATTTGATCCACAGGTCCACCTTCAACGCTTCTTTGAGGTGCAAGACTATCAGAATTTTTACCTGATTGATGAGGCCCATAACCTAGTCGATCGTTCCCGTGACATGTACTCAACCGAAATATCATCTGAACCATTAGAAAAAGTTATCAAGCTTCTATCAAAAAACAAGGAACAAAACGCAAAGGTCTTAACCAAGTTACGATCACTCAAACGTCAATTTAATGCAATTGCCAAACCACTAAAGGAGGATCATCAATCAGAAGTATCAATCGATGATCCACTGGATAAATTTACAAAAGCAGTCACTAACGTAGTCAAGGTCCTCCGGAAATGGATCGCAAAACAAGACGACGGTGATGACCTGGACTTGGTGCTTGATTTTTTCTTTCAGTGTACGGGATACCTCAAAATCAACGAGTACTATGGTCCAAATTACAAAACGAGAATCCTCATCAATGGTAAGAATACGACTGTTCGTCTCTTCTGTATGGATCCAAGTCACAATCTAGCCGAGACCCTTAACCTTGGTGGCGGAGCAGTGTTGTTTTCGGCCACCCTCTCACCGATGAACTACTATGCCAAGGTTCTCGGTGACGAAGACAATAGTTTGAAGTATCAACTGCCCTCCCCGTTTCCAAAAGCAAATCAGAATATCATCATCACTTCTTACATCAATACTACGTTTCAAAAACGTGACCAAAGCATCCCTAAGATTGTTGATACCGTCAACAAAATGATCAGCGGAAAAGCCGGCAACTACCTGATCTTTGTTCCATCGGGGGTGTACCTAGAAAAAATCTACGATGAATTTAACAGGCAACACCCCACGGTTAAAACAATCAAGCAAGAAGCCGGCATGAACGAAGCAGCGCGTTCCAGCTTTATCAATCAATTCAATCAGCCAAACGACCATCCTGTTGTCGGATTTGCCCTTCTTGGTGGCATCTTTTCGGAGGGAATTGACCTGGTTGGTGCTAAATTAATTGGGGTTGGGATTGTTGGGGTTGGACTTCCAGGACTTAACCCAGAAACCAACCTGATTCGGGACTACTTTGATGCCGAAAATGGTCACGGATTTGAATATGCCTATCAGCTACCGGGCTTAAACAACGTTTTTCAGGCTGCCGGACGTCTCATCCGTGGTAAGCATGATCAGGGAATCGTTGTATTAATGGATCAAAGATTTACCCAGAAAAGGTACACAAACCTTTATCCTCAACAATGGAAAAATTATCAGATTGCTCACAACCCTCATGAACTCGAGCATGACATCAAACAATTTTGGAATAATATAAAGGAGAAAAACCATGACGAAACTTGAAAGTTACCACCCAATTTTTACCGCTCACCTTGAAATGGATTGGCTGACTACCATGAATCTTGGCGAAATAACCTCACTCTTAAATGGTCGCACAATTGCCAATGTTCGCCTGGATGGTGAGTATAACCCCACTAGAACAGCCGATCTAGTTAATCTTGACATGCGTAAAATCATGAAATCTCAGGCTCTGATTTGGGGAGTGTTGGACAAAAACACTCATACTCTACTCGGAATCTTTGCCATCAGTAATTTAGACAATAACCAACCCCAGTTTTACTTTATCTTTGAGGTCGGAATTGCTCCGGATCTAATTTCCGAATTATTAAATCACATGATTAAGTTTACTTTTCAAGAATTAAAACAGCCAAACATCTCTATTCTATTAAATAATAATCAGCATAATCTTATAGGTATAATAAAAAGATTAGGTTTCTCTCAAGTAGGCCGATCCCCGAAATCCGCTAGATTTCAATTATTTCAGTGATTTCAGTTGAATTGTGTTCCATAAGCTACTAGAATGATTATTGAAATAAAAGAGTAACATTATAATGTATGGGAGTGCATATTTATGAATGAAAAAGAGAAGAAAGAAGCGTATGGGAAAGCCATGGACATTCTTAAAAGTAACAATGTCCGAATTACCCCGCAACGACAAATTATTTTAAAGTACCTTATCGATCACAATAACCATCCTTCAGTTGAGACCATCTTCCATTTTTTGGAAGAAACCTTTCCCAACCTAAGTATGGCAACTGTTTACAATAACTTACGTTTATTTAAAAAGCTTAGAATCGTGATTGAATTGCCAAATCCAGATGGTGGATATCGCTATGACTTTTACAGTCATCCCCATTTTCACGCCATTTGTGATACCTGTGGAAAAATTATTGATATTGATGATCCAAAGTTCAAGCAAATTGATAAAGACTTACAGGACGCAACCAAACAGGTTGGATTTGATCCATCAGTTTCAAACGTTGAAGTTCATGGAATTTGTAAAGAATGTCAAGCAAAGGAAAAGGACCAACAGAATCAAAACAAGAGCAACAACCAAAAAGTTGTTGAAATGTCCAAAACTTCATCAAAGGACTAATTAAAAAACTAATTTTATTTCAAAAATCGATCACCATGACATTTGTTCATGGTGCTTTTTTTATGCCTAATTTCTCTTTCGTGTTTACTATGTCAAGTTATTGCGGTAAAATAGTAGTTGAGCTAGATTATAATCATTATAAACTGGAGGAGTCAGTTATGTCAAAAATGAAAACATCGCTTGCCCAGAAAATCAACGTTTTGCGGGCTAGTGTTATGGGTGCCAATGATGGGATCCTATCGGTTGCTGGAATTGTCCTAGGGGTCGCTGGTGCATCAACTAGTAATTGGGCAATTCTAATTTCAGGTTTAGCGGGAATGCTTGCCGGAACGGTATCCATGACGATGGGAGAATACGTCTCGGTTAACACCCAGAAGGATTCACAACGTCAGGCAATTGATCTCGTTAAACAAGGCCTTAAAAATCATTATGATGACGAGTTTAACTTCGTTAAAAATAAGTACCTTAAAACCGGAATGGCAAACGCCTTGGCCGAACGAGCCACTTCCGAAATGATGCAAAAGGATCCCCTCACTACCGTGGTTCGTGAAAAATATTCATTTGATCGAAATGATTTCACTAATCCTTATGCCGCTGCCATCGCATCAATGATCTCGTTTCCAACTGGATCAATTCTTCCCCTGATAACTATTTTCGTTGCACCAGCGCAATATCGCGTGCTTGGAACCTACATTGCCATCGTCTTGGCACTTTCAATCACCGGATACGTTGCTGCCATTCTTGGAAACGCTAACCGGACTAAATCACTAATACGAAACGTCATTTCGGGATTAGTAACCATGACCGTTGCCTATCTTGTTGGTCGTTTAGTCGGATTAGCATTTTAGGAGGTAAGCAGATGCGTCTTCATTTAAAGAAACAACTAAAAGATAATAACGACAATACCATGGATGAGAAATTGAACAATCTCCGTGCTGGCGTTCTCGGATCAAATGATGGAATTCTCACCGTCGTTGGAGTTCTTTTTTCAGTTGCCGTAGCTACTACGAATCCCCTCACTATTTTCATTGCCGGACTATCGGATCTGCTTGCCTGTGCCTTTTCAATGGCAGGAGGAGAATATGCTTCGGTAAGTTCCCAACGTGACACTGAGGAAGCGGCCGTTAAAACCGAAAGCAAGCTTTTAAAAACCAATTTCGATGATGAAATGGCAAGTGTCGTTCAATTTTACATGAGCCGTGGGGTTAGTAAAGAAACGGCAACTAAAATTGCAAAGGATCTATTATCAAAAAAACCGCTTGAAACGGTAGTGAGCGTCAAATATGACCTTCAGTTAGGGAAATATCTAAGTCCGTGGAGTGCCGCTTTCTCGTCGCTGTGTTCTGCTGCACTTGGTGGAATTCTCCCACTACTTGCCATGACGCTGCTTCCCGTCGGACTTCAGTGGCCTGGAACCATCATAGCTGTCATCATTGCTGTAGCTATCACCGGATTCTTAAGTGCCGAACTTGGGAATGGTCTGGTGAAGATTGCGGTAATTAGAAACGTCATCGTGGGAATCATTACCATGATCATTCACTATGGGATCGGACAATTCTTCTAACACATTTCTCATCTTTTAACATTAATTTTAAAATAAAATTACATTACGAGAACCTACATCAGAGTAAGGACATAGAACCCGTAAAAACCGGTGTGCCGCGCTTTATAAATGGTAGAAAAGTTGACATATACGGTTGTACTTGTTAAGTTGGTTAATGTAGATATTTTTACTTTAATTGTCAGTGTTAATCGAAAGGAGGAGTTCTGTGGCTCAAAATAATAATGAAAAAATCAAAGTTGATCACATCACTAAAATCTTTGGTCCTCATATTAAAAAAGCACAAGAACTTTTATCTAAGGGAGAAGATAAGGCTCAAATTCTTGAAGAAACTGGTAGTACCGTTGGAGTTGATAATGCTAACTTCTCAATTAAAAACAACGAAATTTTCGTTATCATGGGACTATCTGGTTCGGGTAAGTCAACCATGTTAAGAATGTTTAATCGCTTGATTGACCCTACTTCTGGATCCATCTACTTAGATGGGGAAGACATCATGAAGTTTGATAAGAAACAATTACTTAACCTCCGTCGTAAAAAAATGAGTATGGTATTTCAAGGTTTTGGCTTACTTCCTAACCGTACCATCCTTGAAAATGCTGCTTTTGGACTTGAAGTTCAAGACGTTGACAAAGAAGAACGTGAAAAAAAGGCCCATGAATCACTAGAGATGGTGGGTCTTCACGGATACGACGATAGTTATCCAACTGAACTATCTGGTGGAATGCAACAGCGAGTCGGTTTAGCTCGTGCCATTACCAATGATCCTGATATTCTCTTGATGGACGAAGCTTTCTCAGCTCTTGACCCATTGAATCGGCGGGAAATGCAGAATGAATTATTGGAACTACAACGGAAGTTGCATAAGACCATTATCTTTATCAGTCATGACCTAAATGAAGCACTAAGAGTTGGTGATCGGATCATGATGATGCACGATGGCGACGTCATTCAAGTTGATACACCAGAAGACTTACTTGATCATCCTAAAAATGATTACGTTAAGAAATTCATCGAAAACGTTGATCGTTCTAAGATTCTTACCGCATACAACGTCATGGTTAAGCCAAATACAGTTAATATCGAAAAAGACGGTCCTAAGTTAGCCCTTCGTCGGATGAAGGAAGACCAAATCTCAAGTATCTTTGTTGTTGATTCACAAGACCACTTCGTTGGAATTGTCGACGCTGATGATGTCAACGAAATGATTGATAAACACGAAAAAGATCTTCACATCGCATTAAAAACAAATGTTCCAACTACTGCTCCAAGTACACCAATCGGTGACTTGTTCAATGCCATCTCTAAATCACCAATCCCATACGCGGTGGTTGATGACGAAAAACATCTGAAGGGTATTATTTTAAGAAGTGCCGTTCTTGATGCCATGGCTACGAAGAAAGGAGGAGATAACCAATGAATAGTTTGTTATCTATCGCTAGCATTGGTGCAATTCCGATTGCCAAGTGGGTCAATGACTTTTTTGCTTGGTTAACTGGATTTGCTGGTTTCTTTAATGCAATTACGCTTTTCTTAAATACCGTTATGAACGGAATCCAATGGGTTTTTGACATTATCCCAATTTGGTTGTTTATTGTCATTATCCTACTTGGAACATGGTTCTTATTTCGCAAAACAAAGCACTGGGGCTTCATGCTCTTTGAACTTCTTGGCTTCCTTTTAATCTGGAACCAAGGATACTGGCGGGACATGACTCAAACTTTGGACTTGGTTCTGACAACCTGTCTTTTAATCGTCATCATTGGAGTTCCACTTGGAACCTGGATGGCCAAAAGTAAGATTGTGGAAACCATTGTGAGTCCAATCATGTCATTTCTTCAAACCATGCCAGCCTTCGTTTACTTGATCCCTGCCGTTGCTTTATTCGGAATCGGTCAAGTTCCTGGTGTATTTGCTTCCGTAATCTTCTCAATTCCACCAATCGTCAACATGACCAACCTTGGAATTAGACAAGTCCCAAGTGAATACCTTGAAGTATCAGAATCATTTGGTTGTACCGCATGGCAAAAACTCTTCAAAGTTCAGTTCCCACTAGCAAAACCAACCGTTATGTCAGGGATTAACCAGGGAATCATGCTTGCCCTCTCAATGGTAGTTATTGCTTCAATGATCGGGACAATGGGGCTTGGAGAAGCCGTTTACTTTGCCGTTGGTAGAAATGATGTGGGTACTGGTTTTGCAGCTGGTATCGCAATCGTTATTCTTGCCATTGTTCTTGATAAAATCAGTAAAGGCCTTGGTGGTGCCAATAAAGCTGATGCAAGAGCAAATAAATAATGAATAAAAAATTTACAAAATGGATTCTAGGAATCACTTCCGCGTTACTCTTAGCGGTAACTCTAACCGCATGTAGTGTAAATCCACCAAAGTACAATCCCAACGCTAAAGTTGGACCACAAGTTAACTACACAATAACCGGAATTGATTCCGGAGCCGGAATCATGTCATCAACCACCAAGGCGTTAAACACCTATGGACTTAAGAAGGAAAAATGGCAACTTCAGGCTAGTTCTACTGCTGCCATGCTTTCATCTCTTGATAAAGCGCTCAAGTACAAACAACCAATCGTAATTACTGGTTGGACCCCGCACTGGATGTTTCAAAAGTATCCCATCAAGTTCTTAAAAGATCCAAAGAACGCTTATGGTAAGGGTGAACACATTCAAACTATCATCCACAAGGGATTTGAAAAGAAAAATCCTGGAGCAACAAAACTTCTCAGACAATTCCACTGGAACGACGAATTAATGAGTGAAGTCATGTTTAAGATTGATAAGGGTGAAAATGCTGAAAAAGCCTCAAAAGAATTCATCAATAAACACCCCGAACTAGTTAAACAGTGGCTTAACGGTGTTCCTGAGGGACACGGTCAACCCGTTAAACTGGTCCTCGTTTCCTGGGATTCTGAATTGTCATCATCCAACGTGGTTGCTCAACTGCTACGGATGAAGGGTTATAAACCAACCCTTTCAGCAATGGAAGCTCAACCAATGTGGACGGCCCTTTCAACTGGATCGGCCGACGCTTCAACTGCTGGTTGGTTGCCAACAACGATGGCACCGATGTACAAGAAGTACAAAAACAACGTTGAAATCGTTGGTACCAGTATTGACAAAGCTAAAGTTGGCTTAGCTGTTCCGAAGTACATGAAGAACGTTAACTCAATTGAAGACCTAAAAAAATAAATAATCGAAAAAAATGAGTCTCATGAACAACATTCATGGGACTTTTTTGATACCATTTAATTATGAGAAAAAATTCGAAAGGACAATGACTATGACTAACAAAGAATTTCCAATTGATAAGTCGGAACTAAAAACCGACTTCTATGACGCCATTAATGGAGCATGGATTAAACAAGCAACCATCCCGTCTGATCACTCGTCAACCGGTGGTTTCATGGATCTAGTTGATGATATCGACAAGACCTTAATGAAGGATTCAGCCGACCTATCAAGTGGAAAATTACCTGCTAAAACCCTCGAACTCGAAGAATACAAAAAGTTCTATAACATGACTAATAACTTCAAAAAGCGTGATGAAGATGGCGTTAAGCCTTTAAAGCCAGTCCTTGACCGAATCAGTAATCTGGAAAATTACAATGATTTAAACGATCAGCTCCCCGATTGGATCCTTTCTGGACTCCCAACCCCATTTTCATTGGGACTTGATCCTGACATGAAGAATGCGAAAGTGAACGCCCTCTTTGCGAGTGGACCTTCCCTTTTTATGCCAGATAAAACTTACTACGAAAAAGATAATGAAGCGGCCAAAACCTTAATGCCAATCTTCATTCAAATGACCACCAAGTTATTTGAAATGGCTGGATATAGTGAGAACGACAGTCAAAAGATCGTTGAAAATGCGGTTGAATTTGATCGTTTAATCGCCCCAAACGTCAAGTCAGCTGAAGAAGCTGCCGACTACAGTAAAATGTACAATCCAGAAAGTACCGACGAATTAGCTCGGTCAACCAATGCCTTGAACCTAAAGGAAGCCATTAACCAGTTAGTTGGTACCCTTCCCGAAAAGATCATCGTCACCGAACCCCAATTCTTTAGTAATCTTTCCGAACTTTTAACTTCATCTCACTTCCAGCTTATGAAGGACTGGATGCTTGTAAAGACACTTAATGGGTACAGTGGCACTCTCTCAGACGAATTCCGGGTAGTTGGTGGGACCTATAGTAGATCGCTCTCAGGCAAGAAGGAAGCCACTAATAAAAAGAAGGCCGCCTACTACCTTGCATCAGGAACATTTGATCAAGTGGTTGGTGACTACTACGGTAAAAAATACTTTGGTGAAAAAGCCAAAGCTGACGTTCATCAAATGGTTGATAGTATGATCGACGTATATAAAAACCGACTTTCAAACAATCAATGGTTAAGCGACGACACTAAGAAGATGGCAACTAAAAAGCTTTCTACCCTTGGAGTTCAAGTCGGATATCCTGATGAATTAGATCCGCTTTACAAGAAATTTCACGTTACCGAGGAAAAAGATGGTGGCACGGTTTTAAGTAACCTACTTAACTTTGAAAAAATTGCCAACCAAGACGAATTCTCAAAGTGGAACAAACCAGTGGAACGAGAACGTTGGGAAATGAGTGCCAACACCGTGAATGCTTACTATCATCCCTTTAAAAACATCATTGTCTTCCCGGCTGCCATCCTACAAGCACCATTTTACAGTTTAGATCAACCCGAAAGCGCTAATTATGGCGGAATCGGAGCGGTTATGGCTCATGAAATTTCACACGCCTTTGACAATAATGGTTCTTTATTCGACCAGTATGGTAACCTGAATAATTGGTGGACCAAGTCCGATCACGAACACTTCTCCAAGTTAGCCCAGAAAATGATTGACGAATTCAACGGCATTCCATTTGCGGGTGGTAAAGTTAACGGTAAACTGACCGTCTCAGAGAATATCGCTGATGCGGGTGGTCTTAGCTGTGCTGAAGAAGCCGCTAAAAATGGTGATAATACTGACTTATACCAGTTCTTTACCAACTGGGGTCGGATTTGGCGGATGAAAGCCACCCCAGAATACCAGAATCTATTACTATCAATTGACGTGCATGCACCTGCCCCACTTCGGGCATCTGTTCAAGTTAAGAATCTTGATGACTTTTACACAACTTTTGACGTAACCGCCAAAGATCAGATGTACTTAAAACCTGATAAACGAGTTCAAATCTGGTAGGATGTAAGTGAAAAATAGAACAGATGGGAGTGCATAATATGAAACTTACTGATTATATCGATAAACAAATTCAATTCTTAGACCAACAATTACAAGATGCTAAAGACAAGAGTGAAGTTAAGGGTCAATACCTCATTGAATCAAAGATTAACGAACTTCAAGCATTAAGCCGTGCCGTTGAAAAAGGTGTCGTTAACCAACTCTAATTAAAACAAAAGCGAGATCACATTAATTTGTGATCTCGCTTTTTGTTTGATTATTCAGCGAACAGGAATCTTTCAATAATTCTTGAAGCCATCTGATTGTTTAATAACTTACTGTGTTGACCTGATCTTCCGCTTACTTTAATTTCCTGATAGTCAGAGCCCGGGACAAGCTTTCTTAATTCACGAGCAGACGAAGTAGTAACTCGTCCGTCAGATTTATTTGTCTTGCTCAATTGTCCGTAAACGTTGAGGACACTCACACCTTTCGGAAAACTCTTAGAGGCATCCTTTAATTCACTAACTTTCGGGTAGCGATGGTTCATAACATCAGTTACCGGCATGATGCCCTTGTATGGTCCACCAATTGATATGAACTTGGTCAGTCGCATATGATTCGATTCTTGACCATATGCCACGGCGTTCTGATAAATCGTCAAACTTCCAGAACCGAATCCTAAAGCATTATATTGTTGATAATGGTACTTATGATTTAAATGAACGAGAATCTCATTCAGCCACTTCGCCTGAATTACCGTTGAAGCAGTATTGTCGGTAAAGTTGACCTTGATAATCGGATACTTAGCGTGTACATTTCCGTTAGGATGGTAATAAATCTTACCGTCCGGATAAACGTTAATCTTCATGGCATACTCGCCGCCCTCACGGCTAGAAGTAACCGTCAGGTGATTAGCAGCCTTGGAAGTTTTATTTAGGTCTGATACAAATAAAATGGGGGTGTGTTCGCCACGCTTTACACCATCAACGTTGATCCCAAATTCAATAAAAAGAAAACCAGCCACAACAATGGCAATTCCAATCGCAAATAAAAAAATGTTTTTCTTTGCTGCTTTTTCCAAAAAATCACTCTTCCTTTGTTCATAAATTAGGAATCCCAGTGACACAAAAATCCCGCACAAAAAATCCGGAACACGCAAGCACCGGTTTCCAAATAATAATACACAATTGTGTATGAAACATAGTCTTATTAGATTTATAGCTCATCTTGTTTTCTTCCGGCAAAAAAGAAATAAAGACAGATACCAATGATACCCAACAACAATATTAACATAACCAACCAGAAGATGCTCTTTGAAACCGCTTTATTTATTGAATGAGTCGCTGAAATTGGGTTATTGACAGTAAACCCACGTGTAAAGTTCCAGACCTTAGTTCCCTTAAATTGAGGATCATTAGAAATCATTTTTAAGTGAAGCAAATAGCGTCCGTTCGGTAATTGGTTAGCGGACTTAGGAACCAGGTAATTAAACGAACTATTAGGCGCGATTACGGCATCAAAAGTTGTATGTGAGTCTAAAGCATTCATACTGTTAATCGGTGTAACGTCAGTCTTAATCTTGGTTTTTCCAAGCACCGCCGCCCTGTCATTTGATAACTTGACTTCCATCAAATTAGGATTACTAGCATTCAGCATCTTAATCCCATTCATTTTGATGTTAGCAGGTTGTTTTCCGTGTTTTAACTGAATTCCAACCGAATATGAATACAGTGAATTGACTGGTGATGACGACTGGTTGCCATTATCTTCGACAACGTAAAGGCCACCAAGAATGGTTCCCTTGAAATCTTGAAATCGCCTGTCATTCGGAACATTTAGATTTAAAACAACGGTTTGCTTTTGTTGCGGTTGAAGTGAAACCGACTGATCGGAAGTTTTAGCAAAAGTTACCAACTTCTCAATCGGAAATTGACGGTTATTAGTTTTCTCTTTATTAGCGTAACTAATCGTAGGAGCTCCAGAAGTAGTAGCGGGATTAACTCCCAATTTAACCTTTAATGGCATGTTAGTGCTTCGGTTAATCAACTGGATTTTTAGCTGTTGTTTCATCCCAGGAGTTGCCTTAATATCGAAATAATCAGCCCTTTTTTGTTGGCCTTTCACATCTTTTATCTGAGGAAGAACTTCCAGTGGGACCTGATTTTGTGTATCGGCCTGGGTAAAAATACTTCCAAGTAAGAAGAAAAGAACAAAAGCACCGAGTGCAACCATCATCACCATTAATCTTTGAACTACTTTCATTATAACGCCACTCCAATTTCCAAGTTTAATCATTCATTACGCACAAAAGACGACAACAATTCTTAAATTATCATCGTCTTAATCATTAGTCGCCCTCAGAAGGACCGTGAGACAAGTTCCAAGTCAGCGTTCCACTAGAGTTCTGTGAATTGCCACCAAGACCCGCTTTATTATCCCTTAAAACTTCTTCATCTAGGTTCAATTTAATGTTATCCAAATTCCAAAATGTCTGATAGGTTGAATTATCTAAACTCACATCATTACTTGAGACAATCGGGGTTTCCTGTCCATTAAAGTTAATGAGGTCGGAAAGATTGTTTCCCGTTTTATTCCACTGCGTAAGTCCCATGCCACTTGGGGTACTTAATTCTTGGAGAAAACCATCACTAAGTGGGGACCCACCCAAAAGTAACGATGCATCATTTAACAGGTTTCCTTGATTATCATTTGCTGTAGCCGTAACCGATAAGTTCCAACCGTCATCATTTATTTCGCTACCAACAGAATTAGTAAACTGGGTAAAGATCCCTGGCTTCGAACTATTTGGATTGTAAGCTAACGAAGTTCCCTGCTCAGAAATTGGAACCGCCAAATGACCATTAATCGGTGACGCATTCCCACCGTTCATGTTAAATTGCATGCTTTGAGGAACCGCGTCGAGTCTTAACATTGCCGGATCATTATTGTCAGCAGGGTTGTTAGCTCCCGCAACTTGGTCACCTGGATCGACATTTTGTGGAAAGCCATTGTCATCCTGTGTTTGCGGTTGATATGGATTAATCACCCCTGGGCTATTAACACCGTCAACTGGTTCTGGGGTCTCCTTCGTGTAAAACCAGCTGGAATCATTATATCCAGCGGCAAAAGCCGTAATGGTTTCGTTCGCAGTCAGGTAGGTTTGCTGTCCGTTCTTTTTAGGCAACGTATACTTGAAGTGCCCGGTAGAATCAGTCTTAGCGACGTACTCCCTTTTGGAAATATTATCAGGAGCTTTGGGTTGAAACATTGGATATCCAAAGGCGTAACCATCATTTGGGATACTATCGTTGTTGCCAACATTGGGTTGGATATTCGGATCACCAGTTAAACTAACATACGCATTTGCATAAGGAGCACCGTTGTCATCCGTGACGGTTCCGTCAATCTGGTACGAGTACTTCGAATCCCTTGCATCATTTAAGGAATGGTCAAACTGCAGGTTACCTTCGGACTGGGAAGTCCCCACCTTTAAACGAGAATATTGATATGGATCAAACGAAGTGGGTTGAAAGGTATCATTTGGATACGACCAGCCACTAGCCGGTGATTGTTCCCAGCTCCACTGAGGCGAACCGTCATTATCATGATTAGTTAAGTTCCAAGCTGAGAATGGTTGATTAACACCAAACTCAATCTGTCCACTCCCGGTTGTACGACCGCGATTAACCGAAATAATTGGTTCGTTAACCGGATGACTATAATTACTCATCCGCAGATCGCCATACCCTAGTTTACGTAAATCAACGTTCCCAGTTAGCGACTGAATTGCCATTCTTGAGTCATTATTTTGAACATTTTTATCAATGTTTAAGGTTGGCTGTTGATCAGAACCTGGGTCAAGTTCAGCAACCTGATTAGGAGCAAAGGTAATGTCACCGTTAGCAAATATGCCTGGACGATTAGTTGCTGGGCTTCCGTAACCATGATTACTATTGACCGTTAGGGTTGAACTCCCAACATTAATTCCAGATTGAGCACTACTATTTGCTCGATTATAAGAAGTGATGGCCGTATGACCAGGCGTCATATCAATATTAACCTTGGAGTAATTACCAATACTAAAGTCATTTTGGTTATTTCCACGCCCCAGATCAAATCCAGAAGTTTGACCTGAACTGTTGCTATTACCACCACCAACTGAGTTTTTAGCGGTCGCATCCATATCGACATTGACATTGTTACCAATCGCAATCTGACCCAGATTAAAAGGTTGACCAGTATTAGGATTAGTGGGAACATTTTGAATCCGCTGATCCCATCGTTCGTCTCCCCAGTCACCAATTTCAAAATTAGGAAGAGAAGAATTGTTATTACTGGTGGTTTTAACGTTAGTTGGATTGGAACTGTCATTGCTGTCGGCAATCCACAATGCACATGCTTCCATTAGTTGTTGACCACCAAAGGAAATATTAGTATTAGTTCGCCCCATCGCTGAATACCGATTAACCTGGTTCAACCGGATTTGGCCCTTTAAAACGTCTAATCCACCATAGTTAACAAACGGTTGAGAACCGGTATACGAATAATTGGTGTAAGTTTGTACATCACCATGAATTCCACCGTTGCTATCACAAAACATCCCATAATAATTACCACCATACACGTTCAAGTTGTTAACCTGAACGTCTGGAAACTGGGATGTCCCATTCGAATTGCTTCTATTATTTCCATGCCAATCAAAACTATTACCGCCTAAATCAACCGTTGGACCATTAACGTGTTGATCGTCCGGATTACTATTAGAAGCGGTAACTTGTCCGTCGACCACCAGATTACCACTTAGACGAGAAGCAGCCTGGACCTGTCGCATTCCGGTATCAGGAGCGGCAAAATCATTTGCAATTAAAATATGATCGACGTTTGAATTCTGGATGGCCGCAACAAAACTACTCCAGTCGCCCACCGAGACAGTCGATAAATCAGCCGTTTTAATTTGCGCAGCCGACAACTTGGTGGCTGGCACGTACTTACCCGCCTTAAAATCACTTTCGTCATTCTGACTTTCTTGCATTAATTGTGTGTACTTACCATTCTTTTGGTCCATATCATGGTTACTTAAGGTTTTTGTCTTCTGGTCGTTTCCAGATGACGCCTGATCCGGATTATCACTATTTGAACTTGTCTTTTTAAACGAACTACTTTGACTAGCAGAATGAGCATGACTAGCTGATGAACTAGCTGTTTGAGGATTACTTTCGGCCTTTACTGAAGCAGAACGATTTGAACTCGTTGTATATAAGAATAGGATCGTACAAGCCACTATAAATAATATGGTCACTCCACCGAGAATTACTCGTTGGATCCATTTATCCTTTTTCACCGTTCATTCCTCCCTGATTTAAGACTTACACCTTGTGTTTTCGATGATTAAATATTACTAGAGATACCAAAATTGTGACAATCAGGCCTAACGCAACTATAATTCCGATCATAATCAAGAGTGTTCGATCTGAAAATGTCCTGATGTAGTCAACCGGACTAACGATAAATTCCCTTTGTAATTTAACGTGACTAGGTGATTCATTAACTGAATTCTTACCACTGAGATTAACGGTGGCAACGTACCTACCGGGCAATAATTGTTTATTTAGTGGTTGTTTGATCGCAAATTCACTGTTGGGGGCTATCTGACCCCTTCTAATCTCGTCGGTACTCGTCATAAGTTGATTGAACGTCACGTTCTTCAACGTTGCATTAGCCTTCACGTCATCTAACATGGCCGGTTTTTTATTGACTAGTCCAAAAGTAAACATTGCATGCTTGACGGCATCCTTCTTGAGATCGTTTTTGGTTGCTTTAATCTCACTACCTTGCGGTTTCCCTTTTCTAACCTCAATCGGGATGGTGTAAGAAAATTGATTATTAATCTCACCTTTAACTGCCGGCGCATCTTGTGTAAAAGTCACTGCGCCAAGGATTTCGCCATTAAAGTCGCGAAAATTATCATTATTTAGGTTGAGGAACATTTTCACGATCCGAGTTTGCCTGGGAGCTAACTGAAAATCACGATCACTTAACTCATTAAATGAGACCACTTGGCGCATGTTAACGGGTAATCCACGAAACTGACTTTGATTATTATTAAAAAATAACGCCAACCTAGATGATGTGGACGCAGAATCAATTCGGGTGCTAATCTGACAAGCGTTGGTTTTACTTAAATTAGTTAACGAGATGGCGATGGGATAATCACGTGCTTGGTTAGTTATAATCTGGTAGTATGAATTATCATGTGACACATGATAACTGTCATCGATCTTGACCTGGATTGGGGCCGTACTGCTCATACTAGCAGCCGAAGCCGTCAAAGTGGCCAAGACTACCACCATAAATAAGGCAATCAGCGTGATTAATAGTACTTTAACGAACTTTTTCATAATTAGGGTCCTAACTTTTTAATGAACCTGAGGAGCATAATTCCAATCAATTGTGCCGTTGTATTCATTATCTTGACTAGGGGCTTTATCATAGCCAGTAAAACTATTACTATTAAACGGAACTTCCAGGCGGAAATCTCCTAACGTCCACGCTAATTCATACACGCCAAACGAACCAACCGGAGTCATTGACTGATCAGCGGGGCCATTATTAGTATTCGACAACATTACCGGAGCATCTGCATCAGTCGTAATGGTGGTAGTTCCAATGTTGTCTGGTGACGCTGGTTGTGAGATATTATTGTACACAGCATCCCTAATGTCATATTGAAACAGTTGGGTATTCTTTAATTCAATGTACGCTCCGGGAAGGGCATCTCCATCACCGTTAACAAACCCGTTTCCATTCCCATCGGCTTCAAGCGTGGCCTTTAACTCCATTGGTCCGGTATCACCAAAGTCATGAACTTGGACAAACACAAAGTTATTCTGACTTCCATCTTTAGACGTGCTAGAGCCACTTGAAGTTAACGGACTATCCGCAAAATGTGGGTCACTGAGAGCCTGAAAGGTTAAATCTTTGGGGACATAATCGACGGCATCTTGATCATTATTCTCACCAGCCGCTCCATTAGCACCAATGTTGAAATTTTCACTTGGGGTAAAGGGATTGATGATTGGAACATTAAATCTTCCCTGCACGTTTAGGCCAACGTTGGTATTATTATTTTGGGAATAATCAATTAACCCATCGGCTTTTACAATTCTGGAAAATAGGCACACTAACAAAACCATGCTGCATAGAAAAAGCCCTACATATTTTACTTTTGCTACCAAACTCGTCGCCTCTTTTATCTCAAAGAATAAAAAATAATCTTCTTAAACAATAACTTGTTACCTAAACCCGATATCTTGCTTCATATTTTAGAATAATTATTAATTTATCACTTAATTAATTGATATTGTAACACGATCCCTCTCAATCTTTAAATTTTATAAAAATAATTGTGATGTTCTTTCACAAAGACGTCGGTTAATTTATGATTAGAAATAATAGGCCCAGTAGTGATATATTAGAGGTGTGAGATTTTAACTAAATTTGGTAATTAAAAATTATTTTTACGCTTTATTTAATTTTAATTATTGAAGAAAAAATAATTTATCCAACTAATAAAAGGAGATATTCACTTGATTACTTTAAAATCAGATCGTGAAATTAAAAAAATGGCCGAGTCTGGTGCAGTTCTAGCTGGTGTCCACAATGGTTTGAAAAAAATCATTAAGCCGGGCGTTGATACTTGGGAAATTGAAGAATTCGCTGACAAGTACATTACCGACCACGGAGCTACTCCATCAGAAAAGGGCTTTGACGGCTATAACTACGGGACTTGCATCTCAATCAACAATGAAGTTGCCCATGGAATCCCGCGTCGGGGCTTAAAATTAAAGGAAGGCGACATTGTCAAAGTTGACATGTGTGTCAATAAGGACGGTTTTGAAAGTGACTCCTGCTGGTCATACGCGGTTGGTGAAGTCTCACCTAAGATCAAGAAACTCATGGAAGTTACTAAAAAGGGACTTTACCTTGGCATTGACCAAGCTCAAGTTGGTAATCGAATTGGAGACATTGGTGCTGCCATTCAACACTACGTTGAAGACGAAAACCATATGGGTGATGTCCGAGAATTAATTGGACATGGCATCCAGCCTTCCATTCATGAGGATCCAGCTGTTCCAGCTTATGGGGTTGCCGGTCATGGAATGCGTCTCAGACCGGGCATGACCATTACCATTGAACCAATGGTTAACCTCGGTACTTGGAAAATCAAAGATGACTATGATAAAAAAGACGATTGGACCTATTACGTTAGCCAAGATGGTTCATACTCAGCTCAATACGAACACACCTTAGCAATCACCGAAGATGGTCCTAAAATTCTCACTTCTCAGGATCACGTTGCTGACGCTAAATACATGTTCAAAAAATAAAAGTAATTAAAATGGATTCGAAATCATTAAGAATTTCGGACCCATTTCTTTTTTGTTCTCCATTCTGTTGCGCTATGCTAATATGGATTTGTTTCAGACTAAATCAGGGATGAAAGGTGGACCAAAAATGAAAAAATCAATCAAAATTGTGGGAACCCTAATGGTATTATTAGTTTCAATGATTGCCTTTAGTTCTCTCACGAGCTCGACCACTGAAGCTGATCAGAAAGTTGACCCTAACATTGGTTTTCGTTATGAACACCCCACCGCCAAATACTATATTCGGAGAGGAACTCCCAAATCGTACCAAACTATCATTGAACAAGCTGCCAGAAACTGGAATAAAACGCACGCTTTTACCTGGATTCGTTCCAAAACCAAAGTTCCGACAACCATTGGTACTACCAATAGTAATACTGGCTTCTGGAAGGGCAATCGGTACGCTGGAGTTACTTTGAATCTTACTAAAACCGTCAACGTTAAAAATCACACTTATCAGTCAGGTGCCAAAATCACGCTCAATCCGCGGGTAATGAGCAACATGGAATACACTTACAAGCAGCAATTGCTAACAACCGAACACGAATTTGGTCATGCAATGGGACTTAAGCACAATCACGCTCAAGAAAGTATCATGTTCCCAAATGACACCTACTATAATTCACTTGATCCTAATCAGATTGGTCTTAGTGACATTCATGGTTTAAAAAACCTGTACAATGAAAAATAAAACAATTTTAAAGGGATGCTACTTTATGAAAGTAGCATCCCTTCCTTATTTCCATCCGTATGTTTTTAAATCCATATCACGCTTAGGTATCTTAGACACATAAGGGTTCCCTTTAACGTAGAAACGATACGGCTTGTCCGTCCAAGTTCCTCGGTCACTAACCCCAATTCGTCCCGATTCGACCACTTCTTTTGGGACTTTCACATGATCAATGTCTAAGTCAAGGGCGGTGTTACCAAGCTCAATCAAGTTCATATCCTTGTCATAAATCCCCAAGGCATCCATTAATTTTCCCGGGCCATTAGTCAATTCAAAACCATTTTTCTTACGATTTTGTTTCATCAAGTCAATCCCTTGATAAGGTTCGATTCCACGAATCAAAATTCCCTCTGGTACGTCCTTAGCCTGAGCAGCAACGTCCAAACAAAGTCGACCATGAATGGAGTAGATATAAATCGTGCCAGGAACACCATACAAGGCTTCGTTCGATGGGGTCCTTTTCCCCTGATAGGCATGCGCTGCTGAATCTCTTTGTCCCAGGTAGGCTTCCGCTTCGGTAACGTATCCGCTCATCAACCCCTTTGGAGAATGATAAACCAGTAACGTTCCAAGCATCTTTTTAGTAATCTCATCGGTGGTACCTTCATTAAAAAAATCTCTTAACTTATCTGACAAAACCCTTACCTACCCTACCTATTATTAAAAACTTTAGACTAACGAATGATAATCGTTGAAATTTTAGACTGCTTAACCAGTTTAACACTAATACTACGATTACCGTGTTCACCGGTCGCATCAGCTCCACAAATTAAGAGATCTGCCTTAAACTTGGGAGCAATGGCATCCAAGATTTCATCGTCAATGTTCCCACCAACCGAAATAATGGGAGTTACGTCCTCCACGCCAGCGTCACTTGCTCGATCGGTGTAATTACCAACCACTTCTCGTAAATGATCCCGTTTTGCTTCGATTTTACTTGGTGTTAAAGAATCATAAATATTAATATCATTATTTTCTAACACCGAGCAAATTCCAAGTGCCGCATGAAACTTAATGGCAATAGTAACTGCGTAACGAAAAGCCCGTTGCGTTGACTTACTATCGTCGGGATCAACTGTCAATAAAATCCTTTCAAATGTCAATGGTTTAAATTTTTCCATTGTCTTCATCCCCTTTCAATAACATCATATCATTAATTTTATGATTTTTAATAAAAAAATAATCAGTAGCAACCCACTGATTATTATTAACTCATTATTCTTTATTAGGATCAGGTAGCGACGCTTCACCAGCACCATTTTGAGCGTCTTCAATACTTTTTACCATTTTTTTAGCATGAATACGACGCATCTTTTCCTTTTTTTGTTTAATTCTTAAATTGTCCATTGCTTTATTTTTAAGCACGATTCCTTCATCATTTTTAACCATGTGGTAAATCGATATCAATATCATGATACATACGAACATTAATGGAAATCCAGCAATCGCACAGAAGGTCTGGATGGTACTAAATCCTCCGACAACTACTAGTCCAAACGAGAATAAGACAAAGACAACAACCCATGTCATTCGGTTAAACTGGGTTGGTTCCTGTCCCTCCTTTAACCCTAAACTTGTAAATGAGGAAACAATGAAAGCTGAGGACGAGATGGTCGTCGCCAGAAAGATAAAACACGAAATACAGTAAACGACAAAAACAATTACCTTAAAGGGCAAACTGGATAATACAGCAGTAATGACAGCAGCCTGACCCTGCGTATTCAAAATATGAACCAAGTTAATCTGGCCGGTCCTTTGTAACCATAACGAATAGCCACCAAGAATTGCATAAAAACTTAAACATCCTACTGAACCGTAACCAAGCATTCCAATCAAAGTGGAACGAATGGTTCGTCCTTTAGAAATACGAGCAATAAAGAGTCCCATGACCGGCATGTATGACAGCCACCAGCCCCAGTAGAAAATCGTTTCCAGTTTGGCAACATCCGCAGTTCCATTGGGAATGGTATTAGTCGACATGGAAACAAACTTATCAGCCAAGAGTCCCAAACTGTTGGTCTCTGAACTTAAGATATAAATAGTTGGACCAACTAACAGGACAAAGGCTAAGAAAATAATGGCTGTCCAAATATGGGCATCACTCAAACGATCAATTCCACCATTTAATCCCTTATAAACGGTCCAGGCAAAGATCACAAATAGCACCGCAAAGAGCGCAGTTTTAAGTTCCAAATTATCTGGAATCCCTAATAAACGACTTAAAACATTAGAAATAATGGGAATTTCCATTCCAACCGATGATCCAACACCACCCATAATTCCAAAGACAACCAGAAAATCAACTAGCTGTCTGGTGTAATACTTCCACCTAGCCTCACCTTGAATAAAATCAATGGCAGAGCTAAGGCGTTGTACCTTGCCGTGTTTAACAAATAGAATATAAGCAATGGCAATCGTAGCCGGGGCAAACATCATCCATGCCATTGGTCCCCAGTTAAACTGACCAAACATGTGCGCATAATTATAAGCACTCTGTGAAAATGGTTTAGCCCCAAAGGGAGGATGCTGCAAGTATCGAAGCGGATCCACCATACTCAACATTAAAATGCTGGCATCAATTGCAGTCGCAAAGACCATGCTGCCCCATTGCAAATCACTATACTCTGGTTTGGAGTGGGGCTCACCCAAGCGGATAGCACCATACTTTGAAAAGATTAACCACATAAAAAATAAGAAGTTAATTATGTAAACCACCATATAGGCCCATCCCATTTGATTAGTGATCCAATTTAGGGCTACCGCTAGTACTCCTTGCAACTTGGAACCACCAATAATCAGAATGATTGAACCAATTCCAAAAATTAATAAGGTTGGAATAAAGACGAATTTATCAATATTAAATTTTTTAAAAATAAAGAAATCCCTCCAAACGCTTTTTTCACAACAAAAAACGCTATGTATGGTGCTCATAGAGCCACTTGCATAGCGTTGTAAAGGTCACACAAATGATAATTACTTATCTTTCACTATCATTATACACAACTAAGATAATAAGTAAAATTCACTAATTATTGTCAATCTTTTTTAATACTTGAGCTGGATTTCCGACTAAAACCACATCGTCTCCAAACGATTTGGTAACAACAGCTCCAGCACCAACCACCACATTGTTTCCAAGGGTCACGCCGGGAACAATGGTGACATGACCACCAAACCAGGCATTATCACCAATGGTAATGGGAGCGGCCATCTCAACGTCTGCGATTCGCTTTTTAGCGTTTAACGGGTGGACGTTTGTATAAAGTCCACAATTAGGACCTATGTAACAATTTTTACCAAATGTAATTGGAGCCGTATCAAGCAACGTCAATCCATAGTTAGCGTAAAAGTTGTCTCCGATGTAAATATTGAAGCCATAATCAAACTCCATCCCAGTCTCAACAAAGAATCTTGGTCCGCTCTTTTTTAACAAGGATTGAATCAGTTGGTTCCGCCTCTCATTATTAGGGGTATTATTAGCCTCCTGCAACTGCTTTCGACAAAGGATCCTTCGACTAATCAGTTCTTTATCAAATTGATTATAAGATTCTCCCTTAGTCATTTTTTCTCTTTCACTCGTCATTGAATCACTCCTTTTAGGTCTTAACCTTATTATTAGGAAAATTTACATTTTGTCCATAGTTTGATTCAATTTCTCGTCCACGAAGACGTTCCCTTTATTTGTGGCGTGACCCTTCGTCCAACCAAATTGGATGTTAGGAAACTGTTTCAATAAATCATCCAATTGTTGCCAGAGTTCCTTATTTTTAAGTTCTCCGCCACTACGTTTCCATCCGCGCTTTTTCCACCCGTCAATCCAGTGTTTAGTAATGGCGTTTAAAACGTATCTTGAATCGCTGACAACCCCAACACTCTGGTCGTTAAGCTGATGATCAAACAACCATTTCAAAGCTTTCACGAGTGCCATAATCTCCATTCTATTATTAGTCACCCCATACTCACCGCCTGAATCAACGTGCTGACCGGTCGGAGCATCAATTAGGTATGCCCACGCCGCCTTATCGTTTGATTTGACGTGACCACCAGCAACATTACCGTGATTTCTGGAACCACCATCGGTAAATACAATGATGGTTGGTCGTTTACCTACTTTACTTTCCACCGGATGGCTTTCAAATTGAACCCCATATAAGTACGCACCAGCTTCTCTTTTAGTTGCAAAACTTTTATACTCAGCTCCCGAAAATCCATCAACTTGCTTTTTAGTGAGTTCCCACGTTGGATAAATTCCAGGGTGTCTCCCCTGCTTTACCGCGTAATACTTCTTATTCTTTGCCATTTTAGCTCCATTTGAATTAAAATCTTAATTAATTATTACATTTAATCATATCGTTTTGCATTTTGTAATATTTATGCGAAAATAACATACAGGAGGGGATTCATACAATGGCTGACATAGCTGCAAAATTAATTACAGTTGATCAAGCGTTAGCAATGCTCAAGGACCGTCATGCTCAAAAAAATGAACGTTTTCCCAAGTTAATGACTCCCGGTAAGTACATTCTACCAGATTACTTCTTAACTAGAAAAAGGGAAGCGTTTAAGATTAGAAAGCATACTTTCTTAAAGCGGCGCTCCCGCTCATACGTTGCTTTCGATTCAGAGAATGGTCAGACGCTTTGGTTGCACAATTTCCCTAGTCTATCAGAAGCATTATTCTGGTTAGATACCGGCCTTAAACCAGCCGATTCTGATTCAGGATCTTCATTCAAAGAATGGAAACAAGAGCATGCAAAAGAAATTGAAGGCATGAAAGACCAGCTTAGACAAATGCCAAAACCTAAAAAAAGTAAACCAAAAAAAGCTAAAAAGGGTAAAAAGCATTAATATCAAAAGTCCCGAGTTGAATTTGGGTTTTTGATTAACTAATTTCACAAAAAAGCACCGCTCAATCAAATGAGTGGTGCTTTTTTGTAGCTGCTGTGGCTGGGCTCGAACCAGCGACATCTTCATTAACAGTGAAGCGTTTCTACCAACTGAACTACACAGCAATAATGAATTACTTAATTTGTTGTTCACAAGTATACACAGTTATTAATTAACTGTCTACTGTTTTATCAAATTATTTTAAATAAAAAAAGTTCTGCGCTAAAGAAACGCAGAACTCAAGTTTAATCTATTTTCGCAGCTGCTCGTTTGGGTAAATGATAACCTTCAAAGAGTTCGATTTATCCGTTCTTGATTTTTCAAGAGCCGCTTTCGTTTCATCTAGTGGATAAAAGTTAGTTAATAGATTATCAACCTTATCAGTGTTTTTAGCTAAAATCTTTAATCCAGTCTTGTAGTTGTTACAGTACCTAAAGATCCCCATAATGGTGGTTTCATGATCAGTCATGAACGGAACATCCAGTGGCGTTTGGTCGGTTGTTGGGACACCAATGTAGGCGACTTTACCACCCCGCTTCAGTGCGTGAAGTGAAGTTTGTTCACCTGGAACTGATCCTGAAGCGTCAATGGCGTAATCAACGCCCGTTCCATTTGTGATGGTCTTAACTTCGTCTAAAACATCCGCATTTTTAATGTTAATTGCATGAGTAGCTCCCAGCTTCTTGGCGGTATCAAGTCGGAGTTGCTCGGTATCACTGACAATGATGGTGTCAGCACCATGGGCCTTTGCGGCTAAGATCGCAAGCAATCCAACTGGTCCCATCCCTGAAATCAAAATAGTAGATCCCACGTCAACTCCCAATTTCTGAGTGGCATGAACGCCAACTGATAGTGGCTCATTTAGAGTCGCCTCTTCATAAGAAACGTTTTCAGGAATGTGATAAACAAAGTCTTGTGGATAAACGATGAATTGAGTTAAATCACCATCAACTGGCGGGGTTGCCATGAATTGCATGTTAGGACAGAGGTTATAATGGCCCGTTCGACAAGCCTCACAATGACCACAGGGAACGCCCGGTTCCATTGCGACTCGATCACCACGTTTAAAGTCGGTTACTTGATCACCCACTGCTACAATCACACCAGAACTTTCATGTCCTAAGATTAAGGGTTTTTTAACCACAAAATCACCAATGTGTCCTTGGTCATAGTAGTGAACATCTGAACCACAGATTCCAACTGCCACAACTTTAATCAAAACATCAGTTGGACCCATTTTCTTTAACTTAGTGTCCTTCATATCAATATCAAACATTTTTTCTAAGACCGCACTTTTAGTGGTCTTAGGCATATTATTTTTGTCATAGTCGGGAATTTTTACATCAGTCATGATTTTCAGTCTCCTTTATTAAGAACTCATTTACAAAAATCATTTTAGGTTAGAAACCTACAACTCCCATTTTTATCATCCCATTCCCATAATTTTCACCATCATTATCACACCTTGCTCAATGGTTATCAATAAAAAAGCACAAAAAAATAGACCACTAATTATCAAAATAAATCAATAATCAGACGTCTAGTAAAAGTTAATTAGTTCAATTATTTAGCAGGTTTTTGTTTCAAAAACTTTTGTAAGTCTGCTACTTCTTTTTGTTTTGCTTTACGTTTTTTAGTGTCGATCGGACGACGACCTTGGACACCATTTGGATGACAAATTCTCATGATGAAAAACTCCTTCCAATTAAGTCTAATTCCTTAAATACATCAGCTCTTAGTATTATAATACATGGAACAGGTAAAAATCAAATCAAACTAGAATGGAGACGCAAAAAATGGCTAAAGATTATCCACAAGCAGTAACGATTGCTGGAAGCGATAGCGACGGTAGTGCTGGCGTCCAAGCTGATTTAAACACTTTCTTTGCCCGTCGGGTCTACGGGGCATCGATTATCACAGCATGTGTATCGGGTAATTCATATGGGATTCACGATAGTGTTAACATGCCGACTAGTTTTATTGACCAGGAATTTAAAGACCTCGGTAATGACTTCCACATCTTAGCTGCTAAAACTGGCATGTTATCAGACGCTAACATCATTAATACGGTCGTAAAAGATTATCAGCTCTATGACTTTGGTCCCCTCGTGGTGGATCCAGTAATCACCACCAAATTTGGTACCATGCTTTTAGAAGCAGATGCTTTTGACGCCATGAAAAACCAACTGGTTCCCATGGCAACCGTTCTCACGCCGAACTTTTTTGAAGCGCAAAAGTTGACTGGTTTAGACGTTGACGATCCTGACTTCATGGCAAAGTCAGCTCAAGCCATGCAGGACATGGGGGCTAGTAACGTAATTGTTAAGGGACGTCATGATGACCCTAGTCAGACCAAGGTTTCTGACTACGTCTTACTTGAAGACGGCAAACATTTTAATATCGACGGCCCTTATTTCACCACCGACCGTAAAAACGGAACTGGTGATACTCTTTCAGCTGGCATTACCGCTGAACTAGCGAAGGGACACACCGTTGCCGATTCCATTAAGATTGCCAAACAATACGTTGATGGCGCAATCGAAGACGAGATCCAAGTTGGTCATAAATATGGTCCAATCAATCATTGGGCAAGATAATTTAGGAATTAATATTTGTAAGACGCAAATTCATTACTTAAGGGATGAGTTTGGGTCTTTTTTTGGATTGAGCTCAATTTTCATTTGAGGCAAATTAATCATAATGTGGTATGTTCTAATTATCCAAGCTTAAATAATTTTGATTATTAATTTATTGATCAAAAAGGAAAGGAATCTTATGTTTCATGAAAGCAAACAAACCAATAAAATTATTTTTAGACATGGATAACGTGTTAGTTAATACCATCCCTGTTCTAAACCAACGGGCGAAATCATTACCAACCGGAGCTCGTCCTGATCGGATCCCTGGCATCTTTAAGGATCTTGATCCGACCGAAAATGCGATTGAAAGTGTTAATCAATTAAAAAAATATTATGATTTGTACATCCTCACTACTGCTCCGTGGAGCAATCCAAGTGCTTGGCAGGATAAGGTAGCGTGGATTCAACGCTACTTTGGTCAAGAAAAAGGAAGCCCCTTTTACAAAAAAATCACAATGACTCACGATAAGAGTCTCGTTCACTACGTTGGTGGAATTCTGATCGATGATCGTCCGTATCATGGTGCCAGTGCTTGGAACGACACCAAAACCAACAGTGTGTGGATCCAATACGGATTTGATAAACGATTGACTTGGAAAGATGATCTAGTTCCATTCTTGATTAAAATTGCCCAATATGGCAATCAAACTAACCAGTTGATTGATGCCGTCAATCAGGCTAATGATCAAAATCCAAAATACGTCGTCCACGGAAATGTAAGTACGTTTCAAAAAGAAAATTGGGAATAAGGGAGAAAATAAAATGATTACAAACAGTACTGAAATGTTAGATAAAGCTCGAAAAGAACACTATGCCGTTCCGGCATTCAACGTCAACAACCTCGAATGGGCGAAAGCCATCTTAGAAGCATGTGAAGAAGCCAAGTCACCGGTCATTATGCAGGTTACTTCTGGTGCGGCCAACTACATGGGCAGTTTTAGATTAGCCTATGATTTGATCGTGGATATGCACAATGCACTAAACATCACCGTACCGGTCTCAATCCATCTCGATCACGGAAACTACTACGACTCCATTAAAACCCTTGGAATCAAGTTCACTTCAATCATGTTTGACGGGTCTGCCCTCCCGTTAGACGAAAACCTTGAAAAAACCAAGACCCTAATTAAGTTAGCACACGCAGAAGACGTTAGTGTCGAAGCTGAAGTCGGAACCATTGGTGGTGAAGAGGACGGAGTAATTGCTGATGGTGAAATTGCACCAGTTGATTCAGCCGTCAAAATGGCCGAGACTGGCGTAGACATGCTGGCAGTTGGCATCGGTAATATCCACGGTAAGTATCCAAAGGACTGGAAGGGTTTAAACTTTGCTCATCTAAAAAAGATCGACCAAGCCCTTTATGATAATACGGGAAAGCAAATCCCATTGGTTCTCCATGGCGGCTCTGGAATTCCTGATGACCAAATCAAAAAGGCTATTCAATTAGGAATCTCTAAGATCAACGTCAATACTGAGGGACAATTAGCTTTCCACCAAGCAATGCGTGACTACGTCCACTCTGATAAAGACCTCGAAGGAAAAAATTATGACCCCCGAATCTTCTTAAAGGCTGGAACCAACGCGCTTAAAAACATGTGCCTAGACCGGATTGGAGTCTTTGGATCAGAAAACAAAGCCTAATTCATACCCGTTATCAAAATAATTAATCCATCTGGATTCACATTTATCTAAAAATGTGAATCCTTTTTTTATTCCATCAGTTCATTCATCAACTACATATAATAAAATGAATAAAGTTTAACGAACGTTAACCCACGTGATTACTCATTTTCTTACTCAAAGCCGGATATTATCCAGGATGTTTTTATTGTGAAATTTGATATTGGTAGTATACTAACCGTTAAAGAAAACGTTTTCTTTAGTTTATGAATGCTGCCATCAAGCGAATCCTAGGAAAATGGCACATTTAATAATTATGTGAAATATGGTTTATTTGTGAAAGTAAGAAGTGATAGACAAAATGAAAAAATATATTTTAGTAATTGACGAAGGAACCACCAGTGTTCGCGCTATCATTTACGATAAAAACGCAAACGTGGTATCTAGCGATCAAAAAGAATTAACCATGTATTTCCCGGAACCCGGTTGGGTGGAACAGGATGCTAACGAAATTTGGTTAACCGCCCAAGCCGTGATGGCAACCGCCATTATCAAGGGCCGGATTAATCCGAATGAGATCGCTAGTATCGGAATTACTAATCAACGAGAAACCACCGTAATTTGGGACAAAGAAAGTGGATTGCCCATTTCTAAGGCCATTGTGTGGCAATCACGTCAAACTGCCCCAATAGCCAAAACAATGATTGATGCCGGGTATAAAAGCATGGTGCAAAAGAAAACCGGCTTAATTATCGATGCGTATTTTTCTGCCACTAAAATCAGATACATCTTGGATCAAGTCTCTGGTGCCCAGGAACGAGCCGAAAATGGTGAACTTCTGTTTGGTACGATCGACAGTTGGTTACTTTGGAAACTAACGGGCGGTGAAGTTCATGCGACTGATTATTCGAACGTTTCTCGAACCATGCTATATAACATCGAAAATCTCGACTGGGATCCTGAATTACTGAACATTCTCAATATTCCTAAAGTCATGCTTCCAGAAGTCAAAGACTCATCGGGAGTCTTTGGTAAGAGTCTGCCGGAAAACTTTTTTGGTGCTTCGGTTCCCATCTCTGGAATCGCAGGCGATCAACAAGCCGCTCTGTTTGGTCACTTAGCGGTTAATTCCGGTGATGTTAAAAACACTTATGGTACCGGTTCCTTTATTGTGATGAATACGGGAAAAAAGCCCAAATACTCACACAACGGCTTATTAACCACGATTGGTTATGGAATTGGTGGTCAAATTACCTACGCTTTGGAGGGATCCGTGTTTATTGCTGGTTCCGCCATCCAGTGGCTAAGGGATCGCATGCAGTTAGTTAAAACGGCTCCCGATACCGAAAATCTAGCCAACAAGTCTAATAATCACAACGAGGTTTATGTCGTCCCAGCATTCACTGGATTAGGTGCTCCGTACTGGAATCCAGACGCGCGTGGTGCGGTCTTCGGTTTATCACGTGGAACCACCAAAAATGACTTTGTTAAGGCAACGTTACAGTCCATTGCCTATCAAAGTCGGGACGTTGTGGGTGCCATGGTAAATGATACTAATATGCCAGTCACCAACCTCCATGTTGATGGGGGAGCCTCGTTAAATAACTATTTAATGCAATTTCAATCCGATCTCTTAGAGACCTCAGTCGTGCGATCAAAAGACATTGAAATGACAGGACGTGGTGCCGCCTATTTAGCGGGACTAGCCATTGGATTCTGGAAGAATATTGATGAACTAAAAAAACTTCAGCCTGAGCCAACCATCTTCAATCCCAACATGGAAAAAGACGAAGCAAAAAGCTTATATTTGGGCTGGAAACAAGCAGTTAAGGCAACTGAATCATTTAAGCCTCAGGAGAATGAAAATGAATAACTTTTCGTATAAAAACCGAAATCAAGATATTGATCAACTTAAAAATGATGATTTTGACGTCACAATCATTGGCGGTGGCATCACTGGAGCAGGCATTGCCGTTCAGGCCGCTGCTTCGGGTCTCAAAACCGCTTTAATTGATATGCAGGATTTTGCTGAAGGAACCAGTAGTCGTTCGACCAAACTCGTTCATGGTGGAATTCGATACCTCAAGACTTTTGATATTGACGTCGTAAACGACACCGTCAAGGAACGATCCATTGTACAACACATTGCTCCACACATCCCTCGTCCTTCTAAAATGCTACTGCCACTTTACGATAATAAGGATGACACCTTCACTCCGCTAAGCGCAGAAGTCGCCATGGCCATTTACGATCATTTAGCCAACGTTTCAAAAGACAGTCCCTTTGCACACCAAACATTGTCAAAAGCGGATGCAGAGAAAAAATTACCCAACCTAAACCACAATCATTTAGTTGGGATGGGAGTCTATCTTGATTACAAAAATAACGACGCGCGCCTCACAATCGAAAACATTAAACAAGCAGTCAGTGATGGTGCCGTTGCAGTTAGTCACGTTAAAGCAGTCAACATCGAAAACGATCATAATCAAAAGATTGTAAACGTGATTGATAGAGAAGATAACACCGAATTTCCAATTAAATCCAAAATCGTCATCAATGCGGCAGGCCCTTGGTACGATGGCATTGTTAAAATGTTTGATTACGATCATAAGCAAAAAATCAGACCTACCAAGGGAGTTCACTTAGTAGTTGATCAAAGCAAACTTAAGGTGCCCCTCCCCGTTTACTTAGACTCTGGGTTAGACGACGGTCGGATGATTTTTATCATCCCAAGATTTGGAAAAACTTACTTTGGAACGACGGACACGGATTACGATGGTGATTACAGCAACCCAACCGTTAATCAAAAAGATGTTGACTATCTCTTAAAGGCCGTTAACCAACACTTCCCAAACGCTAACTTAACGACTAACGATATAGAAGCAAGCTGGGCTGGCATTCGTCCTTTGATTGAATCCGGTGATTATAACGGGAATACCACGCACAAAAACTTAAATGACGACGATCTGCACCACTTAGACACTAAAATCAATCAATACTTTAACCAACAGATTGACCACAACGACGTTAACAATTACGTTCATTCGGTAGTTTCAAACGACCAAAGTGCTTCAAGTGTTTCACGTGGATTTGAAATCAAACTGGTCGACGGTGTCATCAACGTCTCTGGCGGTAAATTAACTGATTACCGGCTAATGGGCGAAGACACGATGAAACTCGTCAAAAAAGAACTGGAACAAAAATTTGATCAACCCGTTTCATTAATTGACTCTAAAAATTACCAAATCTCTGGTGGCCACTTCGATTCAAACGACGTTAACGGCAACATTAAAAGTTATGCTGCCACCTTAGTCAACCGCGGCTTAAGCACCAAGGAAGCCATGGCGATTGCCAACCTGTTTGGATCAAACACTCCCTTAATCGCTAACTACGTTGCCAGTGGCGTCACTGCGCCAGGTTTAACTTTGGCAGAAACAAGTGTTCTTCACTACTCAATTGATCACGAAATGATCAGTCGTCCAATCGACTTCTTACTTAGAAGAACGAACTACCTCCTATTTGATTCTGAGAAAACCGATCAAATCGAGAGGCCGGTCATCGATGAAATGAGCCGCCAATTAGGCTGGGATCGAGCAACTAAAGAAAACATGACCAGGGAATACTTTAAGATCCGCCATCAGTCTCAATTAAAGAAACTAAAGGAGGCTAGTCTCAATGAGTAATCGAATCCCACTTATTTTAGCAAATTGGAAAATGAATAAAACCAGTAAAGATATTGAGGACTTCTTAAAATCATTAGAAGGTAAGTTGCCTGATAAAAACCTCGTTCAAGTTGGCATTGCGGCTCAAAACGTCTACCTTTATAAAATGGTTCAGTTCATTCAATCCCAAAAAGAGCCCATCGAAGTTTTTGCCGAAAATTTGCACTGGGCCGACGAAGGTCCGTACACCGGAGAAACGTCCCCGGTTGCATTATCAGACCTTGGAATCAATGGTTCTATAATTGGTCACTATGAACGCCGCAAGATGTTTAAAGAAACGAACGGTACAATTGGATTAAAAATCATGGGCAGCTTTCGCAATCACCTCACTCCGGTAGTGGCAATCTCAGAAGATACCTCAACCTATAATCCTGATGATCTGGAGATGTCACCCTTAACCGAAATTGCCGTTTCATTTGCTGGCATCAACAAAAAGGATGCTGAACATTTAGTCATCGCATACGAACCATCATGGTCCATCGGTGCCGCTAAAACAGCCTCATTAGCGGAGATTGAACATGCAGCACGGGTGATTCGCACCTCCCTTAAGATTATTTTTGGAAATGACACTGCCGAAAAGATTAGGATTCAATACGGTGGAGCAGTCACCCCAGAAAATGCCAAAGCCATTTTTTCATCACCAAATATCGATGGACTGTTGATTGGAAGAGCCTCATTATCTTCAGATACCTTTCTTAAAATCATCAATGACGTGGCCGAAGTTCAAAGAGGAACCTAATAATGAAATTAAAAATCTTTGGTGAACTGGTTGGGACTGCCTTATTAATCTATTTAGGAACAGGCCTCATCATTTTCAGCGGACCGTACGCTGACCAGTTAGGTCCGTCGGTTGGATGGGGTCTCACCTTATCCATTCTGGTTTATGCCACTGGACCACTTTCAGGAGCTCATCTAAATCCAGCCGTAACCCTTACCATGTATTTAACTAAAAGAATGCCCGGAAAAGAGGCGATTATTTATGTAATTAGTCAACTAGTCGGCGGTCTCTTAGGTGAAATTTGTGTCGTTTTAACCTACGTCTCACTGCTTAACAAGACTGGTGAAAGTTGGAACAAGGAAGTTAGCACTAATTATTTAGGTGGAACGGTCTTCCCCCACATCTCCGCTCCAATTGCTTTCTTCACCGAAGTTCTACTGACCACCACTTTGTTAATTGTGATCCTAGTCTTAAACCATTCTAAAACAAATATGTATGCCATTCAGTCACCAATTGCCGTCGGCTTTACCATCTTTGTTTTGGTAATTGTTGGTGGTAAGTTAACCGGCGCTTCAATGAATCCCGTCCGATCATTGTTCCCCGCTATTTTTGCTGGTGGATTAGCATTAAAATCACTATGGCTTTATCTAACAGCACCACTTGTCGGTTCGATTCTGGCAGCCTTAATAAACCAATACATTATTTCAGACCGAAGCGAACGAATTTAGTATTATAAATAAAAAAGCTCCCAAACCGGAGCTTTTAAATCAAACACTACCCACAGGGGGCTCGTCTTTAACGACGGGTCCCTTTTGTTGTCAATACCATCAACGTAAAGAGTCCTTACCATTTTTCGGGACTCCAACTTCTTCCATCAATCTCATTTTCAGCCTGTTCATTTCTTTTGGCCTGTTCTCTAACTAACTGTTTACATCCATATAACAGTGCACGATTAATAAATGACGTCTGGGTCTTAATTAATTCATCAATCTTATTAGTCGTCCATTCTTCGTTATCATCCATATTAGTCTTCCTCCTGATTCCGAATTAGGTTAATTTGTTCCTTTAAGTCATTTAAATTATCTTGACTGGTTTCCACTTCTTTAATAATTAAATCCAGATCCTGCTTATGTGATTTCATACTTCCAGTTGCCAATTTCTTTAGTTGAAAAGCCATCCACGTCTCACGTTCGTTAAAGTTAAAGGGATACTTAGCTGTCAAATACATCTGATAGTCAACAAGCAACTTTTTTTTCTCATCATACGACATGTACCCAAATTGCGAAATCACAAGTGGTGTCATAAACTTCATACCTGCTTGTCTAGCAAGGGCTTCGTATGGTGTCATAATTTGAGAAATACTAAAGGATTGACTAGCCCCCACCGCAAACGATGATTTAGGGTAGCCCACACTCGTCACGATTCCGAGTTTCTTGCCCTTTAAACGGCCATCTTCATTAGCGTACGTGTAGGCTCGACTTAAGACCTCATCCTCCCAAACTTTAAGCGATGAGGGGGCACTATACCAATAAAGTGGAAACTGAAAAATGATCCGATCAGCCTTATTTAAGAGGTCACGCTCAGCTTGCACGTCAATTGGATCACTTCCATATATTTCATCTAAACAGTGCCATGTAACATCGGCTAAATCAGCTTGACTGGTTCTTAGAAATTCCTGGGTAATTGAGTCCTGAAATTTGGGGTGCGAAACGATTATTAATGTTTTCATGCCTTCATCTTCTTTTAATTGATTAATATAAGTCTATCATATTGACATCAGTAGAATTTATGTTATATTTAAATAGATGTGTGAATGGTTTCGAGTTTCTAAGGTTTCTTGTTTTGTATTATTATGAAATGACTTCCTTTTAAGATTCAAACTAAGCAACACTGAAAAATTTATTGCGCTATGCGCTAGGAGGTTTCATATTATGAAACAAGGTACTGTTAAATGGTTTAACGCTGACAAGGGTTATGGTTTTATTACTACTGATGATGGTGATGTATTCGTACATTACTCAGCTATCAACAAGGATGGCTTCAAGACCCTTGACGAAGGCGAAAAGGTTACTTTGGACGTTGAAGAAGGAGACCGTGGTCCCCAAGCTGCTAACGTTACTCCAATGGACTAATTTTAGCCAAACAAAAAGAGTTCTGCAATCGCAGAGCTCTTTTTTTATACATATTTTTAAATTAAAAAACTAGTTAACCTTAAAGTTCATGTACTTCGATGCAAAGATGACCAATTCTTCAACGGGCTCTTCCATCCCGTCTTCTGTCCACGTTAGTAAAACTTCAGTTAAACCACCTGAAATCAACGCAATTAGCATTTTCGATGAATTGGCGCGCAACTCTAATATATCGTCGTCAACCAGATTCGTAATGTATTTTTTTAAGATTTTAAGTAGCAAATAAGACAGATCATTATCAACGATTACATCCATCATCCGCTTATTCTCTTTAATAATCGTAAAGAAAGTTGTTGCCAGGCCGTTAAAATTAGAGACCTTTTGCGCTAGTAAACGATTAATAAAGGTTGAAAAGGTTTCCTGAAATTGACCAACGATGACGTCTTCCTTGGTATGGAAGTTACGATAAAACGTCATCCGGGAAACCCCAACGTGTTTGGAAATGTCTTTCACCGTAATTTCTTGATAAGACTTAGTTTGGAGCATCTCAAACGTTCCTTCAATTATTCTCTTTTTGGCTGTTTCTTTTTTTGCCATATTTTCACCATTCGACCATAAACATGAGAGATTAACTTGGCAAATAAATAAGCGTGAAGAATGTTCTCCTCACACTTATTTATTTTTTAACGAGTCAAGTTGCGTTTGCAATTCATGATACTGATTTGATAATTCCATGTATTCAGTACTCATTTTATTATATTTATTTTCATACTGAGTAGCTCGATCGAGAGCATTTTTTAATTCGTCTTGAAACTGGACCACCTGTGACTTCAAATCACTAGTGCTCTTATCTGAAATGTCAGTACCACTTGTCAAAGCTTGAATTTTACTTTTAAGCTCTTTATTACGAGCCAATAAATCTTTGACCTGTTGTTTCAAATCTGAATCAACCATTATACTCACTTCCTAGACAATTGCATTTTAGTTGAAACCGCAGCACCTTGCAATTAAATTACTAAAATTTACTAAGTTAACGGTTTCAAGATGGGTGCAATCATTGCTCTGGCTGATTTACTCAATTGAAGTTTCTTATTGTGCATTAGCTGATGAACTCGAAAAAGGTTATTTTCACGCTGTTGCCAGTCTTTGACTGGTAGAGCGCCTTGCTTGTTTAATACTTTAATATTCATAAGCAATCCCTCCAAATACAAAATCAACTTAAATGATTAGTTCAAGTTAACAAGAATTATAATACATATTTCAAAATTAGTCATCTCTTGTAATTTATTGCCCGTATCAATACGTTTGTGCCGCCCAGCCCTTACAATCCTGTATGCAATAAGTTATAATACAAATATCAAATTAAGAAGGAAGTCTATTCAATGAGTAATTCTACCCAATCAGGCAATACTGCCGCACCACAAATGACTTGGTACGGTAAAACATTTAATATATTACTTAAAGTTTTAATGTCGTTTGTTGGTATCACCATGTTATCACTTGGTGCCACGTTACTTCGATCAAGCAAGATTTTAGGTCTTGATCCTTTTACTGCCGTTAATATTGGTATGTCAAACCATCTGCACATGTCACTTGGTTTGTACCAGTTACTGGCTAACCTGGTAATCTTCGTGTTTGTCTTGTTCCTTGACCGTCACATGATCGGAATTGGAACCATCATGAACATGGTGTTAGTTGGATTTGAGATTCAAATTTTCACTCAATTTTACCAACAAATCTTCCCGTCGGGGATTAACTTCTTCGTAATCGTTGCTAATGCCTTCTTGGGACTAATCCTATTTACGGCTGGTAGTTCAATCTACATGGCTCCTAATCTTGGTGTTGCCCCCTATGATGCCATTGCTCCAATTGTATCATCACGACTACACATCAAGTACAAGACGGCTCGTGTGATCCAAGATATCCTCTTCTTGATTGCCGCTGTCCTTGCTGGTGGCCCCGTTGGATTTGCATCAATCATCGTTGCCTTCTTTGCCGGTCCACTAATTTCCTACTGGAACAAACACATTAGTGACCCCATTGTTAACGGAATTGACGACTTCAGTGAACAGCCAACGGTTAAACACGCCGCTAGCACGATTTCTAAGGCGACGTTATCTGGGTACCATTATCTAACCCATGCTTACAACGCGACTTTAAACGTTCAGATGAACTTATCAGGGTACACTAATCAACAGTTAGGGACTCGTCTTCACGACGCCCAAACGAACATGGAAGACTCACAGAAGGCTTACAATGCTTACCGGACCCAGTACAGAATGTTGATGGCAGAAATGATGAAACGAAGCAAAAACGGTAACGTTAATCCACAATCAACTGGTAGTACTACTGATGGTGCTCCTCAAAATTCAAAAGATTCTGATGCCAATAACTCCAATGATTCCAAAAAGTAATTAAATACCCAAAAGGTCCAGCAATAACGGAGACGTTAGTTGCTGGACCTTTTTTTATTTATAATCTTGATCATTGTTCGCGCTTATAATTAGTCATTTTTAATGGCTCAACCCATTTATCAAAGTTATCACCAGTGACGTATCCTGAATCAATGGCCGCCTGTCTAAGATTCGTCTTTCCCTTTAAAGCAGCATTGGCAATTTCAGCTGCTCGATGATAGCCAATGTGTGGTGACAATGCCGTTACCGTCATCAAAGAATTATGGACCAACTCCTCCATGCGATCTTGGTTGACTTCAATCCCTTTGACCATCAAGTCCGTAAAGTGGCTTAAGATGCCTGTCAGTGACTGAACGGAATCAAGAAAACAGGATATGATAATTGGCTTATAGACATTCATTTCAAAGTTTCCCTGAGTGTTAGCAACTTCGATGGTCGTATCATTTCCCATGATGCGCGCTACTACCATATCCATGGCTTCACCCTGAGTCGGGTTCACCTTGCCAGGCATAATCGATGACCCAGGTTCATTAGCGGGAATTTTAATCTCACCGTAACCAGCTCTAGGACCACTCGCTAGAAATTTAATGTCATTGGCAATTTTCATCAGATCAGTTGCAAGCGTCCGCACAGCCCCATGAGTCATGGTAATGGCAGAATGGGAAGCTAATCCATAAAATTTATTTTCAACTTCAAACGGCTCATGATACTTATTACCCAGGGTTTGAACCATTTCCTTATCAAAGTCTTCCGTCGTATTAAGGCCAGTTCCTACTGCGGTTCCACCAATTGGTAGACCCAGTAGTGACTTCGAATTGTCCCTCACAAAATCAAGGTCGTGTTGAATGGTACTAGCCCATCCCGACACTTCCTGTCCAAATGTCATTGGAGTGGCGTCCTGTAAATGAGTGCGCCCAATCTTAACCACATCCCAATACTTTTTCTGTAAGTGATGCATAACGTCAATCAAATGCTCCAACTCAGGTAACAGCTGATTGATGGCAACCAGACTTGCAATGTTCATTGCCGTTGGAAACGTATCATTTGAACTCTGGGAATGATTAACATCATCATTTGGTAAAACATTAATCTTTGGATTAATCTGATTAGCAACGTGGGCAATCACCTCGTTCACGTTCATGTTAGTCTGAGTTCCCGATCCAGTTTGGTAAATGTGTAA
The DNA here is from genome assembly GCF_059900955.1 of Fructilactobacillus sp. X8R2C1. Lineage (NCBI taxonomy): Bacteria > Bacillati > Bacillota > Bacilli > Lactobacillales > Lactobacillaceae > Fructilactobacillus > Fructilactobacillus sp. X8R2C1. The sequence goes on from NZ_JBWXVI010000001.1 coordinate 186,923, forward strand.
CGGGAAGTTTTGCATTAATTGATCATCGGAAAGACTCAACAATTTTTGGGCACCCTGCTCAATCAACTCACCCTTTTTTCGATCGATGGTGTCTTGTTTAATGCTCACCTCGGCGGCACTTGCTTTAATGTTTATGAGAGCGCGAATTACCAATACTGGTAACTTGGGTCCCACCGGAAAATTATGCCGGCTCCGCTCGGTTTGAGCACCCCACAAAGCATCCTTTGGCACCTTGACGTCTCCAAGCGTGTCACTTTCAATTCGATAATCAGACATTTTGTCATCCCCTAATTAAATATTGGGTACGACTTATCTGCTTAAGACCTGACTTTTTTCTAGTAAACGACTGATGAAATAAGTCAGCACTCCACTGAATAAGAAGACCGATCCAAGCCGGGTTAGAAACAGTAGGAGTAAAAATCCAAAATGATAATTTGCGTATCCACTTTTGATCATATCCCAAGCAAACGTAATTACCGTGGTGGTAATCGTCGTACTTATGATTCCTAACCAATCATAATGTTTATATCCCAATACGGCAAATCCTAACTCAGACGATAGTCCTTGAATTAAGCCGGATAACAAATCAGCAATTCCCCACTGACTGCCAAGGATCATCTCGACGAAGGCTCCCAGTAACTCACCAAGGGTAGCGGAAAATGGGATGCGAATGATAAACGCTGCTAACGGTCCAGCAAGCGTCCATAATCCAAAGGTGGCTTCGTTTGCAAACGGCTGCAATCCAAATGGTGTCAGTGCCACAGCTAAGATATTATAGAGAAATGAAGTTCCCCAAAAAATCACTCCACAAAAAGCACCAATCAATGTAACTAAAATAATGTCCTTTAAATGCCATTCTCTTAAAATCTTCATGTGATCTCCTCCAATAAAAAAAGTTCCTGGATCTACCCCGGGAACTTCAACACATGATTAAAAATGACACTTGTAGTGTAGTCGGATCCCTTCGCAGGTCTTAACCTGATCAGGTTCAATGGGTATTATCTCAGCCTTTCGGCACCCCAGAATTATATAATTCACTTTAATAATATACTGATTGAATGGTAAAAGCAATCAAAATGGAGATGCATTAATGCAACTCCATTTAACCTATTCTAATCCGACCCGTTTGAAAATATCATCAACGTGTCTAAGGTGGTAATGATAATCAAACGCATCGTTAATCTCTTGGTTAGATAACCGTTCATTAATCTGATCGTTAGCTTTAACTAACTTTTCAAATGACTCGCGGTTTTCCCATGACTGAGCCGTCAGTGGTTGAACTAAGTCGTAAGCCGCTTCCCGGCTCATCCCTTTATCAATTAATTTCAACATTACTCGTTGACTGTAAATTAGTCCATAAGTTAGATTCATATTTTCCTTCATCCGCTTTGGGAACACGTCTAGATTTGAAAGAATGTCGTTGAAACGATGAAGCATGTAATCTAAGAGCGTGGTACTCTCTGGTAGAATAATTCGCTCAGCCGAAGAATGGGAAATATCACGTTCATGCCACAAAGAAACGTTCTCGTAGGCAGTGGTGATTAGTCCACGCATGGTTCTGGCCAATCCACAAATGTTTTCTGATCCAATTGGGTTCCGTTTATGTGGCATTGCCGAAGAACCCTTTTGACCAGGATTAAAATGCTCTTCTACTTCATGAATCTCAGAACGTTGCAAACCACGAATCTCCGTTGCAAAATTTTCAAGACTAGTGGCAATCAATGCCAAAGTAGCGATATATTCGGCATGCAAATCACGAGGTAAGACTTGACTAGTAATTTCTTGGGCACGTAGTCCTAACTTATCGCATACGTAAGCCTCTACCTGAGGGTCAATGTTAGCAAATGTCCCAACGGCTCCAGAAATTTTCCCGGCTTCCACTCCGGCAGCTGCTTCGTTAAATCGTTTTAGGTTTCGTTTCATTTCTGAATACCAACGTGCCATCTTTAAGCCAAAGGTCATTGGTTCCGCCTGAACTCCGTGGGTTCTTCCAATTTCAACCGTATCCTTATATTTTAAGGCTTTCTGCTTAATGGTATCCATTAAAGTTAAAATATCCTGACGAAGAATCTCGTCAGCCTGCTTTAGTCTAAGTCCCTGAGCGGTATCGACAACATCAGTACTAGTAACGCCGTAATGAATCCACTTTTTTTCGGGGCCAAGCGACTCCGAAACATCGCGGGTAAAAGCCACCACATCATGGTGAGTTTCCGATTCAATCTGTGCAATACGGTCCACGTCAAAGGTCGCGTTTCTTTTAATGGCAATAATGTCAGCATCTGGAATCTTACCTAACTTATTCCATGCTTCATCAATCGCAATCTCAACTTCAAGCCATGTCTGATACTGATTCTGCTTACTCCAAATTCGCTTCATTGGTGCTCTTGTATAACGATCAATCATTTCATTCACCTCATTATAATTACAGGATAATCTTACATAATGTTTTCTTTTCAGTCAAATCAACGCCGCTACTACTTTATTATAATTCTAATATTCAATAAAACACGAACATTATTTTTAACAATATTTTGAACGTTCTTGATTTTTCCATATGTGATTGGTAAACTGTTCTTGGTCAAAAAATTCATTTACGAGGTGCTATTTATGTCTGTAACAGTTGTTGTTGGTAGTCAATGGGGCGATGAGGGAAAAGGAAAGATTGTCGATACCCTAAGTGCTGACGCAGATATCATTGCTAGATATCAGGGCGGTGACAATGCTGGTCACACCATTGTGTATAACAATCAAAATTTTCACGTTCAACTCGTTCCGTCCGGAATTTTCTATTCTGACAAGTTGGCAGTAATTGGAAACGGCGTTGTTTTGAACCCCAAGTCACTATTTAAAGAAGTCGACTATCTAAACGAACATGGTGTTTCTACCGACAACCTCCGTGTATCATCTCGTGCTCAAGTCATCATGCCATACCATCCTCTTTTTGATAAGCTTCAAGAGGAACACAAACATCATAAGATCGGGACGACTCAAAAGGGAATTGGGCCTGCTTACATGGACAAGGTTGCTAGGGTCGGAATTCGGGTGGCCGATTTAATTGATCCAGTAACTTTCAATAAGCGTTTGAAAGACGTCTTGGCTGAAAAGAACGAAATTTTGGTTAAACTATACGACCATGAGCCCCTTAATTTTGAAGAAATCTATAATGAATACGTCCAGTTAGGGAAACGATTAAAACCATACGTAACCGAAACCTCCGTTCTTTTAAACAATGAAATCGATCATAACAAAAACGTCCTGTTTGAAGGTGCTCAGGGCATTATGTTAGACGTTGACCATGGAACCTATCCTTACGTCACTTCCTCGAACCCCGTTGCCGGCGGCGCTGCCGTTGGTGCGGGAATTGGACCCAGCAAGATTGATCGGGTCATTGGAACTTGTAAAGCCTATACTTCACGTGTCGGTGAGGGACCATTTCCAACGGAACTACTAGACGAGACCGGTAACTACATCAGAGAAACCGCCCATGAGTACGGGGTTGTGACCAAGCGTCCCAGACGAATCGGTTGGTTTGACAGCGTTGCCTTAAGACACGCTCGTCGTGTTTCTGGTCTAACCCACCTAGCCTTAAACTGTCTGGATGTTTTAGACGGATTAAAAGAAATTAAGATTTGTACCGCATATGAACTAGATGGTAAGAAAATCACTTATTACCCCGCTAACTTGGATATCTTGGACAAGTGCAAACCGGTCTACGAAACGCTCCAGGGATGGAACGAGGATATCACTAATTGTGATACCTACGACAAGCTTCCTAAAAACGCCCAAAAGTTTCTTGACCGGGTTTCAGAACTTGTAGGTATCCCGTTAGTCACTTTCTCAACTGGTCCCAAGCGAGAACAGACCCATCAAATGTAAAAAATAAGACCCTGGATAAAATCCCGGGTCTTTTTATGTCAACTCTTATACATAGCGTAATTCTTTGGATGTGTGAGTAAATGGTTCATTTCCATCCTTGGTTAGGTGAATGCAATCTTCAATTCGAACTCCGGCTATTCCAGGAATGTAGATACCAGGTTCAATTGAAAAGCACATGCCTTCCTTTAAAATCATCTTATTGCCCTCCATGATTGAAGGGAATTCATGCTCACCCATCCCCATACCGTGGCCTAAACGGTGGATGAAGTATTTACCATAACCAGCCTTGTCAATGATATCTCTTGCAACCGCATCCAGGTCTTCGGCCCGAATACCTGGTTTAGCGGCAGATTGGGCAGCTAACTGAGCTTCCAAACAAACGTCATAAATCTCTTTTTGTTTGGCCGGAATTTTATCACCAACAGCGACCGTCCGGGAAGCATCAGAGATGTAGCCATTATGAACCGTTCCTAAATCAAATAATAACAGGTTATCGTTCTTAATCTTGTTCATGTCAGTAGCACCATGTGGTTCCGCCGCGTGAGGTCCAGTCTGAACCAGAGTATCAAAACTCATGTTCATAACCCCTCTGATTTTTTCCTGGTACTCAATCTCAGCAGCCACTTCTGCCTCCGTTTTACCGGCTTTAGCGGTCTCAAAACCAACTTGAAAAGCAAAGTCGGCTTCTTTTCCAGCAGCGTCTAACTGTTCAATCTCATATGGCGTCTTAATTACCCGCAGTTCACTAACTTCTGGAGCCACGTTAGTGCTAAAGTCAGCCTTCGGAAATTCAGCTTGAAGCTGTTGATAACGACTAATGACCAAGTTGTCGTCTTCAATCCCAAATCGCTTGGGATCAGGAGTTACATCACGAATGTGCTTGGCGATCAGTTTAAAGGGATCTTCATGGTCTAAGTAACCATAAACGGGATACTTCCATCCTGACTCCTTTATGGCTTCCACTTCGAGTTCTGGTGCAAACAGAAATGGTTCCGCATCAGGAAAAATAAAAAGTGCCAACACCCGTTCAACGGGATCACTACCAAAACCAGTAAAGTACTTAATATCCTCAAAATTACTGATGTAAGCAACATCAAGCTTCTTTTGGTTAACGTAGTCTCTCATTTCATTTAATTTAACCATAATAAGACCTCCTGAATTTGTTGCTAATTTTAGCATACAATTAAATTTAATCAACACAAAAAGAGAAACCTAACATCAATCGTCAGATTTCATCTTCCTAATATGTCTGGTCACATTCGGATCCAGGTTTAACGTTTGCTGGTCCCGTGTCTTTAACAAAAGGTGCCCACGTTCGTCGATTCCTGCTAATTTCCCAGTGATTTCATTATCATGATTGATCAGGGAAACTTGTTCGTTAAGCCACAGCAGCCGCTTAGTATATTGATTAATAATCCGATCATCGTCCCACTCGCGATAGACCTCGTACAAATGGTCATAAACCGAAGCAATTAACTGGTTCCTTTTAAGTGGTGGTACCACGTTTAAACTCCCCACCATTTGGTCACCATTACGTGAAAACGGCATGATCCCAATATCGAGGCCAATGCCCATGATAAAGTTCTCGGGCTCGTTATCTTCGTTACTCTGAATTTCAGTTAAAATCCCACAGACCTTACTGTCATCGTGATACACGTCATTCACCCATTTTAATTGAGTATCGATGTTGTAGACCAGTTTAATAGCGTCCGTAACGGCAATGCCAATTCCAAGCGTTAAGATACCTGGATTATCAAGATACCTTGGTTGGGCCTGAAACACCACCGTAAAATAAACGCCGTTGTTTGCAGGAGAATAAAAATGATGGCCATTTTGGCCTTTCCCCTTCGTCTGTTCGTTAGCAATGATCATGCCAGGACGATGCCAAACCTCCACTTGAGCCTCTTCGTTAGTCGACGGCAATTGGTCATAAACCTCGATTTGATCAATGGGATTACTAATTAAGCTATGAATTACGCGTGCATTTAAAATATCGTTCATGATTTATTCACTCACCTGGGTAGCAAGTGTCCCAATGTACTTCCATCCCACGTCCAAAAAGTTAATCTGGTACAAATCATCGTTTCTTCTAGCACTTTCCATGTGAGGTAATGAAACCTCAACGGACTTGGGTTTTCCGATCAATCCAACTCCCTGAAGTTTTAAGACCGCTTCCTTGATGGTCCATAATCTTAAGGCTTGTTCACCCTGCCGTTCGCCCTTTAAATTCTTTAAGTAATTAAGTTCCGCTGGGGTGAAAGCTTTGGTAATTCTGGTGTAGTCATAAGGACGAATCTGTTCTAAATCAACTCCAATTGGTTGATCAGAAATTACCACCAAAACCGCGTCATGAGAGTGAGCAATGTTAAAATGATAGCCATTTGGCACAAAATAGGGTTTCCCGTAATGTCCAAAATCAATGTCAACGTTTTTAATGGCGTCTTGTACTGGCATTCCCACCAATTTAGCTAACAAAACCCTTCCCACAAGCGTCTGTTGCTTTTTGGGCTTATCGGTGATTCCTAGGTCTTGGTAGTATGGTTGAAATGCTTTTGTGGTGATCGAATCACTTAAAAATTTAATCATGCTAATTCCTCATTTTCATTTTATTAGACCTGATTGGGTCCGAGAGATAAAAAATAAGAGTCTCACTATTTTCAACAGATACAATAGTAACACTCTCATACATCTTGGTCATTGACTAAAAATTACGGTACCTAGCAAACCGCTTCTTAAGCATCTCATCCTTTGGCATCGCATTTAGTTCTTTAATTTTTTTCACCAAATCACCACGAAAACGTTCAAAGCCATCGGCGGTATTTACTTCAGGAATAATCCGATCAATGATTCCTTCTTTTAGTAAGTCATCTGGAGTCAACTTCATGACTGAAGCAGCTTCTTTCATTCGACTAGAATCTTTCCACAAAATGGTGGCATATCCTTCTGGGGAAAGAACCGAATAGATACTATCCTCAAAAGCCCAGACGCAGTCACCAACAGCTAATGCCAGGGCACCACCACTGCCACCTTCACCAACAATCACACTTACGTAAGGAACTTTCAGTTGCATTCCCTGTAAGATTAATTGCGCAATCGTATAGCCAATCCCGTGGTACTCGGCTTCTACACCAGGATAAGCTCCAGGAGTATTAATCAAGGTAACAATTGGACGATTGAATTTTTCGGCCTGCTTCATTAATCGCAGCGCTTTGCGGTATCCGTCAGGCTCAGCCGAACCAAAGTGCCGTTCGATGTTGGAATTTAGATCCGAGCCCTTTCTAATCCCAATCAACGTCGTCGGAATTTCATCAAGGGTTCCAATCCCAGCGTATACGGCGGGGTCATCACCGTAAGCCCGATCACCATGCAATTCCATGAAATCTTCCGTAATTCCGTTGATGAGATCATCAACCCCAATCTTACCCGCAGCTCTAGCATTTATAACTCTATCCCATGTGGTTGGTTTACTCATCATTATCACCTACCCGATGCCACTTTAGAATTTTATTAAGTGCCTCTTTTAGATCGCGTCGTCTCACGACCCCATCCAAAAACCCATTTTTAAGTAATGTCTCTGATCGTTGAAAGTCTTTTGGTGGGCGCTGTTGAATCGTCTTTTCAATCACCCGACGTCCCGCAAAACCAATCAAAGCGTGGGGCTCTGACAAAATAATGTCTCCCTGCATTGCAAAACTGGCAGTCACCCCACCAGTAGTGGGATCACAGGGAACACTGACGTACAGTAAGCCCGCTTTACTGTGTTCCGCAACCGCTTCAGACACTTTGGCCATCTGCATCAGGGAATGAATCCCCTCTTGCATTCGGGCTCCTCCAGAAGCAGTAAACACAATCACGGGAAGCTTCTTTTTCGTTGCCGTTTCAAACAGCCGTGCCAAAATCTCACCCGTTGCCGTCCCAAGACTTGCCATTACAAAGCGCCAGTCCATCGCAGCCATCGCTACCTGATTTCCATCAATGGTACCAATCCCAGACAAAACACTCTCATTTAGACCAGTCACCGCGCGTGCCTTCTTCAATTTATCTACGTACTTTTCGTCGTTAAACTTTTTGGAAGCCTTTAAATCAGTATTAATGGGTGTGAAGTCGTCACACATTAACTCAATTCGCTCTTTAGCACCAATCCGAAAGGCATAGTAACAATTAGGACACTCTTTATACCTGCCAAGATCTTTCTTGTAAAAACTCTTCTGACAAATCGGACACTTAACCCAGATGTGATCGGGGATTTGGTCCATCCGCTGACTTAACTCTTTTTGACTAATACTTTCAAACCGTTTGCTTGTCATACTGCTTCATCCATTCTTTTAAGAACGTACTCTCAATGTAATTATTGTTAAAATCACCAGTTAAGAAATGCTGATCAGAAATCAAACCAATCAAGAAATCGCGATTGGTGGTGACCCCCTTCACAACAAATTCGTTCAAAATTTGCTTCATTTCGGACACGGCTTCCCGTTTTGTCGGTTTATGCACAATAACTTTAGCAATCATCGAATCATAGTAAGGTGAAATCATGTCGCCAGCTTCAACCCCAGAATCAATTCGAATGGAATCAGATTCATGGGTAAATTTCACCTGCTGAAGTTTACCAGGTGATGGAGCAAAATTATTGCTAGGATCCTCGGCATCGATCCGACATTCAAGTGAGTAACCCTTTACCTCACAGTCTTGTTGATTAAAAGGGAGTGATTGTCCTTCTGCCACTAGAATCTGAGCTTTAATAATTTCAACTCCAGTTACTTCTTCGGTAACGGTATATTCAACTTGAAGCCTAGTATTCATTTCCATAAAATAAAAATGTTCTTCTTTATCCATCAAAAATTCGAAGGTTCCGGTATTAGTATAACCAATTCCTTTAGCGGCTTTAGCCACGGTCTGTCCAAGTTCTTTGCGTTTTTCAGGGGTAATCTTGGAACATGCACTTTCTTCGATTATTTTTTGATGATTTCGTTGCATTGAGCAATCTCGCTCCGGAAAGTAGACCACGTGCCCGTGTTCATCGGCGATGACCTGCATTTCAATGTGTTTGGCATCACTTAAATCCTTTTCCATGTACAAGCGGTCGTCACCAAATGAAAGTTTGGCTTCACGCTTAGTATCACTAAAGGCTTTTTTTAATTCAGATTCACTAGTAACTTTTCGAATTCCCTTACCGCCACCACCGGCAGCAGCCTTTAACATCACGGGATAACCAGTTTCTTGGGCCACTTCTTTAGCCTGGTTGTAAGTATCAACAAAGCCATCACTACCCGGAATGGTCGGAACGCCATTCTTTTTCATTGCTTCTTTGGCATTACCCTTATTTCCCATCAGATTAATTACTGAAGCGGTGGGACCAATAAATTTAATTCCGCACTGTTCACATAATTCAGCAAAATCAGCATTTTCAGACAAAAAGCCATACCCAGGATGGAGCGCATCACATCCGCAAAGAACCGCGGAATCAATAATTGCTGCCATGTTTAGGTATGACTCATCTGGAAACGGTCCACCAATACATACGGATTCGTCAGCTAATTTTACGAATAAACTATCAGCATCAGCGGTTGAATAAACCGCCACCGCCTTGATGTTCATTTCGTGAAGTGCACGGATGATCTGGACTGCGATTTCACCGCGGTTTGCAACCAGCACTTTTTTAAACATTAAATCACCTTTTTAAACTAATATGAATTGAGTTTCTTAGTCTTCCTTAATTTCAAAAATCGGTTCATTGTATTCCACCATCGAACCACTCTTGGGCATTCGTTTAACGATGGTCCCACTCACTGGACTTTTAACCTCATTAACCAACTTCATGGCTTCAATTACACAAACGGTCTCACCTTTTTTAACGTGATCACCATCTTGCTTAAAGTCGGCCTTTTCTGGGCTTGGAGCGTAATAAAGAATTCCAACCATTGGAGCTTTCAATTGATAATTATCGGAGTCGTCAGTTGCATCAATTGACGCAGATTCAAGTTGAGCCGGCTTTCTGGATTCATTAACTGACTCACTTGCATGCAAGCTGTCGTGATCAGGAATTTTGGATAAGTAAACGGCCCTTTCATTCTGATTAATCTTAATTTCTTGTAAACTCGATTGCTCAAATTTATCAATTAATTTTTCAATATCTTGTTCATTCACTAATCTTCATTCCACTTCTTCATCGCAATTACCGCATTGTGACCACCAAAGCCAAATGCATTACTAATTGCCGTATTAACGGGCGCCTTTTTGTTATCTTCATCAACCAAATCAACGTGAATCTCAGGATCCTTATGCTTCATCCCCACATTGACTGGCATTTGATCATTTTGAAGGGCAGCAACTAGGGCAACCGCTTCAAGTCCACCAGCGGCACCTAGGGAGTGTCCCACCATTCCCTTAATGGAACTAACTTTGACGTGATCGTTATCTTTAAACAACTTTTCAATTGCCCCGGCCTCAGCCACATCATTAGCGTGTGTACTGGTACCGTGCGCATTAACGTAGTCAAGTTCACTGGTCTTAATGTGACCCTCGTCAATGGCTTCCTTCATGGCTCTAATGGCACCCTTCCCAGAGGGGTTCGGAGCAGTCATGTGGTACGCATCACTAGTAGCACCGTATCCAACCACTTCAGCCAAAATATTAGCACCACGTGCTTTAGCATGGTCATAATCCTCAAGTACAAGAGTACCAGCCCCTTCTCCCATGACAAAGCCATTGCGGTCTTTATCAAATGGCATTGAGGCATCTTCCACTTTTTCAGCGGTTGAAAGAGCGGTCAATTTAGCAAATCCAGCAATTCCAATCTCGGTGATGGCAGCTTCAGTTCCACCAGCAATCATCATCCTGGCTTTCCCTTGCTTAATTAGTTCAAAGGCGTTTCCAATGGCATTATTAGCTGAAGCACAAGCCGTCACAATGGTCTGAGACGTGTTTTCCGCATCAAAGTACATGGAAACATTTCCAGCTGCCATGTTAGCAATGGCTTTAGGAACAAAAAGTGGTGAAACTCGCTTTGGTCCCTTTTCGTGCATCTTGATGATGTCACTCTCAATGGTAGTAAGACCACCAATTCCATTTCCGTACATGACACCAAGGTCCTCAGGTTCGTAATCACCCTGTTTCAGGCCAGCTTGATCCATGGCCTCTTTAGCACTGTACAAAGCGTACTGTGAAAAAAGATCAATTCGTTTGTAGGCACGTTTATCTAAACGCTTGCTTGGATCAAAGTCTTTAACTTCAGCAGCTACCGTCACACCCGTGTTACTAGCATCAAATTTGGTAATTGGTGCAATGCCCACTTTAGAGTTGAACAAATTGTTGGAAAAGGTTTCGGCATCATTTCCGATGGGGGTGACAGCTCCCATCCCTGTTACAACTACTCGATTACTCAAATGATTTCCTCCTGTTCAAATAAATAATTTTACTGATTATTTATCGTTCTCCGCAATCTTCTTTTGAATGTAGTCAACTAATTGTTGGACGGTGTTGATGTCTTCATCACTTTCAATTTCGATGTCATATTCATTTTCAAGTCCGTCAACCACTTCAAAAAAGTCAAGACTATCAATATCAACGTCTTCCTTAAGATTAGTGTCCATCTTGATGTCTGATGCTGGTACATCAGTTTGTTTTGCGATTAAGTCCTTGATTTTGTTAAAAATTTCGTTTTGATCTGCCATAATTTATCACTCCATAATATTTTTTGTATTTAGTATCTAATTACTACGGTTCCAATGGTTAATCCCCCACCAAAACCGGTTAAAACAAGGTTGTCACCACGGTTAATCTGATGCTCCTCTACCATTTCACTTAATAGCAGTGGCTCACTCGCCGCAGCGGTATTGCCATACTTATTGATATTAACGGGAAACTTTTCCATCGATAAACCTAATTTGTTAGCAATACTTTTAATAATTCGTTCATTTGCTTGATGAACGATAAAATACTTCACATCACTTAAGCCAATGTTTGCCTTTGAAAGCGCCAGTTTGATGGACTCTGGAACCCTTTGGGTGGCAAAACGATACACTTCATGACCATCCATCTTGAAATACGGCTGGTACGTATCATCAGCGAAGTGCCCAGCCGTTAGCGAATTCCCAAGTTCTCCAACTGTTTCTAAGTCACTAGCAAGTACCTCTGACTCACTTCCATCATTGGTAGCTAGAATTCCCGCAGCACCATCTCCAAACAGGACCGCCGTTGACCGATCAGACCAGTCAATATACTTACTTAATTTCTCACCACCAATTAAAATTCCTTTTGAATGCGGCTTACTTGCAAGCAACGCATTCAAGACGTAAATTCCGTAAGCAAATCCGGAACAAGCGGCGTTCAGATCAAAGGCAACTGCATTGTCGGCATGAAGATTTCCCTGAACCGCTGCTGCAGTTGAGGGAGTTTGAAAGTCTGATGACATGGTGGCTACGATGATGAAATCAACGTCACTTGCAGAAATATTAGCCTTATTAATGAGCTTAGTTGCAACATCAGTACACATGGAAGTATTAGTCTCTGACTTAGAAATGTGACGGGCGTGAATACCGGTCCGTCGTTTGATCCACTCATCAGAGGTATCCATGATTTTAGTTAAATCATGATTAGTAACAACATTATTGGGCGTTGACCTTGCCGTTTCTAAGATTGAAAAACTACCCATTTGCGACTCCTATTACCTATTTTATTGTTCTCTTTCCTTGTTACTTACGATAAAGGTCAACTGAGCGTCGCAAGCCTTTTTATCGCCAACGTATGCCACACACGAAACTGAGCCAGCACTTCCTCTAACCTTATCAATCTTAACCTCAAAGCGTAGCACATCACCGGGCTCCACCATCTTTCTGAACTTCGCGTTGCGAATGCTACCCATATAAACCGTTTTGTTCTTAAACTGGGGCGACTTCAAAATCAGAATTGAAGCCACCTGGGCCATCGATTCAATAATTAAAACACCGGGCATGACTGGATTACCAGGGAAATGTCCTTGGAAATAATTTTCGTTAATTGTAACATTCTTGGTAGCCGTAATGGACTTGCCTGGATCCATCGCATCGACCCGGTCAATAAATAAAATCGGGTAACGATTAGGAATTAGATCCATAATTTCTTTTGCGTTCATTAAACTCAAATTATTCACCTCTATTAATCTAATTTGATTCAAGCATGGTATTTCGAGTAATTACCATGTGTTCATATTCAACAAGTTTTCGTTATTTAGCAATCAAAAACCATTCTAGTTAGAATGATTCTGACATAAAAGCCTGTCATATCAGCATTTTAAAGCAAGTATGTATCTGGTTACACTTGTTTTAATGTGTAATCATGACCAAACTCCCACCTTTGAGTCAAAAAAATCCCATAGCCGATCAACGACTATGGGATATTTAAATTAATTTTAATTTAGGCAAGTAAATGAACACCCTTGTCAACGTAGATAATGTCACCAGTAACACCGGTTGATAAATCACTAACTAAGAAAGCAGCAACGTTACCAATCTGATCAGTTGTTACATTCTCACCATCAACGGTGAATGATTGTGACATTTTAAGCAGGTCACGATGACCCTTAATTCCGGTAACAGCCAAAGTTTTAACGGCTCCAGCGGAAATTGCGTTTACTCGAATTTGGTCTTTACCAAGTTCAGAAGCAAGGTAACGCATAGCTGATTCAAGGGATGCCTTAGCAATTCCCATCATGTTGTAATCAGGAATGGCACGAGTTGAACCCATATAAGTTAACGTTAAAATGCTACCAGGCTTGTTCATAATCTTGCTGGCATAACGAGTAACTGAGATAAATGAGTACGCACTAATGTCTTCGGCTAAGTTGTAACCATCTTTTTTGGTGTTAATCACACCATTTTGAAGGGTCTCTTTGTCAGCAAAAGCAATGGCATGAATAACCCCATCGATGTTTCCAAAACGGTCATGAATTTCGGAAAAAGCCTTTTGGACGTTAGCATCTTCGGCCACGTCACATTCAACCAGTGGGAACTCTTCATCACCAATGGTCTTCTCAATACTCTTCTTTAAACGATCATTTTGGTATGTCAAAATAACCTGAGCTCCAAGTGACTTAATTGCTTGTGCACATCCCCAAGCAATACTTTTCCTATTCGCCACACCCATCACAACAACTTTTTTTCCTTTTAATAAATCAGCCATCTTCAAAATCCTCCTAGAACCAAATATCTAATTTACATCATTATATCAAAAAATTAATTCATTCATTAAAAATTTCGGTAACGGGAAAGTCGCTTAGCAACCAAATCATCCTTAGATAATGCATTTAATTCCCTAATTTTTTTAACCAGATCGTCTCTGAAACGTTCGAAACCATCAACCGTATCAGCTTCGGGAATAATCCGATCAATGATTCCTTCAGACAACAAATCATCCGGCGTTAATTTCATCACTGAAGCAGCTTCTTTCATCCGACTGGGGTCCTTCCACAAAATCGTGGCGTAACCTTCTGGAGAAAGAACCGAATAAATACTATCCTCAAAAGCCCAGACACAATCACCGACAGCCAGTGCTAAAGCACCACCACTGCCACCTTCGCCAATGATCACACTAATATAAGGAACGGTTAGTTGCATTCCTTGTAAGATTAATTGAGCAATCGTATAACCAATTCCATGATACTCAGCATCAACGCCAGGATAGGCGCCTGGTGTATTAATCAAGGTGACAATCGGCCGGTCGAACTTTTCGGCCTGCTTCATCAGACGTAAAGCCTTCCGATACCCGTCTGGTTCTGCGGAACCAAAGTGCCGTTCAATGTTAGAGTTCAGGTCTGATCCCTTTCTAATCCCCACAAACGTAGTGGCAATGTTGTCCATGGTGCCAATCCCACCATAAACAGCGGGATCATCACCATATGCCCGGTCACCATGAAGTTCCATAAAATCATCGGTAATGCCATTGATTAAATCATCAACCCCAATTTTTTTGGCAGCTCTAGCGGCCAGCACCTTATCCCATGCCGTTTTTTTAGCCATTAAGATCACCTACCTGATGCCATTTTAGTAACTTCCCTAACGTTTCTTTCAATTCAGAACGTTTAATGACATCGTCCAAGAAGCCATTTTTAAGCAACGTTTCAGCCCGCTGAAAATCTTTTGGCGGACGCTGTTGGATCGTTTTTTCAATCACCCGACGACCAGCAAAACCAATCAAAGCATGGGGTTCTGACAACAAAATATCACCCTGCATAGCAAAGCTGGCGGTCACACCACCAGTGGTAGGATCGCCCAGCACACTGATGTAAAGCAACCCAGCCTTACTATGCTCAGCTACTGCCTCAGAGACCTTGGCCATCTGCATCAAGGAATGAATTCCCTCCTGCATTCGCGCACCACCAGAAGCAGTAAAGACAATCACTGGTAGACCCTTCTTAGTAGCCGTTTCAAATAAACGAGCCAAGATCTCGCCAGTAGCCGTTCCTAGACTGGCCATAATAAAACGCCAGTCCATTGCGGCAACCGCAACTTTGACACCGTTGATCGTTCCGATTCCCGATAGAACACTTTCGTTTATCCCAGTAACTTCTCTGGCCTTCTTTAGTTTTGCCACATAATTATCGTCTTTAAATTTTTTGGAAGCCTTTAAATCAGTATTAATGGGTGCAAAGTCGTCGCACATCATTTGGATGCGTTCTTTGGCTCCAATCCGAAAAGCATAGACACAATTTGGGCATTCTTTGTACTTACCAAGTTTCTTTTTGTAAAAAGTAGTCCCACAATAAGGACATTTCACCCAAATATCATTAGGAATCTGATCCATTCTTTTGGTCAGCTCATCAGAATTCAAATTCTCAAAATCACTTTTTGCCATGTTTCTTCATCCATTCTTTTAAGAACGTACTTTCAATGTAATTATTGTTAAAATCACCAGCCAAGAAATGCTTGTCATTTAGTAAAGCAATCAAGAAATCTCGGTTAGTTTTGACCCCTTCAATGTGAAACTCATTAAGAACCCGACGCATCTTATGGACAGCCTGTTTCTTAGTGGGCAAGTGAACAATGATTTTGGCAATCATTGAATCGTAGTAGGGCGAAATGACGTCGTTTTGTCCAATGCCAGAGTCCACTCGAACTCCCTTTGTACCATAAGTCTGGTGCAAACTCGTAATCTTACCCGGCGATGGGGCAAAATTATTGCTGGGATCTTCTGCATCAATTCGACACTCCAAAGCGTAGCCTTTTACGTCACAATCAGCCTGCGTGAAGGGTAACTTTTCGCCTTCTGCAACTAAGATCTGAGCTTTAATGATTTCCACATCGGCAACTTCTTCGGTAATGGTGTACTCAACCTGCAATCTGGTGTTCATTTCCATAAAATAGAAGTTGTGATCCTGATCCATTAAGAACTCGTATGTACCTGTATTTGTATACTGGATTCCCTTGGTGGCGTTAACGACGATCTGACCAAGTTCTTGGCGCTTTGCGGAAGTGATTTCAGAACATGGACTTTCTTCAATGATCTTCTGGTGATTACGTTGAAGTGAACAATCACGTTCGGGGAAATAAACAACGTTACCATGCTCATCGGCAATGACTTGCATCTCAATGTGCTTGGCGTCGTTTAGATCTTTTTCCATGTATAATCGGTCATCGCCAAAGGAAAGTTTAGCCTCCCGTTTCGTATCCTGAAAAGCCTTAGCTAGTTCATCGTCATCAGCAACTTTTCGAATCCCTTTACCACCACCGCCGGCAGCAGCCTTCAGCATTACTGGATAACCAATTTGATGAGCGACTTCTTTGGCTTGTTCCACGGAGTCAATAAAACCATCACTGCCAGGAATCGTTGGAACACCACTTTTTTTCATGGCTTCCTTAGCATTGCCTTTATTTCCCATCAAATTTATGACCTTAGCACTTGGACCGATAAACTTAATGCCACACTGATTGCAAAGTTCCGCAAAATCAGCGTTTTCAGACAAAAAGCCATATCCCGGGTGCAAAGCATCGCAACCAGTAAGTACCGCTGCATCAACAATTGCTGCCATATTGAGATATGACTCGTCTGGAAATGGTCCACCGATACAAACTGACTCATCGGCCAATTTTACGAATAAACTATCAGCGTCAGCAGTTGAATACACTGCCACTGCCTTAATATTCATATCATGAAGCGCACGGATAATCTGGACTGCAATCTCGCCCCGATTAGCCACCAGTACCTTTTTAAACATTAAATCACCTTTCACTCACTATGATTCAACCGCAAACATCAACGTTGCATTAGCGATTTCCTGTCCGTCCCTAGTGACAACACCTTTTCCAATTCCAATATTATGTTTAACCTTTAATAAATCGACCTTTAAATGTAAAACATCGCCCGGTCGAAAGTCATCTTTAAACTCAGCTTGTTTGATTCCACCAAAAAAGGCGTTTTTACCCTTGTATTCTGGCATTGATAAGAGAGCAACCACTCCAGTCTGAGCCATTGACTCAAGCACCAACGGACGTGGCAGTGTCGGATGATTACCTTGATTTGCAAAGTACCATTCGTTTCCTGACAACATCTTAGTGGCCTCGGCTCCCTCTCCCGGGGTAATGGTGTCAATCTTATCAATCATCTGAATTGGGGGACGTTGAGGGATATAATCATTAACATTCAATGCCATAACTAATCCTCCTTAATCTCATAAACTGGTTCGTTATACTCAACCATCGAACCATTATCAACCAGACGTTTCACGATGGTTCCGCTCACCGGACTTTTAACTTCATTGACCATCTTCATGGCCTCAATGATACAAACCGTTTCACCCTTTTGAACGCGATCACCATCTTTTTTGAAGTCGGGCTTTTCAGGACTAGGAGCAAAATACAATATTCCCACCATCGGTGCCTTTAGTTGATAATTACCACTAGTAGGTGCATTCAACTGAAGCTTTTCCTGATTTTCATCCGATTTATCATCCGCCGTTTTTTCAACGTGGGTGACTGGTTTAGAATGACTGTCAATCTTGGAGAAATAAAGTTGTTGACCGTTTTCGTCAATTTTTAATTCTTGTAAGTTGGACTTATCAAATTTAGTTATTAATTTTTCAATGTCTTTTTCATTCATTATTGATTCCACTTCTTTATCGCAATGACCGCGTTATGACCACCAAATCCAAATGAATTACTAATGGCGGTATTGACCGGTCTTTTAGCATTCTCTTTATCCACTAGCCTGATATGACTTTCTGGATCCTGGGTACTGACACCAACATTCACTGGCATTTGACTATGCTTCATGGATCCAAGAATTGCCACTGCCTCAATGGCCCCGGCAGCTCCAAGGGCATGACCAGTCATCCCTTTGGTTGAACTAACCAAGACGTGGTCATTATCTTTAAACAACTTGCTAATGGCCTTTGACTCAGAAACATCATTAGATTGAGTTGCTGTGCCATGGGCATTAATGTAATCAAGGTCGGAAGTCTTGATGTGAGCTTCATCCAATGCTTGTTGCATGGCCCCAATGGCCCCTTCCCCATCTGGATCCGGAGCAGTAAGGTTGTAAGCGTCACTCGTTTGGCCGTAGCCAACGATTTCACCCAAAATATGTGCATCACGCGCTTTGGCGTGATCGTAATCTTCAAGCACTAAGGTTCCAGCACCAGCGCCCATTACGAAACCGTCCCGATCTTTATCAAATGGCATGGAAGCGTGAGCTGGATCTTCACTTGAAGAAAGAGCTGTTAGGGCCGCAAAGGCTGAAATCCCAACCGGAGTAATTGCTGCCTCTGATCCACCAGCGATCATCATTTTAGCCTTGCCGGCTTTAAGGTATTCATAAGCATCGCCAATCGCGTTGGTTCCAGTTGCACAAGCTGTAACCACGGCTTTACTGGTGTTTTTAGCGCCAAAGTAGATCGAAATATTGCCAGCAGCCATATTAATAATGGTTTCTGGGATAAATAACGGAGAAAGACGTCTGGGACCCTTTTTGTACATTTTTAGAACCTGCGTCTCGATGGTACTAATACCACCAATCCCAGATCCGTAGATGACGCCAAGATCTTTTCCATCATATTCTCCTCGTTTCAACCCAGCTTGGTCCATTGCTTCTACGGCACTGTAAAGTGCGTATTGCGCAAATGGATCTACTCGATGATAGTCTCGTTTAGCTAAGCGTTTGCTTGGATCAAAGTCCTTTACGCCGGCTGCCACGTGAGCTTTAATCTCAGAGGTGTCAAAACTAGTGATTTTTTCGATTCCAACCTTTGAAGCCAACAAATTATCAATAAAAGTCTCAGCATCGTTCCCGATTGGGGTTACTGCACCCATGCCCGTAACAACAACTCTATTACCCAATTGAATCCTCCCTTAAATAAACGGAACTACATTGTGAGTCCGCCATCAACAGTGATTACCTGTCCGGTAATGTATTGATTATTAATCAAAAACTCGATTGTTTCGGCTACTTCTTCAGCACTTCCAAAACGATGAAGGGGAATGGTATCTTCCCACCTCGAAATAATTTTGTCACTCAATTTGGCCGTCATGTCGGTCTTGATCATGCCAGGAGCAACGGCGTTACAACGAACCCCTCTAAGTGATCCCTCTTGTGCCGTCGTCTTTGTTAAACCAACAATCCCTGATTTGCTTGCCGAATAATTCGCCTGTCCCATATTTCCGTGAAGTCCCGAAATACTGGAAGTGTTGATGATAACACCAGCTCGTTTCTTTTGCATTGTCTTTAAGGCATACTTAGTCATATTAAACGTTCCAACGAGGTTGGTGTCTAACACAGCTTTAAAATCCTCTTCGCTCATCCGCGTTAAGAGTTTGTCCCTGGTAATCCCAGCATTATTAACCAATACATCGAGATGATCATGTTCATCTAAGATCTGGTTCACCATTGACTCAGCGTCTTCTTCTTTTGAAACGTCGCCAATCAAGATCTCAATCTCAGTGTCAAACTGTGACTTTAAATCTTTTACTACGTCATCACTTAATTCTCGATGAGAATTCACAATCACAAAATTATGTGGATCTTTTGCTAATCGTTTGGCGGTTGCCAGACCAATTCCTTTGGTAGCACCAGTAATTAAAACCGTGCTTTTATCATTTTTCGTTGTCATGAATTAGTCCTCCAAACCAAGTTTTGCTTGTAAATCATTCAATTTTTTCAAACTGTCAACGCTATAAGCATCGACATCTTTAAGTGTCTTTTTTGCAAATTTAGTCAGTGTGTTCCCCGGCCCGATTTCAATCAGCGTATCTACTCCGTAGTTTTTGACCATGAATTCTAGATCCGCTTTAAAGTGGGTTGGATTGACCAACTGACGGGTTAACGTATCGGAGAGATTATCCTTGTTAAACAGGTCAACGTCAGTATTGCTGATCACTGGAACCTCCGGGGTTTTAAAGGCAACATTCTCCATTCGTTTTGAAAGCAAATCACTAGCTAGTTGCATCAGCGGAGTATGTGAAGAAACGGCCACTTTTAGGGGAACGACTCGCTTTGCTCCCCGGTTCTTAAGTTTTGCACTAGCTGTTTTGACCCCAGACTCAGTCCCACCAATCACAGTTTGTTCGCTGGTATTGAAATTAGCTGGGTATGCTCCATCAACTTCGTTCGTTACGTCAACCACCACTTTGGGCTCAACCTTTAACACAGCAGCCATTGATCCTGGATTTTGCTGTCCGGCTTCATCCATGTAGTGGCTTCGGTCACGCACTAATTTTAATCCTGATTGAAAAGATAGTGCTTTAGCAGATACTAAAGCACTATACTCGCCTAAACTAAGCCCCATCATTGCCTGCGCTTTAGGAAGCTTACCAGCTAAAATCTGGTAAATTCCATAACTCAAAGTCAAAATGGCAATCTGCGTATTTTCAGGATCGTCAAAAACCTTCGGATCGGATAGATCAAGATTTAAAGTATGCGACGCGGTATCGACCACGTTTTTATAGGTATCGTTATTTTGATACAAGTCAGATCCCATGTTAGCAAACTGTTGTCCCTGCCCACTGAATAAATAACCGATTTTCAAAATTTAAAACACTCCTAAAATAAAAAACACTTTATTATTTATCGTTTTTTTCGTCAATTTGCTTTGCAACATAATCAACTAGGTCAGAAACCGTCTCCATGCCCTCGTCACTATCAATTTCGATGTCATAGGCATCTTCTAGGGCATCCACAATTTCAAAGATATCTAATGAATCTAAATCCAAGTTATCTTTGAAGTTAGCGTCCATTTTAATGTCATCGGGGTTGATATCGGTTTGGTCGGTAACAACCGCCTTAATCTTGTCAAAAATCTGATTCTTATCTGCTTTTTCAGCCATAAATAATCACTCCATTTAATAAAATTTGTTTGTCCTCAATAATTAATTATAACAGTTCCAGTAGTTAATCCGCCACCAAAACCGACAAGGGCAACTTTGTTTCCTCTTTGAATTTTACCGCTTGTAAGCAAATCTGCCAATAGCAGTGGTTCACTAGCTGCCGCTGTATTCCCATATTCATCAATATCAATTGGGAACCGACTTTTCGGCAAATCAAGCCTTCTAACAACGCTAGTAATAATTCTGGCATTAGCTTGATGCATGACAAAAACATCAATATCATCTAAAGCTAAATGAGCATCTGTTAGTGCTATTTTAATTGAACTGGGAACCCTCTTTAACGCAAAGTTAAACACTTTATGACCATCCATCTTAAAGAACCGATTTTCCTGATTGGTACTTTTCCCAAATGGTGTAACGCAGGGAAAGTGTCCAGCTGTTAAAGCTGACCCCAAATCACCATAAGTTTGAAGGGACTCTCCTAAGATCTTCGAATCAGAACTAGGATCATTTTGAACCAAGATTCCAGCGGCTCCATCACCAAAAAGCACGGCAGTTGATCGATCTGACCAGTCCAAAAACTTACTTAATACTTCCGCACCAATCAAAATCCCACAACTACCGTTCTTTTTTGCTAACAACGAATTAAGAATTGACGTTCCAAACGCAAAACCCGTACATGCGGCATCAATATCAAACGCCACCGCATTGGTAGCATCAATTGCACCCTGAACGCTAGCAGCCGTCGATGGAGTCTGATAATCAGATGACATGGTGGCTACAATTACATAATCCAAGTCTTTAGGATCAGTCCCAGAACTTTTCAAAAGCTTTTGAGCCACTTCCACGCTCATTGACGTTGTAGATTCATTAACCGCAATGTGCCGACTTGAAATGCCCGTTCGTCTCTTGATCCATTCATCAGAGGTGTCCATAATCTTAGCCAGGTCGTCATTAGTGACGACCTTTTCAGGAACACTTTTGGCGCTTGAAATAATTTTAAAAGCACTCACTACTTATCACCTACTTAATCGACCCGGTCAGCTAACGAGAATTCAAGTGTGGCCGAACAAGCTTTATCGCCATTAACTTCACTATCAGCCACCATCGTGTAGGTTCCATCGTTAACTTCTTTTAAATCAACGTGAACTTTCAAAGTGTCGCCGGGTCGAACCATGTGTCTAAACTTCACATTTTTAGTTTTGTTAAGTTTAGTAACCTTACTTTTAGGATCAACATCAAGCGATTTCAAAATGAGGATTGACGCCACCTGCGATAAGGTCTCAACAATTAAAACTCCTGGCATTAGTGGAAATCCGGGAAAATGACCCTGAAAATAATTTTCATTAGCGGTGACGTTCTTTACAGCATCGATTGACTCGCCCGGGGTTAGCTGATCCACTCGGTCCACAAATAAAGTTGGGTTACGGTTTGGAAGAATTTCTATTATTTTATCAATGCTTAACTGTTCCATATTTTCATCTCACAAAATTTAGTTTTACGTTACAAATGTGACTTTTGGTAACATCTTAACGTTTATTCAAACTGAGTGCTTCGCTACTTACTAACAGGATTTTATCCTTTGAATTATACCCAATCGCCCATCGATTTCCGTATCGATCTCCAGGAATTCCTGGGAATTTATCGGCCTCATCATTATCCATATCTTGAAGATAATCATAGGACTCTGGGATGGGAGCCGAGTAACGATCGATTCCAACACCATCAACATAGTACATCCGCCAGTGATTGGTGTCATTTATGAAATGATGCTCTTGATCATAGGAACCGGGCATAACCTCAACGCTGTACTCAAGGTAATCTGGGTTGACCAGAACAGTATGCCCATTATCCATGATTGCGGAATAATAAGTGCCATAGTCCACCAAATCTGGATAACGATGACGTTCAATCTTTTGCCGTGGCGCCAGCTCAATATCTGTCCCATCAATCACTCTCTGTTTATTAGGATGTCGTTTTTCATCGATTTCAGTTTGAAATTTTTTCAAGAATTCATTGGCCGAACCGTGCAATTTGGAAATACCATCCGAAATCCGATTTTTTCTAACCATGATACTGTCCCTCCTTAATTTTTTTACACTTGATTTTACCACATTGAAGACTAAATTCTAACGTTTGGGCACCAAGGTATCGTATACTTGCTTATAGTATAAGAGATCAAATAATCAATGAAGGTAGGTAAGAAAAATGGAATTGAAGCTTGAACGAATCTATACCAAGCCCGTCGATAAGGATGGATACCGAATCCTAGTTGATCGTCTCTGGCCTCGTGGAATCTCGAAGGTTAACGCCGATCTAGATATTTGGTTCAAATCAATCGCTCCAAGTACCGAACTAAGAAAATGGTTCGGACACGACCCCGCCAAGTTTGAGGAATTCAAACAAAAGTATTTGGATGAACTAAAAAATAATCCACAAATGCCCGGATTTATATCATTAATTTCCACCCATTTAAAATCTGGTAATGTAATTTTATTGTACGGAGCAAAGGATACAAAGCATAATCAAGCGATCATTATCTATCACTATTTGCTTGCCCAACCTGAGATTAAAGCAGTACTCAATCAGTAATGGAGGAATTTAACATGAAAACAGTAGAAATTGGTAAATCAGACGTAACGACCGTCCCACTAGGTTTAGGCACTAATGCCGTTGGTGGTCACAACTTATTTCCAAACTTAAGTGACCAAACCGGAATCGAAATCGTTAAAACAGCTTTAGACTCTGGCATTACCCTGCTAGATACTGCCTTTGCGTATGGCATGGGCGAATCAGAAAAACTAATCGGTGAAGCCATCAAGGGATACGATCGTTCTAAGATTCAGATCGCTACTAAGGGTTGTCAAAAGGTTCAAAGCGATGGAAGCGTTGTTATTGATGACTCTCCGGAATACTTAAAACAATGCGTCGAAGATAGTTTGAAACGACTTCAAACCGACTACGTTGATATCTTCTACATCCATTTTCCAGATGATCACACCCCATTAAACGAATCAGTGGCTGCTTTAAACGAAATGAAAAAAGCCGGTAAGATTCGTGCCATCGGAGTTTCAAACATGTCAATGAAACAATTAAAGCAGGCCAACCTTGACGGACTGGTTGACATTGATGAAGAAGAATACAACTTGATTGATCGCTCAGCCGAAAGGGAAAGATTCCCATATCTAAAGGAACACGATATTTCATTTGTTCCATTCTTCCCACTTGCATCTGGACTCTTGACCGGCAAGTACAGCAAAGAGACTAAGTTCCCAAAGGATGATATCAGACATGACAATCCCGACTTTAAAGGCAAAGAGTTCAAAAAGATTGTTGAAAAAGTTGACCAACTAAAGCCAATTGCCGACAAGCATGACGCTACCGTTGCTCAAATCGTCATTGCTTGGTACATCAAGAATCCTGATATCACGGTTGTTATTCCGGGTGCCAAAAAGCCAGAGCAAGTCAAAAGCAATGCTAAAGCGTTAGACATTGACCTTAGCCACGCCGAGTATGATCAAATTAACACCCTATTTAAATAGAAATTAAGAAATGAAAAGCGTTCATCAAATGATGAACGCTTTTTTGACACTTATTTACTTTTAATTTCACGGTAGAAAATGATTTGAGCCGCTGAATTCCAGAAACTAATGAAAATCATTGGAACATATACAATTACAGAAACCACCGCGGCTAAAATAGAATTACCCTTCACAACGGTTGTAACGGCTGTCATCAAAATGGTTAATACGAAATACATACAGAAAAATAACAGCTGCAGATAAAAAAAGTTCCACTTGTAACCCTTCGTTGTTTGCCAAGCATCGGTAAATGCTTGAGTAATCCCAACTTCTTTTCCGGTCTCAATTTCATCTTGATACGAATACATCCAAAGACCCCATCCAACCGACAAGATGACGCCGGGAACAATCAATAGGAGGGTTGCAAAGGCCTCTGCAAGTGTCATTAATAGTCCTACCAGAATGATGACAGGCCAATTATACTTACGATTAAAAGCCACAAAAGCATTCTTAAACTTAAAACTATCATTTTGAATACTCTTGGCGTATCCCATGGCCAGAGAGGCAGAAAATAAGATTCCCACCAGACCAACGATTAATTCAAAGATTGAGAAAAGGGCTCTTTGCATGCCTTGAAGCTTGAACAACATCATTGGATCCGAAAAAGCTCCCACGACCCCAGCTGGGATGCCCATTAAAAACATCATCCACCAGTTCTTCTTAACGATTCCCCACGACTTTGTCATTGCATTTGCAATCATATGTATTCCTCCATTTTTCGTTACTAGAATTATCACACGCCGAGTTCTTTTTGACAACGTAAAAAAAGAGAAGCAACTTGCTTCTCTTTTTGTAACTAATGATTAACTATTTAATTTCTTCGTAGAATTTAATGTTAGCCATTGAGAACCATACCATGTAAAAGATTGAAATTGCGATGGCGAGCACCGTCAAAATGACTTCAAGCACAATTGCAAAGACGGTCCATGTCAACATTGAGGCAAAGATCCACCAGAGAAGTGCACCTACCAGGACAATTACCGCGTAGGTTACGATGGCAATGATTAGGTTCAAAACTTTCAAACCAATCAGACCCCAACGATTGCCAGTCATGAGTTTCCATGAAGCTGAAAAGCCATCCATTAGATGAACTTTTTTACCAGCTCGTTGAGCATCAAAGTAGGTTAAGTAAATGAACGCTAACCCAGTGGCAACAAAGATCCAAGCAATTCCAACTAATGCTAGAATCACAATTCCAACAATGATCAAAGCGACCACTTGAGCGGTGGTGGTGTTAAAACCAAAGACTCGAGGAACAAATGAAGCACTAATAACGCCAGCGGAGGCAACAAATAATGCACCAAAAATGAAACTAATCAAATCCATAAAAGCGGCATACAGTGCTGCCACTAACCAAGTGTTTCCTTGTTTAAATGCCACAAAGGCATCCTCAAATTTAAACGTATTGGTCTCGTCACCAGTCAGGTATCCCATCGCTGCTGATTCAAATAATACAATCCCAATAATTCCAACGATGATCGAGATTAACCAGATACTAAAACTGGCACCCAAACTATAACTTAAACTCAAAGCCTCAGAATTTTGCAGGCTGCTAACCAATCCACCCAGAACAGCGGATATTAAGATCGCAGGAACAACCATTGCTAACAAAATCCAAAAATGCTTTTTGGTTACGTTAAGGGCACTTTTAATTGCTTTAATAATCATAATAATTCTCCCTTTGTTAATTTATTTACAATTTCATTATAACGAAATCTTAATAAAAACGCTATCAGTCACAACCAATAAAAAAAAGAAGCACACGCTTCTCTTTTGACTAAATTAGTCATCCCATTGGTCAACAGTGTCAACTGGAGCATCAGGATTCCCATTCCAACGGAAGTCACCGTACCAAATTGAACGCTTGTCAACGTTAAGGCTATTAATTAGGCGAATGTCATCGTCGTCAAGTTCAAAGTCAAAGATGTCAGCATTGGCTTTAATGTATTTTTCGTGAGCTGACTTTGGAATTGAGATAATGCCTCGTTGCATGTCCCAACGAATGATGATTTGTGCGGTTGATTTACCGTACTTTTCAGCAACCTTCTTAACAAGTGGATTGTTTAAAGCGGCTCCACCACCAAGTGGTGACCATGCTTCAAGTTTAATGTCATTTAAGTCACAGTATTCTTTAATGTCAGCTTCTTGTTCTAATGGATGAAATTCCATTTGGTTAACAGCTGGCTTTACGGAAGCGTGCTTCATCAAGTCTCTTAGACGACGAATGTTGAAGTTTGAAACTCCAATGGCCCGTGCTTTACCTTCATGGTAAATCTTTTCAAGAGCACGCCAGGTTTCCTTGTACTTACCATTAACTGGCCAGTGAATCAGTAACAAATCAACGTATGAAGTTTGAAGACGCTTTAATTGTCCTTCAAAAGCTTCAAGAGTTGAATCATATCCTTGGTCACCATTAAATACTTTAGTCGTTAGAAAAACATCTTCACGTTTTAATCCGTTGTCAGCCAGACCTTTTTTCAGACCCTCACCAACACCGGCTTCATTTCCATATTGTTTGGCGGTATCGATTGCTCGATAACCATCATTTAGTGCCCATTCAACGGATTGAGCGGCGGTTTTATTATCACTCTTCCAAACACCCATTCCTAATTGGGGCATTTCAACGCCATTATTTAAACGTACTTTTGATTCTAAATCTCTACTCATACTTAACACCTCCATGAACTAATTGTAGGATATCACGTTATTTATTTCATGAATTTTGTTTGTTATTTTTAGCGAGCGTCACGGTAAAATCAAGCGTTCCCTTGTTCACGACGTCTAAGATGTACTGAAATAACATCATAATCCAAGAAAAGGCCAACGTGAACGAAGTAATCTCAAAGGCTGTTAGTGAGAAGTAGTGCACAACTTGAAAGAGGATACTGGCCAGCACTAGTAGTAGTCCAATCAAATACGACGTTTTCAGGAAGTTTTTAGAAATTCCAGGCCAAAGCCAACGAATTCCAGCAATCAGAATAATAATAATCCAAACTAACGACCAGCCAAACTGAGTGTGCCAAAAATGCATCCACGGAATCTGAATGTCATTGGGAATAATCCCGATTGCAGCCACGTTAAACGCCATTAACGTCAAAAGGGTTCGTAAAATCCAAGTTTGAATGGTTGGTCTTTGAACTGATTTTAACGAAACAAACAAGAAATCAATCACAGCCCACATCAATAAAGCGGAAAAGATAATGGTCAAGTTAAACTGCCAACTGTCGGTTGCTCGACTCGTCCCCAAAAAGCTCAGATTATGGCGCCACCAGTAGCGATGACTGTTTGACGACATGGAGATCAGAACACCAGAAACAATGATTAGGTTCAAAAGATCGACTAATAAAGTTGGCGTTAGAGCCACTGCCACACTAATCATGACGTAGTTCACGATTCCCTCTAAAATGGCAATGATGATGGTCGCCGTATACACATCGAAAGTGGCGCCTTTAAAAGCAATTCCCAGAATCCAAAATACCCCAAGCAGCCCAACCAATAAACTGGCAGTAAAGGATAGAACAATCGTTGGAAAGTTTCGCCAGTAAATATTGCGATAAATGGTATTTTGTGGATTCTTGCGACTTTTAATGAGAAAAATCGTAAACAGTAAAGCACCAAAAAACAGTCCCAATACAATGGTGCCACTGGCAATCGAATATTTACCACTGATGGGGACGATCTGAAAGTGCCGATACTTAAAAAAGATCAGTGCGATTAACGCGGTCATCACCGCCGGAACCAGCGACCACCAGATCGAAACGTTCCACGAATTCGGCGTGCCATCATTAACTTTCTCTACCGTCATGCCCTGTCTTCGCAGTGTCAAGTTCAATTTGGCTCCCGGCTTAATATGGAGACGTTCAACGACCTGATTTGGGATTGCAATTTTATACTTTGGTTCCGTCATTATGATTCCTCGTTCGTTATGAATTTGAAAATAGTTTTATTCTTCTATTATAACGGACCCAGGACTAATTATTAAAAAAAGAAGCAGAATTCTATGAATTCTACTTCTTAAGTTAGTTGATAATTTTAATTTATTTGTCATCACCAGTGAAATCGAAAACAACACGGCCAACAATCTTACCAGCCTTCATGTCATCAATTACGTTGTTGATATTTTCTAACTTGTCAGTTCTAACGATTGGTTTAACCTTACCTTCAGCACCGAACTGGAAGGTTTCTCTAAGATCTTGTCTAGTTCCAACTAGTGAACCAGCAACTTTAATACCGTCAAGAACGGTCTTGTCGATGTTAAGTGCCATATCACCCTTTGGTAGAGCAACCGCAACTAAGGTTCCGTCAGGACGTAAAGCGTTAACTGATTGAGTGAAAGCATCCTTGTTAACGGCAGTAACGATTGAATCGTAAACCCCACCAACTTTATCTTGAACTTGTTGTGCAACGTTACCGTCATGTCTGTTAATCAAAACATCGGCACCATTTTCTTTAGCAGCTTCCAACTTCTTAGGATCTCCATCCACAACTACAACTGGAGCACCAAAGACGTTTTTGGCAAGTTGAACACCCAGGTTACCTAATCCACCGGCACCAACGATTTCAACCCATTTGCCGGGTCTCGTGTCACCAATCTTTAAAGCCTTGTAAGTGGTAACACCGGCACAAGTTAGTGAAGTTGCTTCAACGGGGTCCAATCCTTCAGGAACCTTAACGGCGTACTTAGCATCAACGATACATTCTTCTGCCATGGCACCGTTAACGGTGAAACCAGAGTTTTTAACGTTACGACATAAGGTCTCATTACCAGTAACACAGTACTCACAAGTACCGTCAGCTGAGTAGAACCAAGCGATTGAAACTCGGTCACCAACTTTTAAGTCGGTAACGTCGTCAGCAACTTGAGTTACACGTCCAACTCCTTCGTGACCAATGATTCGGCCCGGAACTTCACCGAAGTCACCCGAGGCAACGTGGAGGTCAGTATGACAGAGTCCACAATACTCAACTTTAACTAAAGCTTCACCCTCGTGAATTGGACGAAGTTTGACATCTTTAACATCAACGTATCCATCTGAATTATCTCTAACAACTGCTGCTTTTACCATATTAATTCTCCTATTCCCATGATTTATAGTCGTCTATCTATCAACAATTCCTATCATATAGTTAAAATTTTCACGTGTCAACAGGGAATTGTAAGCGATAACAGATTGTAATATATCCTTAAAAAACGAAGAATTAAAAAAGTGATTTATTTCCATGCCCAGGGGTCTTGATGCCATTTATTAAGTCGCTCGTACTGATCATTTTCGATTTGACCGTTGTTAAGCATTTGCTTAATTAGTTCAGGATAAGTTAACAGCGGAACAAATCTTAAATCGGCCTTGTTAAAATTATCGTCGGCATCACTAAAACCATAGGAGAAGATGGAAACTACCCCATCAACTTGATGGCCGTCATTTTGAACTGCCTGAGCCGCCTGAATCACGCTTCCGCCAGTTGAGATTAGATCATCAATCAGCACAATGTGATCATCTGGGCCTACTTTTCCTTCAATCTGTTTACTAGTCCCATGATCTTTTGGTTTGGATCTAACGTAGATCATCGGTAACTTCATTGCTTCAGCTACCCAAGCCGCGTGCGGGATTCCAGCCGTTGCCACTCCGCCAATGACCGTGACGTTCGGAAAATTAGTCTGAATTAATTGACCAAGGGCCTGATAAATCTTTTTTCTTAGTTTTGGATATGAAATCGTTAAACGTAGGTCGGTATAAATTGGCGACTTAATCCCACTGGCAAACGTAAAGGGGCGTCTTGGATTCAGTTGAACGATTTGGTCGTTAACTAGGTCCTTTAAAATTTCAGTTGTACTATGCATAACTAATCTGTCCCCTTTTTTAAATTCCATTCATCATTGTATTTTTGATAAGCCCGATAAGGATGTTCACTCTGCGTAATGGGACGTCCTACGACAATGGCAGACGCACCATCACGTCTTGCTTGTTCTGGTGTTGCCACCCGTTTTTGATCTTCACTGGCGTCGTCTTTACTTCTGATTCCCGGCACAACGTAATCAAAATCATCACCAACTTGTTTCACTAAATCGGGTAGTTCCTTAGCGGAGGTAATGATCCCCTCACAACCAGAACCTTTAGCTAACTTAGCTAGAGAAACCACCTGCTCATTCATGCTCAAAGAACAATTTTGTTCATTAGCGAGTCCCTTTTGCGAAATAGAAGTTAATTCGGTCACCCCTAATAACTCGGGAACCTGATTATGAGATTTATTACTCCCATCCACTAAGCCACGCTTAGCAGCCTTCATCATTTCACTTCCGCCAAGTGTGTGCACGGTCACATAATCAACTCCAAGTTGAGCAAGCTGAAACATACCCGCGTACACAGTGTTAGGAATGTCCATTAACTTCAGGTCTAAAAAGATTGAACACCCCTTATTTTTGATTTCTTTGACCGTCTCAGGACCGTATCGATAGAAAAGTTCCATCCCAACCTTGACCGTCAGTTGACCTGGGTACGCAAACTGATCTAAAAACGTATTTACGTCCATCTGCGTCGGAAAATCCAGCGCAATCATCATTGTCTTTTTCATTTTCTTACCTCACAAAAAAGGACCAATCACAGACGGGTGTCAGAGAATGGTCCTTTACAATTAAATTTATATCAGTTAATAAACATAATCCTGGTTTCTCTGAACCAACTTAATTAATTATTACTCTAAATATAGGGAATATCGATGGAGCCGTCAAGGTAAAAGTTCATCTTGTCAAAACAATTTTACTATGTAATAATCACTAACAGCGTCAAATAAACAAGACCAGTGAGTCTTAATTTGGAGGAAATTATGGATAAAATAAGCAATAATACTGAGCACAGCCATGCATCAATGAGCAAGAACCAGAAACTAGTCTTATTGTCGTCTAGTTCTGGCTTTGGTCTTGAAAACATGGACGTGCTTTTTCTGTCTTTTACAATGAGTTCCATCATCGCATCCTTACACATCTCAGCCGGAGCGGCCGGGTTAATTGGAACCATCACCAACTGGGGGATGCTGCTGGGTGGCGTGATCTTTGGATTTCTTGGTGACCGTTTTGGTCGAGTCAAAACGTTTACCTACACCATCTTCATCTTTGCGTTTGCGACCGCTCTAATGGGGTTTGCCAACAACATCTACTTAATCTACTTTCTAAGACTGTTGACCGGGATTGGAGCTGGTGGTGAATACGGACTCGGGATTACTTTACTAGCTGAAGCATTTCCAAAGAATAAGTTAGGAAAAATGTCATCAATTGCATCTGTCGGCGGGCAAGTCGGTGCCTTACTTGCCGCAATCCTGGCTGCCTTTGTTATTCCACACCTTGGCTGGCATACGTTGTACTTGTTCGGGCTCATTCCGATTGTCCTAATCTTCTTCGTTAGACGCCATTTACACGAGTCAGACGAGTTTCTTGAATCAAAGCAGGAACAGACCATTTCTACTGGCGAAGCCATTAAAAAATACATGTTTTCAGACTTTAAGACCGCTTATCAAAGTGTCGGTTTGATGATTATGACAACCGTTCAGATTGCTGGATACTTCGGTTTAATGAACTGGCTTCCA
The DNA here is from genome assembly GCF_059900955.1 of Fructilactobacillus sp. X8R2C1. Classification (NCBI taxonomy): domain Bacteria; kingdom Bacillati; phylum Bacillota; class Bacilli; order Lactobacillales; family Lactobacillaceae; genus Fructilactobacillus; species Fructilactobacillus sp. X8R2C1. Next base: position 219,246 of record NZ_JBWXVI010000001.1, read on the forward strand.
ACCATCGTTCAAAAGCAAAGTGGCTTAAACGTCGCGGGATCCTCACTGTGGATGATTTCCACCATTATTGGGATGAGCGTTGGCATGATGGTGTTTGGCACGATTCTTGATCACATCGGACCACGGCTCTCATTTGGGATCTTCCTAATTGCCTCATCAATCATGGTTTACTTATTGGTCCTATCCCACACAACAATTGCTTTACTAGTGATTGGTGCGGTCGTTGGTTTCTTCTCAAATGGGATGTACGGCGGCTATGGTGCCGTAGTTAGTCAGCTCTATCCCACTGAGGTCAGAAGTAGCGCTAACAACATCATCGTGGGTGTTGGTCGAGCAGTTGGTGGGATGTCATCGGTCATTATCGGGATTTTAATGGATCAGTACAACCTGTACGTAGTGATGATTTTCCTCTCTATTTTATATTTAATCAGCTTTGTCACCATGATCAGCATCCCTGGCATTAAAAAATTAAGTAAAAACACTAAATTAAGTGCAAATAACTAACATTTTTAAGCCAAAAGAACTAAAATAGACATGAATAAATGAAAAAGGGGATATATAACATGGCTGATGATTTTGAAACACCACGTGTATTAGACGAAAAGATGTCAGAAGTATTTGATTGGAGCGATGACTCAATTCCAGTACGTGATGCATTATGGGATCACTACATGGAAGATAACAGTCATGATACCATGAAGACTGAATCTGATATGGAAAAGTACTTAAACATGAGCGATGACGACGTTAAAGCTGATGCTGAAAAGTTACTTAAGAAATAGTTTTTGATTCTTAGAACTCATCATTAATTGATGGGTTCTTTTTTATATAAAAAGAGATGACTGAAGTGTCATCTCTTTTATTTAGAATTAATTGTTAACGATTCGTCTTATTCTACGCCCTTAGTTGAAGATATCATATCTAGTTTTTTTAATCTGCTTCTAATCATTATAATTGTAGACAAAGCAGCTAGGACAACAATCAACGAAGCTAGAACGATACTAGTAATAGAAATAAACGGATAATAAATTATCTGACTGGTATTAAAAGTAGTTACGTACTTGGATAGGAACCAATATCCAAACGGAATTCCCAAAAGCCAACCAACTACCGTAATTGTTAAACTCTCAATAATCGTTAAATTTCGGATCTGTTTACGAGAGAATCCTAATATCTCAAGAGTAGCATAACTTCTTGACCTTTCTGTAAAACTTAGAGATCCCAAATTATAAAGAATTACGATGGTCAAAAGGATCCCAAAGATTTGAATCATCAAGAAAATACTACTCAAATTATTTACCATACTTTTAGCATTACTTTTTTGTTCTTTCAAACTAACAATCTGACTAACATCTGGACTCTTCTTAATTGAATTTGAAACGTCTTGATGATTTGTCAAAATTGACGTTGGTTGAAATTTCAACCCATTATTGGTCCACGTCTGTTTAGTTACATACATTCCTTGTGGTGCATTTGATTTAACGATGCCCTTTACTTTCAGCTTCAATTTATTCGTACTTAACGACGGTTTTATAAAAACGGTATCATTTTTCTTAACGTTAGCAGTTCTAGCAATTCCCTCAGCTAAATATATACCACCATCCTTAATTCTTTGACCATCATCGGTTTTAAGATTGATTTGAGATCCAGAACCTAAGACAGTAAGTGGACGATCAAATTTCCCATTTGGACTTAAACTAGCGTAAAACGTTTCAATCTTCTGCCCATCAGTTTTATTAACAATTCGATTAATCTCTGTCTCACTAGTCTTTTGGTTTAAATTAATCTTTTTAGCGTAGTTATACTCATGTCCATACGTTTGGTTAACCTGATTGTCCATTGAATTTTTCGTACCAAATCCAGTCATCACCAAAGCTAGTCCACCAATAACTCCGATTAATCCCATCAGCATTTGAATTTTATTACCAAGATTATCTCTAATTGACCAACGATTACCAATAGGAATTTTATTCCAAACTCGAGGAAATCTTTCGAGAAAGACTCGTTTACCATTTTTAGCAGTACTACCCTTCCTAAATGCCTGGGCTGGTGTTAATCCATGATTCACTTGCGCCGCTAGTAGTGCTGAAAAAATACATATAATTATTACTCCCACAGCAACGTAGATCGGTGTGGGAGTATAGGCAATTTGCCATAACGGAAGCGAAAACATAGATTTCTGTGAATTCATTACAAATGTTGAAAGTGCTGGAGCTACTATCAAACCAGCAATTGCACCAATTCCTCCAACAAAAAGACCATACATTGAGTAATACATGGACAATGCTATATTGGAATATCCTAATGACTGTAAAGTTGCCATGTCCTTTTGTTGCTGATCAATTATTTTTCTAATAGTGGTATACATGGCCAATACAGCTAATAGAATAAAGATAATTGAAAACAAAATTGAAAGATTACGTATTTGTTTTACTCGATCAACAGCTGTTGAGATGCCAACATCGGATTTTTGAGTTTGCAAAGTGATAAATTTACTACCAATGATATCTCTAATTTTACTTTCAGTTTTAGAATTATCACTGTCTTTAATATCGACAATATTATTAAGGGCTGGCAATTTAAATTTATTGAGCAATGTCTTTTCACTAATGATTCCATACCCATAGTTTTGTTCTTGAGGAGATATGAAATCATTGGTCCCGGTATAATACATCTTGTTCGGAGAATTTATCATACCGACCACTGTTAATTTAATGGGTTGGTTATTGAAATTAATAGTGACTTGTTTTCCTTTCTTTAACCCATTCTTTTTAGCAAACTTCTCATTCAAATAAATGCCCTTAGTATTTTTATTTATATTCTTGCCATTAGTTTGAAATGTACGAGAAATTTCTTGGGTTCCAGGAGTATCAATCTCTAAATAACGTTTATCCCCCTTTAATTGTGCCGTGGTACTAATTTCTGTTTTAGCCGATGTCTTTGAAACACGTGGAATCGACTTAATTGTATTTAGTTCTTTATTGCTCAACCCTGTCGATTGTAATGTCGATGTAGCCAAATGGGTTTCACTCGTATACTGATTAATATTTTGTTTCATACCATTCCATGTACCTTCTAAACCGGTATAAAAAAGAACACTTAGAAACGCCATCAAAAAAACGGAAAAGAATTGAGTCCAATTTTTCACAACCGTGCGGGTTAATTTCTTAAATAAAAACTTCATCCCCAATCAACCTCCTCAACTTCAAGCGGAGTTGGATTGTCAACGATCTTATCTATTTTGCCATCTTTAATATTGATAACTCGATCAGCAATTGGAGCAACTAATGGATTATGGGTGACGATCACCACGGCCGTATTTTCATTTTTACTACCCTTTAGAATTTTAAAAACTCGTTTTGAGGTTTCAGTATCAAGTGCACCAGTAGGTTCATCACAAAGAAGTACTCTGGGATCTTTAGCCAAGGCTCTCGCAATCGAAACACGTTGCATTTCCCCTCCAGATAACTGATCAGGAAAATTATTTCTTTGTTTTAAAAGACCAACCTTTTTCAAATATTCTTCCGACACTTTCTTGTACTTCTTGTTTTTTAATTGTGCCGAAATTGCCACATTTTCAAATGCCGTAAGATTAGAAATTAAATTATAAAATTGAAACACAAATCCGACAACGTCTCTTCGATAAACTGTCAATTGCTTATCTGACTCTGTGTTAATAAGATCATCATTATATAAAACTTTACCTGACGTTGGTTTATCCATCCCACCTAAGATATTTAAAGTTGTACTTTTACCGGACCCACTTGGTCCCAAAATCACCGTTACTTTATTCGAATCAATATCAAAACTAACGTCGTCTAAAGCATGAGTTGTTTCAGATCCATTTTGATAACTTTTACTGACATGTTTTAAGCTAAGCATAAGTGGTACCTCCATGATTAATTATTAGAAATGTGATAGTATCTTAATTTTTTCGCTGATAGTTGGTTTATGATATTGCTCAATAATTTTTTTAGATACCATTTCTCGACTTTCTTTTATTTTTTCATTTGCATCTATTAATGCATCACTCGTTGATACAATCTGAGGTAAGTGAAGTATTTCAATAATTTTATCTACTCGTTCATATGGTGAACCGCCAATAATATGCATAGGAATATTTAATTTCTTATAAGCTTTAAATATTTCCTCATCGGATAGTTGACGATATTTTTCAGAAACCGGTCTGTGGCCATCTGGATCCATCTCAAATTCTATTGGCAAATGAATGATTTCAGTGTAAGTACTTTTAGCATATTTATTAACAACTCTTCCATATCCATTTAAGTATTTTTTCATAAATTTATTAGCATTAATTCCTAAAAAATATTTAATTAATTGTTGGTACCAAGGCGCACCAGGATTAATCCCTATTTTGGTTCTAACAGTTCCATATATCCATTCGTTTAATACCGACCCATCAGAAATAAAATCAGTTTTTTTATCAATTAGTTTTTCTTCAGCTTTAATTCTTTCTTTGAATCTATACAGTCCCAATGCTAATAGTTCTGTCATATTCATATCTTGGAATCTTAATCCTGGGTATAACGAAGTTAAAATTTCCCTAGCAGACAACGCATTAATCATCGGAATACCAGTTGCTATTGATAGTGCTGTCGTAGTTGTTGTTTTTCCAGTAGAATAAGTACCAGAAATAACAATATGCTTCTTTTGATTATTCAAATTAAACACCATCTTTCTGCAGAGCGGTTTTTGCACTCACATAGACTAAGTCCATTTGATCATGACCTCTCATATCCATAGAAAGCCAAGTCGTATCTTTAGTAGTAATGGTCTTATCATTAACTACATCTAAAAATAATTTATCTTTTTGATTTGTCTTTAACAATTTGTTTTTATTATTAAGTTTAAGTTCTAATTTTCTAACCCAAAAATTATTAGAATCATCTCTGGAAACATCCGCCATATTGAACGCAAGAGCTTCACCAAGTTGTGCGAATACAACTAACCAAGACACAAGATATACGGACAATTTATTATCAGACATACCTTCAAAATCACACAATAAAGATTTACTAGATTTAATATTGATATCAAAAATATTATTCCTTATTTCTTTATATTTATTAAATGTATTGGGAATAGATTCCATACATTTTTCAAATAAACACTTAACTTTCATATTTCCGATACTTCCAGTTAACTTAAATAGTCTAGTTAATTTGTCCAATTCAAATTCAACTTTTATATTATTAGAAATGCTAATTGGATTTTTCCCAGTTTTAACGTAAAAATCTGTTAGTATAAAGTCATCACAATTAATCCCCAACTTAGTTAAAATCATATTAAATATTTTTATAGTAATGACTATGGAATCAATACTACTAACATGTTGTGATTGTGATACATTACCCTTAACTGACCAATTATCATATTTAGAAACCTCAACATATGACGTCCATAATCTATCTGTATTTTGAATCAATTTAACATTATGGGATATTTTTTTATACCCACTACCAAAATATCTATTTTGGTAATTCCCAAGTAAATCATCAATAGAGTCAAAGTTCATCTGTACAATCCTCCTTTTATTATTATTTGTATAATATATTTATAAGTTTAAAAATAAAAGTAGGGTAATTTTTTAAAGTATCAGCACAAAAGTAAACTGGAGGCACTTATGGAAAACAATAACATCATCGATGACTGTCCTATTCAACCAGTTGTGGACATCATTAGTGGAAAATGGACCTCATACATTCTCTGGGAAATTTACAATAAAAATAATCATTATGGAGGTATCACACGGGCATTACCTGGAATTAGTACCAGAACATTATCAACAAGATTAAAAATGTTAGAAGACAAGCAAATCGTTACGCGCAAAGTCTTTAATACAAACCCTCCCACTGTAGAATATAATTTAACTAAACGTGGAATGGATTTAGCACCTATTTTAAAGTCAATGAAGAAATGGTCAGAACGATATAAAAAATAGAAGCAAAATGACTTCCAAAAGTCATTTTGCTTCTATTTTTTATATTAAATTGTTAACGATCAGTAACCAGCTTATATCCCCGCATTGGTATCGTCTTAATTTTTCCCTTTAGTCCAACTTGATCTAACTTGCGTCGAAGTAAACTAATGTCATCTTCAATGGCATCCTCGTCAATAAAACTTCCGTTCGCCCACAGAAACGTCATCAATTCCTTTTTGGATACTAACTTATTCTTATGCTCAATGAAAAGGACCATTAGTGAAGTCTCCGTTGGAGTTAGCTTAATAGACTGTGTATTACTACTTAGTTCTCCCACTGCCGGATTTAAATTGAACCCATCAAAACTAAACCTATTACTTTTATCTGCCAAATTCTCATCTCCGATTTTATTTATTAAAATTGTCACAAAAAAAGGAAGCTACCAAGTAGCCTCCTTTTAGAGCTTATTAATCGTTGTCGTCCAAATCGTCGACAACCTTTTTATAATCTTTCATAAATTTATCATAAGCAGCAGAATCGAACTTGTCGAACTTACCAACTTCATGAAGGGTGCGTTTAATTTCATGAATGGCACGGTGTTCTTCTAACCAACGATGAACTTTGTGGCCCTCTTGTGATTCAGTGCCTTCCTTGTCCAAAGTTTTTTGTAGTTCGTTCATAATTTCTGAAATCTTATCTAATGCTTTTGTTTCTTTACTTTCGTCTGACATAACAATCTCTCCCCTTTATTTAAGTATGACATCATTATATCTTGAAACATCAGGGGTTCAAACCAATATGCTCAAGGGTTTAAGAAAGTTATAAGAGTTCTTCTTGATTCTTGTGTCGCTGGACGTACTGAAGGATGTAAACGGCCAAAATAACCAGAACGGCACCAAGGACTTCAATCCAACTGATGTGGGTGTGTAAAAAGATCACACTCAAGATAAAGGTTGCTACCGGTTGAATGGCGTCTAGTAAACTGATAACTTCTGAAGAAGTAAAGCGGGAAGCGTAGATCAGTGATGAGAATGTCAGGAGGGTTCCAAAGAGGATGATCCCACAAACACCAAGGACTCCACCCATTCCTAAGTGGGGCACGTTGGTCCAAACGGGATGATTAATGTTAAAGGCTAAACTGGCAATCAGAGTTCCCCAGCCAAGAACCACGATTGGTGAGTTGTCGTGAGCCAGTGGCCTTGGAAGCACCACGTACAAAGCAGCAGTGATTCCAGAAATGATCCCCCAGAAAAAAGAGTCAAAGGGAATGGATAATTGCGAAAGGTCCCCCTTAGTAATTGAAAGGAAAACTCCAGCTAGCGCCAAAATGAAGACCACGATGTCCATCTTCATGGGCTTTTTGTGCATGAACAGAAAACCACCCAGTAGGATGAATAGCGGTGACAGGTACTGCAAAATCGTGGTGGCAGCGGCGTTTCCAGTCTGGATACTAACGTAGAAACTTCCCATGTTGGCAGCCAAACCGAACAAACCGTATAAAACTAGCCACATGATTGATTTCCATGAACGGAAAACACTAAAAATGCCTTTTCCGTAAATAATGGCACTGACTAGTAATAATACAATGGCAGCCCCGGTAGTTCGTGCTGACAAGAACCACGCAGCTGGAATCCCAACGTTTTGTGAAACGTACTGCGTAATAACGCCAGCAACACCCCATGAAGTTGAAGCAAACGCCGCTAAACTAATTCCTTTAACGGTGTTGCTCATCTTACCCGTTTTACTTTTCATATTCTCTCCTCACAGTCTACTCTTGATCTAAATGTGACTTTGCCTCATCAATCAACTTCAAATCAACGTAATCATTTAAAAAACGTTCCATCGGTGTGTACAAATGTCGTTTTTTAAAAGATACACTAAAATCCGCCACAATGGCAACCCTTAATTTATTTTCCGTCAAAAAACTTGACCAATGCGCTGAAAATGTCCCTTAGTATGTTTCCCGATCCGCCAGGTGTGAAGTTTAAAATTACCCTGCTCATCCCTCTTAATTACGTAATTACCAGAGTCATCCAGTTTAACTGGAACCCCGGTAAAACGAATTACTTTATATTTATCTGCCATGATCTTGGCTAAAGCTTCTGTTGCTTAATATTGCGACGCTTGGAATCCTGCAAGATGTAGATGGCAAGAATTACCAAGGCGGATCCGACAATTTCCATTAAACTAATCTTGGTGTGTAAGAAAATGACACTCAAGATGAAGGTCACTACTGGCTGAACGGCATCAACTAAACTAACATCTTCAGAGGAAGCAAAATGTAAACTGTGAAGCAAACATGCAAATGGGATTACGGTTCCAATGATAACAATGGCACCAATTCCAATGATCGCACCCATCGTTAAGTGAGGTACACCAACCCAAACTGGTTGATGAATGTTAAAGACCAATCCGGCAATCAAGGTTCCCCATCCAAGGACGACGATTGGTGAATTTTCTTCCATTAATGGCCGAGGGATGACAACGTAACATGCGGCCGTAATTCCTGAAACAATTCCCCAAAGTAACGCTGGCAGCGGAATGGCTAACTGATTAATGTCACCCTTGGTAATTGCCAAAAACACCCCGACAAGTGCCAACAGGAACACGATTAAATCAATCTTATAGGGACGTTTATGAAAGAACAAAAAGCCCCCTAAAAGGATGAACAGTGGTGATAAATACTGCAAGATGGTTGCTGATGCTGCGTTTCCGTCCTGAACACTAAGGTAAAACGACATCAGGTTGGCACCTAAGCCAATGATTCCATATGCCACAATACAAATAATCGATTTCCAGTCCTTAAAAACATGGAAGATTTTTTTCCCATACATAATCGAACCAATTGCTAAAAGTAGAATCCCGGAAAAAATAGTTCTGACGGACAAGAACCATGAAGCTGGAATAGCGGCATTTTGTGAGACAAACTGCAAAACAACCCCAGAAATACCCCAAAAAGTGGATGCAAGGGTTGCCCAAGCAATGCCTTTTAATACTTTACTTTTTCCAATGCTAGTCTTTTCTTCACTCATATTTTCACCCTAACTCGGCATAAACCGATTTATTTTTTTACATATCAATTTAATAGTTTAATTTTAGGCGTAAAGAACAGGGCGGTCAATAGTCCATGTCATTTTATCTAACATAAAAAAGCGAAACCAATTTTATCTGGTTTCGCTTTTAAATTAAAAACTAATCTTCGTTTTTATCTCGTTTAAAACTCATTGGTTGATATGTTAACCGAATGGCAGCTGGTAACAGGATTGGCAAGATGATTACTAAGATAATTAAACCAATGATAACCCCGATGGCAACCTGAATCAGTGTCAAAATTCCTGATGGAATCAGTGCGGCAAACGTACCACCTAAAATCACAGCAGCAGATAATACCACTACTCCAATATAGTTGGCCGAATTAACGATTCGTTTCGCAGGCGTTCCGTCTTTGGTTTCTCGGTACCTCATCATCAAGAAGATACTGTAATCAACCCCCAACGCGATCAACATGATAAAGGTAAAGAACGGCGTGTTCCAAGTCAACATGCTCTGTCCGAGGAAAATATCCGAGAAGATCCGTGTCAACGTCAATGAAGTGAAGTACGTCAAAATTAATGTTCCTTCAATGTAAAGTGGTTGTAAAATTGAACGAGTTACAAACATCAGTGCAATCAGGATTCCGACTAACATGATGACAGCCGTTCTGAAGAAGTCTTGTGAGGCAATATCATGGGTGTCAGACATGGTTGCTGTCTCTCCCCCAATTGCAACGGTTGCATCATTTAAACTAGTTCCCTTCAGTGACTGTTTAACTTGATTTTGAACGTCCTTAACCAAGTTCATCGACTTAGCGTTTGATGGGTTATCTTTTAAGACAAAAGTGATGCTTGTAATCTTGTCATTAGAAGAAACGTAGTTGTTTAAGGCTTGCTTGAAAGTATCACTTTGAAGTACCTGATTAGGAATGTAGAACGTGTTCGCAGCCGCAGCTGAGTTCTGTAAACCGGTCAAGTATTCATTTGACTGTTGCATTCCCTTATTAATCTTACTTAGGCCATCATTTGCTTGCGACAATTGGGCTTGGACCCCTTGCAACTGTTGCCCCATCGCCTGAGCATTTGCACCAATGTTTTGAGTATCTGAGGCAATCCCGGCCAATTCATTTTGAAGACCTGACATAGAAGCGGCCTGTTGCATTTGTACCTTGGAACTAACACTTTGAAGGCCACTAGCAACAATTTGTAACTGTTGAGGACTCATTGGTGACCCCATAGCGGTGGCTTGTTGTTGCATCTGGGCGATGACTTGCTGACCGGAAGTTTGACCAGGAGCGGTACTTGCTCCACTAGCGCCTTGAATGGTCTTTAAATGATCTCCAATTGATTGTGCCGAAGCCCCAATTGCCTTTAGTTGATCAGCATTAAATGAACCACTGTTAGCCCCACTCTGAAGTTGGGTTAGACCAGCATTAGCCTGTTGCATCTTGCTGTTCAAAGTCCCCAGCTGATCGTTTAAGTAGAGTTGGTTAATTGGTTCACCACTTGGTTGGGTGACCGAAGCAACCGTCTTAATTTCCTTATTTTTCTCCAATTGACGAGTAATCCGATCAATTTCCATCATTGACTTCTCGTTATTGACCTTGTGTTTGGATTGAATATAAATCGTTGACGGTTCAGCAGTTCCCTTTGAGAAATGCTTGGATACCGTATTTAATCCTTGTTTTGAAGGCAATGAATTACTTAATTCAACCGAATTATCGTAGTTCAAGCTGCTCTTTCCCGCAAAGAAAATCAACGGCAAAGTCAAAACTAGAACTAAGGCAATCGCCATCACCGGATGTGCAACTGAATGACTGGACAAGAAGTACCAGATTCGACTACCCCGTTTCTTTGGTGACAGATTTTTAGCGGGCCAGTACATGGTCTTACCAAGGAGTGCCATAAAGAACGGATTTAATGAGAGAAGTACCAGTAATAGTACCACCACTCCGATGGCAACTGCCACTCCAGACTGGTAAATTGAGAACTTGGCCAGTCCAAGGGCAAAGAAACCAATTAGGACCGAACCACCACTGTAAAGAATGGTCTTACCTGCTCGTCTTCTGGCATCGACCGTCGCCTCAACTTTGTCCATTCCTTGTCCCAGATTATCCTTAAACCGGTCATACAGCAGGATATTGTAGTCAGTCCCAATTCCAAACAGCACTACCACCATAAAGACCTGGGTAAAGTTTGAGAGTGGAAAGCCCATATACTTCGCCAAATTCATGACGACACTCAAAGAGACAATGAAAGAAACTCCCACGGTCAAAAGTGAAATCAACGGAACGATTGGAGATTTAAAGACAATGATCAACACAATCAAAATAAAGACTGCCGCAATGATTTCGGTTTGCTTGATGCCGTCGATCATTGACTGCCGCATGTCGTCATCTAAGACATCGGATCCCGTCACGTACGACTTCAAGTTCGCCGTTTTCGCACCCTTTTTGAGTTTGTTGTTCATCGTTTCAACCGAGTCCTTTTTCGAAACATTCAGTTGAACTAATTCGGTCGTACCGTCCTTTGAAATCAGTTGTTTCTTGGCGGCGGCATTCTCGTTTGCTGAGGTAACACCCTTAATTCCATAGTAATCGGCATCATTTTTTAGCTTCGAAACGGTTCGATCAATGTTAGCCTGTTTACTAGCATTAATGCGTTTATTGCCGTTGTTATATACCAGTACAACTTGTCTGGTATCGCTAATATGATGGCCCCAATGCTTTTGAATATTTTCAGCAACCTGACTCTGCATGTTAGCTGGAATCTTAGTCTGTCCATGTTGTGCAGTTACCTGTGAAATGCTGGGCAAAAAGAAAATGGCAGCTAAAACAGCAAGAACCCAAAATATCGCAAAAAATATGTATTTTTTGACGAACCTATTCATCAAACTCCTCCTCAATGCTTAATATTTTACTTAAAACATTAATTCATTCATAACGCTTCCAATTATACAAAATTGATCACAAACAAGCAATCCGCCAAAAGCAGTTCAATCAAAAAAGCACCAACCGATTAGTCAGTGCTGAAGTGATGCTTTTCTGGGTCTGATTGCCAGGATAAAAACGGTACTCAAGACCAAAATGCCACCAATGATTTCATAGATATTGAAACTGGTATGTAAGAAAACCACGGTTCCAATCGTTGCCGACAAAGGTTCAAAAGTATCGAGTAGACCGGCAGTCGTAGCGGACACGTACCTTAAACTCGATGTGAAGCATAGAAATGACAACATTGTGCCAAAAAGCACAATGAAGGCCACTCCCAAAATGCCACCAAGAGAAAGCTTGGGAACATTCACCCAAAAGGGATGAACGCAGGTGAAGATCACTCCGCCAACGATCATTGCCCATCCAATGATGACAAACGTGCTGAACTTTTCCTGGAGTTTGACCGGCAGCATGGTCTGAAGCGCGCCAGCAAAGGCCAGGCAGAGGCCAAGCGTAAACGCTTTAGGACTCATTGCGAGATGGGTCAAATCTCCCTTTGTTACCAGTAACCACGTTCCAAGTAGGGCTACCACTACAGCGACACCCTGCTGAATCGTTGGTGCTTTTTTGTACACAATCACCGTCAAAATCATAATGATGACCGTTCCAAGGCTCTGCATGATAGTTGAAGTTGCCGCATTACTGGCTCTCGTTGTCAGTAAGTATAGGTACTGAACGGCCGATAAACCAAAAATCGCATAACAGAGCAGGATGACCCAGCTATATCCGGTGTGCCAAATCTTTAAAATCCTATTTCTTTGAACAAACTTTGTAAATAAAAGAATTAAGATGCCGGCAACCGACATCTTAACTCCCATTAACCATTCCGTTGAAAAATTCTTATCTTGAAACAAGAACTGCGAAACAGGTCCTTGAATTCCCCACATGATGGCTCCAGCAATTGCTAGGATGACACCAATGTAAGTTTTACTTTTCTTCAATATTTGTGCCCCATTTACTTATCTTCGTAACCATTTGGATGCTTAGTCTTCCAGGTCCAAGCGGTTTTAATGATTTCTTCAACGTTATCAAACTGTGGTTTCCAACCAAGAACTTCTCTCGCCTTGTCAGAGTTAGCAATCAAGGTATCAGGATCGCCACCACGTCTTGCGTCAATTTCAACCGGAATCTTCTTACCAGTAACCTTTCGAGCGGCATCAACGATCTGTTTATTGGAAAAACCAGTTGATGAACCGAGGTTAAAGATGTTACTTGGATTACCCTTTTCCAGATACTTCATGGCTAAAATATGAGCGTCCGCTAAATCAAGGACGTGCACGTAATCACGAACGTTGGTCCCGTCTGGCGTGTCATAATCATCCCCAAAAATCTTCATGGTATCCTGCTGACCTGCGGCAACCTTTAAGACGATGGGAATTAAATGGGTTTCTGGATGATGATCCTCCCCAATGGAACCGTCTTCCTTGGCTCCAGCAGCGTTAAAGTATCTAAGAGCAACAAACTTAATGCCGTAAGCTTCATCAACCCACTTCATAATGTGCTCCATGATTAACTTGCTTTCACCATAAGGGTTGATGGGGTCTTTTCGATCCTTTTCATAGATTGGAATTCGCTCTGGATTACCGTAGGTCGCAGCGGTGGAAGAAAAGACCAAGTACTTAATCCCAGCTTTCTTCATTGACTCCAACAGCTTAATCATCCCAATCACGTTGTTATCAAAATACTTCAAAGGATCCTTCATTGATTCGGGAACCAGTGAGAAAGCATCCATGTGGATTACAGCATCGATATTTTCCTTAGCGAAAACGTCATCCAAAAAGTCAGAATCACGAGTATCCCCCTCATAAAACTTTGCTTTAGGATTAACGGCCTTGCGGTGTCCCGTTGACAAATTATCAACCACTACAACATCGTAACCTTTATTAATTAATTGATCGACCATGTGTGAGCCAATGTATCCAGCTCCTCCAGCAACTAATACAGCCATCTTAATTACCTCCTATTTATCTAATAAATCATCATATTGAGTATTTTTTTCGAAAAATTTAACGGCAAAGGAACAAACTGGTTTGATTAAATCATGGTTTTCTTTGGCGTAATCAATCATTACCATAATTAACTTTCCAGCTAAACCCTGGCCACGATAACTGGGGTTCACAAATGTTTCGTTAATGGAGACTATTCCATTATCTTCAGTAAAAGTAACTTCAGCAATTAAATCACCATGGACATCGTTAGCATAGAAACGGCCTGGTTCATAATCAAATTTCATTTGTCTCACCACCTTAGCGTAAGTATATCACAGTCTTGACATCAATATAAAGGCGCTTACATTGACGGAGTGTCGGACTTTAATTATAATCCATATTAGAAGTTACAATTCAAACTATTCGACGTGGAAAAATTATTTCCAGGAGGAAAATTATGAGTGCAACAGATACTAAACAAGAATATGATAACTGGGTTTCTCAAGAAGATATGCCGGCAGAATTAAAAATCGATTTGGCCAAAATGAGAAACGATTCGGAACAAATTGAAGACGCTTTTGGGTCATCACTTTCATTTGGAACGGCCGGAATGCGTGGAACGCTCGGTGCTGGAACGAACCGGATGAACGTTTATACCGTTAGACAAGCCACTGAGGGTCTCGCCCAATTGATGGACACCCTTGATCCTGAGGTAAAAAAGCGTGGGGTTGTTATTAGTTTTGATCCCCGATACAACTCGCAACTCTTTGCTCACGAAGCGGCTCGGGTACTTGGTGCTCACGGCATCAAGACGTTTGTTTTTGATGACATTCGCCCAACTCCGGAACTTTCATTTGCTGTGCGTCACTTACACACTTACGCCGGAATCATGATTACCGCTAGTCACAATCCAAAACAATACAATGGTTACAAAATTTACGGTGAAGATGGTGGCCAAATGCCACCCAAAGAATCCGATCTAATAACTACTTACATCCGCAAGGTCAACGACCTCTTTAAAATTCCAGTTTCAGAGGAAAAGGACCTTAGAAAGGATGGGCTCATGAGTATCGTTGGTGAAAACGTCGACGTTCCTTATCTAGAAGCAGTTCAAACGGTCAACGTGAACCATGACCTGATTAATAAGGTAGGAAAAGACCTGAAGTTTGTCTACACCCCCCTTCATGGAACTGGTAAAATTGTTGCTAGACGGGCACTCTCAGACGCTGGGTTCAAGAACTACGACGCGGTTGTTGAACAAACCATCGCCGACCCTGAATTTCCTACTACACCATTTCCTAATCCAGAATTCCCGCAAACCTTCGATCTTGCCATCAAATTGGGTAAAAAAGAAGATGCGGACGTTCTGATTGCGACCGACCCTGACGCTGACCGTTTGGGAGCTGCCGTTAGACAACCCGATGGTGAGTACAAACTGATGACTGGAAACCAAATTGCCAGTGTTCTTTTAAATTATATTCTTCAAGCCAAAAAAGACGCTGGTACCCTTCCAAAGGATGGAGTAGTGGTCAAATCAATCGTTTCAACTGAACTTGCTACCGATATTGCCAAGAATTACGGGATCGAGATGAAGAACGTCCTAACCGGCTTCAAGTTTATTGCGGAACAAATCAAAAACTTTGAACAAAATCACGATCACACCTTCCTCTTTGGATTTGAAGAAAGCTACGGTTATCTTATCAAACCGTTTGTAAGAGATAAGGACGCCATTCAGTCGACCCTACTGCTTGCTGAAGTTGCTGCCTACTACCGGGAAAAAGGGATGACCCTGTACGACGGCCTTCAGGATATCTACAAGAAGTACGGTTACTTTAGAGAAAAGACCATCTCCAAGGAATTCGATGGTCTAGAGGGTAAATCCAAGATGGCCGCAATCATGACAGACTTTAGAGACCATCCCATGACAACATTCAACGGCGCCAAGGTAATTAAGCTTGAAGACTTCCAGACTTCCACCACCACGATGGCTGACGGTTCAACCCAAAAGATTGAGTTACCACAATCGAACGTTTTAAAGTATTGGCTTGATGATGGGACTTGGCTTGCAATTCGTCCTTCTGGAACTGAACCCAAGATCAAGTTTTACATCGGTGTTAAAGCTGATACAGCAAAGGCAGCTGATCAAAAACTCGAGAGCTACACTCAAGCCGTTGACGATGAACTATTAAATAAATAATTTTAAGCAAACAAAAAACTGGACTCGTTTGAGTCCAGTTTTTTGATACTTTCATTTAGTTACTGGTTCATCAGCATTAACAAGTGCGACCGTGTACACTTTTTCAACCTTAAATTCCTTAATGGCCTTCTCACTACGCCAGAACATCTGGATCGCAGCATGACCAGTTGTTCCCTGGCGCATATCACGCCGCATTCCCGTAACATAATCAGAAACATACGTAATCATCTTAATCAACTGCGCAATTAAGGAGGCCAACTTTGATTTTTTGGGTGCGTCCATTCTCTTTAACAATTTAATCGAATAAGCGCATTTTTCAAGCAAGTTATCGTCATTGACTAGGTCACCAATCGCAAACGCAAATGAATTCTCAACGGTGTAACCATCACCACGATAATGAACTAACCCGGAGTTATCTTTAAAACTATTAACAACCGTTTCAAGGTATTTTCCTTCGTTATCAATGAATTGAACGTTATCGGCCAGTTTCGAATCCGAAAGGCTCGGGGTCTCCTTATCCGTCAAATTACTAAACCAACTTTTTAAGCTCAAATTGCCAACCCCTTTCTGATGTTTGGTTTGTGAATTATTACTTTCATTATATCATTAGCTGTAAGCGCTTACCAATAGTAACTTTCTCTCGGTAAAATCATTGGTTTGTTAATTCCTGCTTACATAACCAATTAACAATGATGTATCATTATTATCATAATGATAAATTAAGGAGTGAATCACATGAAAATTGGAGTATTAGGCGCCGGCCATATGGGCAGCGCCATCATTAAAGGACTTGTCAACAAATATAACGCGAGTGACATTTTAGTAAAGGGACATCACGTAACCAACGAGCTCAAAAACTTCTCAAAAGACCTTGGCTTCACAATTGTCACCGATGATTTTCCAAGTGACTTAAACGTCCTATTTGTAACAACTCCCGCACCAATCACAGTGGCAGTGCTGAAGAACACCAAATTGCCAGACCAAACTGTGATCGTTTCAGCGGCCCAGGGGGTTAGTGAACAAGCCATTAATGACGTGCACCAAAACAACTCAGTGGTTTGTATCGTACCTAACATCCCGGTTGCCGTGAACGCCGGTTGCATCGCCGTTGGTAAATCTAAGAATGCTAATGAAGCAGACGTTAAGTCGGCTTTAGACGTTGTAACTAACCTAGGAACGCTCATTAAGACCAGTAACCAAAACCTTGGCATCGTGGGAACGGTTGCTGGATGTGGCCCAGCTTTTGTCGACGTCTTCATGGACGCCTTAGCTGACGCCGCCGTTCAAAATGGCCTTGACCGTGAGACCGCCTTTAAGGTCGCTGCAAGTATGGTTCAAGGCAGTGGCAAATTAGCACTCGATACTGGCATTTCACCGGCAACTTTGAAAGACCAAGTTACCTCACCTGGTGGTTCTACCATTCGTGGGGTGGTTGCTTTAGACGCCACCGGCTTTAGAAATGCCGTCAACAAGGCGGTTAACGACGCCAACAAATAAAATACGGTAATGGAGGAAATTATTTGGATTCAAAAGTAAGCTTAAAAACCAAAATCGCGATCCTCGCCACCGCGTTACTATCATTTTGTGGAATTCTATTAGAAACTTCAATGAACGTTACGTTTCCAGAACTCTCACAAATTTTTCACATTTCGTTAAACTTAGTTCAGTGGATTTCAACTGGATACCTACTAGTCGTTACCATTACCATGGCAACGACAGCATACCTCCTAAAGAAATTCCCACTAAAAAACATTTTCGTCTTTGCGGTCACCGCGTTTATCCTTGGTGATATTTTGTGTGCGGTCGCACCCAACTTCTGGCTCCTATTAGTCGGACGACTAATTCAAGCAGCTGCCACCGGAATCTCACTTCCGATGATGTATCAAATCATTTTTGCTGAAGTACCCCGACCAAAAATCGGCTTTTATACTGGAATTGCTTCAATGGTTATCTCACTAGCTCCCGCACTGGGACCAACTTACGGGGGAACGCTATCATCACTACTTTCATGGCGTTACATCTTCATCGTGGCTTTCCCAATCGTCCTAGTTACCCTGTTTATCGGACTTAAGAGCATTGATCTTAAAGCTCCGGGAATCTCCAAACGATTTGATTTCGTTAGCTTTGCCCTCTTGATCGTGACCCTATTCTCATTTGTTTGGGGTGCTAACCAGTTTGGCGTCAAGGGTGCAACGTTTATGAGTGGCCTCATTCCCATCGTCATTGGATTAATCACCCTGGTCTTATTTATCTACCTCAATGGTCACGGTGATTCACAGCTAATGTCGCTTCATCCCCTCAAGATCCCTACGGTTTCACTGAACGCCGTGAACTACTTCTTATTGATGTTCATTAACATCGGGGCGTCATTTGTAATTCCAATTTACGCTGAGACGGTCCTTCATACCAGTGCCATGGTTGCTGGACTGATCCTGCTTCCAGGTTCAATCATTGGTGGACTCATTTCGCCATTTGCGGGAGGCGCTTATGACCGGTTCGGAGCCTTTAAACCAATCATGATTGGGATGGTTCTTCTCTCAATCGCCACGCTCTTGTTTAGTTCCATGACGGCGGCCTTCACGGTTATCGTGTTGACGCTGTTATTCGCACTTTTACGAATTGGATTTAACTGCGCGTTCTCCTGTACCATTACCAACGCTCAAGAAACCGCTCCACAATCTGATTCAGCCGACGTGAACTCGTTATTTAACATGCTCCAACAATACGCTGGTTCAATCGGTACTAGTGTCCTGGCAACGATCTACGCCTTTAACCAGAATCAGGCTCACAGTGCTGCCCAATACGTCTCAAAGACGGTCATGGGTGGTCACATGGACTTCTTACTCCTGTTCGTACTGGCCGTTTTCGGCTTAATCCTTGCACTAGTTAACTGGACCATTCAAAGAAAGCACCTCGCAAAAAATGCATAACAATCAAGCAATTAAGAAACTTGCTCCCAACCTTCACCATTTAACTACGGAACAGGAACAATTAATTAATCAAATCGAACAATTTATTAATCAACGAATCGATCAAAAACAACCGTCCGTTTTCACGATCTTTGGAGATGCCGGTACGGGTAAAAGTGTCATTTTGAGTCAACTCTTTTTCAACCTTCAACAAGCCGCAAAGAAAAAAGGCAAGCTTCATGACACTAAGAACTACTTCTTAGTTAACCATCCAGAAATTTTGAAGGTTTACAAACAAATTGCTGGATCCGAAGATAATGTTTTAAAAAAGAACTTTATGCGTCCTACCTCATTTATTAACCAAATGCACAAGCGAAACGAACGTGCTGACGTTGTGATTGTTGATGAGGCCCATTTACTACTGTCTTCACCGGACCATTACAATAATTTCTACCAGGAAAACCAGTTAGAAGAAATCATTAAGTCAAGCAAGGTCGTCATTGCCATCTTTGACATGAATCAGGTACTACGAACCAAGTGTTACTGGGACAAGCAACGTTTAAACAAACTACTTGAACCCTACTATCACGAAAGTTATCAACTGACCCATCAGTTTCGCATGACCGCTAAACCAGACCTAGTTCACTGGATCAACGAATTTACGAGAGGCTAGTTGCTGCCAATCCCCAAGGACGCCGATACTGGTTACGACTTTCAAATCTTTGATGACGCTGAAAAAATGCGCCAAGCGATTGTGAAGAAAAACCATGAGGTGGGCTTATCCCGAATTGTTTCGACCACCGGCTATCCATCAACTTTAGATGGCGGAAAACATTACATCAAAGAGCTTGGCGGTTTCAAAATGCCGTGGGATCAGTACAATTACACCAGTACCCCGTGGGCGGAAATTCCCCAGACCATCAATGAGGTTGGTTCCATTTACACCTGTCAGGGATTTGATTTGAACTACGTTGGCATTATTTTAGGGCCACCAATCTATCTTGACCCTAAAGACCATCGCGTAAAGGTTGACTTAAAAAAGCAAACCGATGTTGAAAGCAAAAAACACCGAAAAGACATCACGGATCCAAAAAAATTTGCACAAATAAGGCGGCAAATCATCCTGAACTCCGTGAATGTGTTGATGAAGCGCGGCGTCTTTGGGACTTTCATCTTTGCTCACGACCCGAAGCTTAGAGAAGCATTGATGAAATCATTTCAAAAGATCAACCACTAAGTAAGTTCCATTTTAAAGATAATTAAGCTAAAAGGCCCCATAATGTTCGTATTTTGGGGTCTTTTTGGTTGTTCTGATAAAAAGATTTACTTTTGTGTAACAAAATGTGCCATCAGTGCTAGTAATTTCCTTTCAATGCGTATAATCTAGTCATAACCCCAAAATACATTTTTTGGAGCTTATGATAAGGAGGACAATTTAATGGGATCAATCATTCAATTCAAAGACGTAGAAAAGTACTACGGCAAATTTCACGCGTTAACCAACATTAACCTTGATATTCACGAAGGTGAAAACGTTGTGTTAATCGGACCATCTGGATCGGGTAAATCAACTTTACTTAGAACCATTAATGGACTAGAGACCATTCAACAGGGACAACTCATTGTTGACGGCAAAGATCTGTCAAGCAACAAAACCAACCTTAATAAACTTAGAACTGACGTTGGGATGGTCTTTCAACATTTCAACCTTTACAACAACAAAACCATCACCGAAAACATCACGTTGGCTCCACGAATCGTCTTAAAACGTCCTCAAGCTGAAAACGAAAAGGTAGCAAAAAAACTACTTGAACGAGTTAACCTACCGGAACAAGGAGCCAAATACCCAGCTCAATTATCTGGTGGTCAACAACAACGAATTGCTATTGCTCGCTCCCTAGCAATGAATCCTAAGGTGTTGCTGTTTGACGAACCAACCTCTGCCCTTGATCCCGAGATGGTCGGAAGTGTGTTAGACATCATGCAAGACATTGCTAACACATCGGACATGACGACCCTCGTTGTTACTCACGAAATGGGCTTTGCCAGATCCGTTGCTGATCGCGTTATTTTCATGGCTGACGGGAAAATCTTGGAAAACTCTAAAACCGACGAATTCTTCGATCACCCTAAGACCGAACGAGCTCGCAAGTTCTTATCACAAGTTGAACATAAATAAAAAGTGAGGTAGATTCCATGAGTAAATTTAAGTTAAAACGAGTGGGTTTGATTGCCTCCGTCATCCTAATTGTCATAATCATTGGCGGCATTTTCACCGGACTTGAGGCTAAGAAACATCAATCGGTCGCAACCAATGACTACGCCAGAATCAAGGACAGCCACGTCATGCACTGGGGAGTTAAGGGTGATACCAGACTGTTTGGCTTAATCAGTCCCAAGACCGGTCAAAGTGAAGGATTTGATGTCGACATGGCACGCGCCGTCACCGCCCAAATGGCCAAGGACGCCGGAACGAAAATCAAGCCCGAATTCACTTCGGTCACCACTAACTCTAAAATCCAATTACTAAAAAACAATCAGGTTGAAGCAGTAGCCGCAACAATGACCATCACACCCGAGAGAGCCAAAGTGATTGACTTTACCAAACCGTATTTTCCAGCTGGCCAATCAATTCTGGTTAAAAAAGATTCCCCAATTAAGGACATTTCTCAGTTAAACAATCCTAAATACACTGTTATCACGACGATTGGAACCACTGCGATTCAAACCATGAAACAGTTTGCTCCCAAGGCGAAGGTCATCTCGATGCCAGATAACTCCCAGGCCTTAAGTGCTCTTGAATCTGGTCAGGGAGTGGCCGTGACTACCGATAACGCCATTCTATATGGTCTAGCTGATCAAAATCGTTCCACCAAGGTTGTTGGAAAACCATTCACTAATCAACCCTACGGACTAGCAATGAACAAGCACCAACCTGAACTGAAGGCCGCCATGGATAAAGCTTTAGAACAAGTCATTTCCGACGGAACTTACAACAAGTTGATTAAGAAATGGTTCTCAAACGTGCCTGGATTAGATTGGAGGAGTCTTGAAAAATGATAAATATCTTTCTTGAAAATTGGAAAACTCTTCTAGACGGCTTCTGGATTACCATCCTATCCTCAATCATTGGATTAGTTGGATCACTAGTCTTGGGGACCATCTTTGCCCTTCTAGAAATGGCTCCAAATAAATTACTTAAATTCATCGGAAGTGCGTTTGTCGAATTCTTTAGAAACATCCCACTTCTGGTCATCACCTTATTCTTCTACGTGGTGGTCGCCGCTGATTTTCACATTTCTGGATTTTGGTCTGGGACCATTGGATTAATCCTCTATACGTCTGCGTTTATCGCTGAGTGTATTAGAGGTGGCGTTGATTCAGTTGATCCGGGCCAGATGGAAGGTGCCAGAGCGAACGGATTAACGTACACTCAGGCTATGATTCAAGTGGTCTTACCCCAGGGATTCAAACTGGCGATCCCATCACTTGGAAACCAGTTCATTAACCTGGTTAAAAACTCATCAATTCTGTCATTTGTGGCCGGATTCGATTTGATGTACCAGGCCAACGTTATCTCTGGTGAAAATCTTGACCCATTTAACACCTACATCATCGTTGGAATTTTGTACCTCATCATCACCGTCTCCGTTTCCAAATGCATGAGCGTGATTGAGCGCAAAGTGAACGGAGGTGTCACACAATGAGTGGAGCATTTAGTTTAATTAACATGCACTATTTACTGGGTGGTCTAGTCGTTACCATTCTGGTATCAGTGATTTCAATTATTATTAGTTTTATCCTAGGAACTCTAATCGGAATTATCCTATTTGAAAAAGTTCCCTACTTTACCAAAACGGTTCGTTTCATTTCCAACACCATCAGAAATCTTCCTTTACTGCTTCTTATCTTCTTCACCTTCTTCGCTTTACCAAAGTTAGGGGTGGAGTTGAATTCCTTTGCGGCCACGGTCGTTGCCATGTCGGTCTTTGAAGCCAGCATGGTTGGTGAGATTATCCGTGGTGGCTTACTCTCAGTTGGAGTTGACCAGGCTGAAGGTGCCCTTTCAACCGGGATGAATAAGGCCCAAACGTTATGGCACATCCTGTTGCCACAGGCCCTAAAGAAGTCCATTCCACCACTGATTTCCCAATTCATTTCACTAGTTAAGGATACTTCGTTAGCAACCGCCATTGTCCTTCCAGAACTAACCTTTAGGTCTCAGGTCATCTACGGTCAGAACCCTAATTACATGATCCCGATGTTTGTCACGATTGCCATCATGTACTTCATTATTAACTACGGACTCTCCTTACTTGCAAAATGGTTTGACAAAAGAATGGTCTAGCCTGCACAAATTGCTTCCCTTTCCCTTGATTTTGAGCTACATTGGATGAGGGCATATGGGAGGTTAATGCATGTTGACAAACAAAATTAAAATCACAGCAACAATGACGAGTAAGAATCAAATTACGATTCCAAAAACCGTCCGTGACATTCTCAATCTTAAGCAAAACGACCAACTAGAATTTACAATTCAAAAAGATGGTTCGGTAACAATGGCACCTAAAGAATCCTTTGAAGGGTTTTGGAAAATCGTTGAAGATCAGGAAAAGAAATACGGTAACGTCAGCAGTTCGGAACAAGATTGGGGTCCTGATCAGGGGTCGGAGGTTATCGATTAATGAATTATAAACAAGGTGAGATTTACTTCGTTAATCTTGAACCGGCACTTGGCACCGAAACCAAGAAAAAACGTCCGTGTCTGGTGGTTAGTAATAATCACTATAATCATCTAATGAACACGGTGATTGTAATTCCAATCAGTTCTTCCGCTAAGTACTTAGAAGAAAAGAAGTACGTGAAATCACCACTATACTTTCAGGTTAATAACAAAAACGTTCATGGGACTGCCATGCTTCAGCACGTCCGAACCGTGGACATGGAAGTTCGAAGTGAAACCAAGTTGGTCGCAAAGTTAGACGATCGGGACATGCGGAAAATTACTAATAACATTAAACAGTTCTTTTAGAAGATACGAAAAGAGGTCACACCTTCGTGTGACCTCTTTTTTATATGGATCCCCTTTCTGGTCAATTGACTAGAAAAGAAGACACTGAGCTTCATTGCATGATAACGACTCCACAAAAGTCACATGCAATTGGATAACTCTAATGCAATTTCATTTTTATTATAGCAATCAATTCGTCAATTTAGAATAAACCATGTTTTTTATTTATTCTAAATGATATAAAAAGCGGCGGACAACCTGTCTACTGCTTTCTTGTATTAATAAGTCATATGCAGATGGCATAGGTTGCAAAAATAAATATATGGCTCAATTTTATTTTCGGATAAATAATTGTTCCAACAACATTTGGCCTACATCATTTAATGAAATGATTGTTTCTCATGAATTTAATCGATAATCTTAAATAAAGACATTTAAGTAATTAATTAAGGAGAGCAACAATCATGAAAACCAAAGAACTTGTTTATGACGCACTATTTGCCGCAATCGTCGTTGTCTTAGGCCTCTTTCCACCGCTGACACTGCCGTTTATCCCAGTTCCAATTACGCTACAAAGTATGGGCATCATGCTTCAGGGAAGTTTTCTAGGTAAGAAAAACGGCTTTCTAAGTGCCCTACTGGTAGTTATCCTGGTCTTAATTGGACTGCCAGTCCTTTCAGGTGGACGTGGCGGTTTAGGAATTTTAGCGGGACCGACCGGTGGTTACTTCATCATTTGGCCCATTGCCGCCTTTCTTATTGGCTTCCTAGTTGAAAAATTGTGGAAGAAGATTAATTTCTGGAAGTACTTCATTGCTAATGTCATCGGTGGTGTGATTTTAATCGACGTTTTTGGGGCCATGTACCTCTCAGTGATTGCCCACATGTCAGTAACGGCCTCACTAGTTTCAAACTTAGCCTTCATCCCTGGTGATATCATCAAAGCCGTGATCGTTAGTTTAATCTGTGCTTCCACCAAGAAAATTAGTCTGGTGTCACAACTCAAACATGAATAATTTTATCTTTGGCACATACGCAAACAATCATTCCTTCATGCAGCAATTAGATCCGCGAACCAAGCTCATTTTCATTACGCTCATCACGATCACTTTCATGTGGTCAACCACGACCATTCAAATTGGAATCGGTGCTTTAGGACTAATTGGACTGTATCACTTGGCACACATCAAGGTAAGCATGGCACTTAGTTCCATCAAACCCATTTTATTCATTTTAGTGTTTATTTTAATTTATCATGGAATTTTTCCAACCAATCACGATTTGGATATAAATCAGATGAACGTGGGTGGTTGGCTTTATGGAAGCAAGCTTTGCGTTAAAATCATTCTCCTACTTCTAGTGGCCGCCCTTTTATCGTTTACGACCAGTCCATCCGATTTATCGCAGGCAATCTCGCGACTACTGAGACCATTAACTTATCTGCAGCTCCCTATATCTCAGTTTTCGTTAATGATTACTCTAACCCTGCAGTTTATTCCCATCATTTTGGGTGAATTAAACGATCTGAAAGTTGCCCAAATCAGTCGTGGAGTTGACTTTACTTCATCAAAAATGACCAAGAAAATCAAGCTCCACGTTCAACTCATTATTCCACTGTTGTACGCGGTCACAAACCACGCTAATAAGCTAGCCAATACTTTAGATGCCCGTGGTTACACGCCTAAATCCCAATCAACTAGATATCACGAAACCCAGTTTAGTATGCGAGATACTATCTTTGACGGCTGTGTCATCATCTACTTAGCTTTAATTCTTGCTTTAAGGTCATTTTAAAACTATCTTGAATCATCTTTTGGACCTGTTTTGAATCAACTTCACCAAGCACAACCGTAATCCAGTGCTCCTTGTTCATGTGATAAGCCGGTAAATATCCCTTAGACTGTTTCAAAAGTCCGGCAACATCTGGATCAACTTTCACGTCTAAGACATCGATCTCATCAGTCCCGTTTAATCCTAACTTATTTTGAGGCACGTTCATGACCAAGCCAAACCACTTCTGGTCATCTTTGTGACGAAAAGCCAAGTACTTCGGATATTCTTTAAAAGGTCGATCTGGTTCAACATCAAACTTCTTTTTAATGTATTCAACGACATCATCACGATTATTCATTTTAATTCCCTAATCCATTCTTGACCTGATATTCATGACTAAATTCAGAAACAGCTTTCATAGCGTTCATCACATCTATTGGAGTTACCGATACTGGCAAATTGGCCATGGTATCCTTTGGATCACATGCTTGAGTGGCTGCCTTCATTAACTCTTCATCACTAGCGTCCCCTAACTTCAGATCCGCTAACGTCGTTGGAAGGCCAAATTCAAGATCAAATTTCAAATACTTCTCAAATTGACGGTGATCAGAACCAGTCAGAACCAACTCACATAGGGTTCCAAAGGCGACCTTCTGTCCGTGAGATAACTGGTCAATCTCACCACTTAAAGCCGTAAAACCATTATAAATGGCGTGAGCAGCTGCTAATCCACCACTTTCAAAACCAATTCCACTAAGAAGCGTGTTGGCTTCAGCGACTTTATCAAGTTCGGAAGTAGCCGATCCAACCACGTTTGAAGCCACTGCTAAACTGCCATATTTAAACAACGTTTGTTCACACATTTGTCCAATCGCTTCGCCAGCAAGGGTGGATTTTCCACCTAGCATGTTCGTCCCGTTCGACTTGCGGGTATCTGTCGCCTCAATGTTAGTCGCCATGGCATCAGCCATTCCTGAAATCAGAAACTTGACTGGTGCCTGACTAATCACCTTGGTATCAAGAATCACCATGTCGGGATTCTTCTTATAAAAACGATAGTGGTCAAATTGACCGCTGTCAGTGTAAATTACCGATAACCGCGAACATGGCGCATCCGTCGAGGCAATCGTTGGGGCAATCACTACGGTTGTGTTCAAGTTGTCAGCAATCGCTTTGGCACTATCGGACACCTTGCCACCGCCCAGACCAATGACAATGTCATCATCGTTATTTTGCCCAATCTTAGTGACCCGATCAATCTCACTTTCAGATGATTCCCCGGCAAAATCAACGACGGTTACGTCAAAGTCATGTTGTTTCAAGTAATCAGCAAAGTCATTTCCAACCATTCTTAGTGCCGTCCCACTTGATAGAAGTAGCACCTTTTTCCCAAACTTACCAATTCGGTCCGCACTGTTCATTAATACATCTGAACCTTGGACATAATTACTAGGACTTGCATATAATTCAACCATTTTTTACTCCTCCTTTAAACTGTCATAATTATATTATTCACAAATTAAGAAGTAAACCATTTGAAAAAGGCATAAAAAAAGCCGAGACGCTTGTCCCGACTTTTTAGACTTGTTCATCTAAACTATTAAAATACTCAACCTTGATATCTTTATCAGTAATAATCAGCTTAGTGATACTACCGTTCTTAGCTGGTTCACCAATATCCAACGCTGGATTATACCGATCAACAATGGAGCGAATGGTCATCCCATGAGAAACGATCAGGATCTTGTCACCATCCTTGGTGTTTTTTCGGATTCGATCAATTCCACGGTCAACTCGCTTCCAAAACGTCTTGTTGTCCTCCGCATTATTGTACAAATCGGCTCTGGCAATCAAATCACGAGCCTTTTCAAGACCAAAGTTTTTGAGCACCCCGGCTTCAGAAGTCGTCTTGACCTGTTCACCAACAAATTGCCACATCTGCTCCAAGTTTTCACCCTCAAAGTAGCCGTGGAACTGTTCCCGTAATTCGGGGAACTGATAACTAATGATGTTAATGTTATTGTTGTTGGCTTGCAAAATATGGTGGGCGGTTTGAATGGCTCGACCAGAATCACTACTAAAGGCCGCATCAAAATTGATGTCCTTCAATCGTTCACCAGCGTTATCGGCGTCCTCAAGTCCCTTTTTGGTCAAGGGTGAATCAATCCAACCTTGTACCTTGTTATAAAGATTCATATAGGTTTGTCCGTGTCGTACTAAGTATGCAGTTACTTTCATAATTTATTACCTCACTCGTTTCCTTAACTCTAACCCAATTATAACAAAAAACATTCCCAAAGTATTTTTGGGAATGCTAATTTCTATTTATTTCGTTTTCGGTAGAATAGCCACTCGCAGAATGCCCCCAAAATTCCAACTAGGGTCAAAAGCAATCCCAGGATTAATCCTGGAGTGCGGTAATGGAAGTGAAGGGTGTGTTTACCGGGCTTTAATTTTACCCCAGTAAGGCCGTCAGCAACCATCAAAGTCTTGACTTTCTTACCATTCTCAGTCACGTGCCATCCCTTGTCATAAGGAATACTCAATAAGAGCACGTTGCGCTTTGAACTCGTCTTAACGTGACCAGTGAAATCGGCTCCTGAAAGTTTCAGGTTCTCAGGATGATCCACTCTCAGCTTGTATGGCTGAGTTTCGTCAACAAATTGATTGAAAGCCACACCGTCTAAGCCAGAGAAGCTCTTTAATAGACTCTTCTCCTTCAAACTATTAGAAGAAATAATCTTAACCGTAAATTTCTGTCCTTTATCAAAATGACCTAACTTAACGTTTTCAGTCCCGATCATCCGGTATCTTTCAGGAATCTTCTTGCCATTCACAAAGATTTTATCCTTGTAGAGGTTGGCCTGACTCAGATACATGTATTGGTTACCGGAAATAACCGGATTAACCGTCAAATTATACTTGTATCCGTCCACCGTATCCATTTGTCTAGTATCGTATGGATCAACCGTCTGATAACGGTACTTACCAGAATTATTAACGGTAACCTGAGCCTTATGCATGAACTTCTTCTTGGTTCCGGACTCGTCTCGAACGAAACGATTCAGGTTCTTAAAAACATGACCCTTGTTTAGTTTGGTCTTAACAATCCGATCAGAAACCGCATAGCCCAGTCCACTATAGCGTTCATTCTTTTTATTGATCGTCTGACCATTTTTCAAAATGGTTAACCGATTAGTAACTCCAAGTAGTTGGTCGGTAATCGGCGAACTACCAATCACGCTAACCCGGCGCACGTTTCTTGACGATAATCCCAGATTAGAAAGGACTGCTTGAGTATGCATGTTTAAAGTGGAACTATAGCCACTTACCCCACGGTAATTAAAGATAATCCCATCATTATACTGGTTGTAATCCTGATCAAAGATCCCACTGTACAGTTGATTATTCACGTCATTACGATGGAACGTCGTTTGATTCTTCTTATTATCAACTTTTTGGTCAATAATGCCTTTAGACTGGTTATAGGCATTTTCAAATTTTTTCTGATTCCCAAACATTGCAGGAGCATTCCTAAACGCATCAATCCGTCGTCCCTGAAGTGAGAGATAGAGGTTAACTCCCATCTCAACACACAGGACTGCGAAAAGCAGGTACCAAATCTTTTTGCCGTAGCGATTCGTTGCCATTAACAACAACGTGGTTATTAAGACAAAGATTAAGGCGTAGATCAAATGAGAATTTCCAGCAATAAGTTGAATGCCATACTGATGCATGTGGTTAAATAAGGCAAACAAATCGCCACAACCATAACCAATTACTAACAGGAAGGAAACGATTAAACCAGCGTTTTTAACAACTCGATTGTCCTTAAACGCTCCGTTAATGTAAGCTTCATAGGCAAACATGATGGTCACAAAACCGAACATGAAGGCTTCTCGATACGGGAATCCAGCTGGATTTTGGAACATGTGCCAAATAGTGTTAAAAGTGGTAATCCACATCCCGACGAAAATTGCCCCAACTAGCCAGAATGAAGCGTGTTTCTGTCGTTTCGTAATCTTCTTCGATAACCAAAACACCAGGAGGCCCATGATGAAGATCGTGCCCACAAAGATACTGGGATCATGGGACAAACGACCCATAAAATTATTGGCTCCCACCCCAAGATTAACAAAAACAGCAGGACTAAACCTTGGATAAGGCAGAAAGTCCCAGATCTTGAATAATCCCTTACTGGTTGAAAGCATCCCCACAATTGATGGAATCAACATGAAACACGACAACAGGGCGGCAATGATCGAACTAACGACGTACTTACACGTCATGGAACCATGAACCTTTAAGTAATGCCAAAACCCAGTTTTAGCTGGACGGTTCAAAAAGACGAGGTAGACAAAATAGATCAAAGAGTAAATACACAACATATAGCCCATGTAGTAATTCATGATAATGATGGCCGTCAAAGCGACGACGTATCCGCCCCATTTCCCCTTATAAAACAGTCGTTCAATTCCAAGGGTTAAAAGCGGTAGAATCATTAAAGCCTCAAGCCACATGAAATCATAGAAGTAGAGGGCAACGTAACCACTCAAACTGTATGCTACGGCAGCCATGATTTGCATCATGTCCTGTCTGTGATACTTCACCTTCAAAAAGAAGGCCATTGACCAACCAATTAGTCCGATCTTAATCAAAATGATGATTGAGATCAGAATTGGCATGTGAACCACACTGAACCATGAAACCAATAAGTTCAGAGGACTCATTAAATAGTAAGTGTAGATCGGAACAGTATTATCACCAATCGAGACCAAAAACGAGTATGCACTAAAGGTATGATGGAGCATTTGATCACGAAGTAACTTAAAAAATGGCATGTACTGCGTGAGCAAATCACTGATAAGTAGATTATGGTTACCAAATGGTGTTATTCCGTAAATTGCGAAGACGATGGAAGCCACTACGACCGGAATGATAAATGCGGCCGCGTAGTATTTCCAAACATGCATTTTCTTTTTCATAGCTAAAAAATCCCTCGATATTAATATTTGTAAAATTATGTAACCACAGTTCATTGTATTATATTTTTGTGACGTAACCTAACAAATGTGACAATTCTTTAGGAATAATTTGTTAGTTCAATCATTTAACGCTAGCGTCTTTGACAAAACCAGCTAGCCTTCATAACTAGGATACGTCAATTATTCCAATTAACTTCCCTTAAAGTTAAATATCTCCCTAAATTACGTCATTTAACATTTCAATGGTGGTTTATTTCTTAAATTTTGGTAAAATGAATTTAAGCTTAGGCTAATAAATAAAAAGGAGTGTTCATATGTTTAGTAAAACAAAGGGCTTTGACCCGTTTTCACTGGTTATCGGAATCCTGAGTGTGATCTTATCACTCTTCATTTTGAAGAATCCATTGAACTCATTTAAGGCATTAGTTTTCGTCATTGCCATCCTGTCAATCGTTGAAGGGATCTTCAAGATTGCTGAAATTTCTCAACTAGACAAATCATTAGGGATGTCACCAGTTTGGCTTGTCATTAACGGTGTGCTTGATATCATCATTGGTATCTTGATCTTCTTAGACCCTGCCGTTGGTGGAATCTACATCTGGTTGATGTTATCAATCTGGTTCATCATCGATTCATTGTTTGAACTATGGTACAGTCGATTTGCCGAAAGAAACCACAAGGGTTACTTCTGGTTTGAAGTCATTCTTGGTATTATTGGCTTGATCTTAGGAATTGTTCTATTATTCCAACCAGCCATGGCAATGTCAGTTGCATTATTCTTAGTGGCATTTTACTTCATGTTCTTTGGAATTTTGTTAATTGTTCGTTCATTCTAATCAAAAATAAAAGATCGCGGATTCGCGATCTTTTTTTGTACCATTAATTATTTGCGATCCTTATTTGGTTCTTCAGGACGGTCACTACGTTCGATGTGTTTATGAATTTCCTTCCCATCGGTTGAACGGTTTTCATGGCCACGATCCTTTTTGTGATCGTCTTTTTCTAACTTATGCAATAAGTTCTTTTCTTGTTTTTCACTAGGTCTTCTGTCACTCATACTAAACCCTCCTCTTCTGTTTATACGTTCCCATTATATCATTATCATCGTGGCTTTCATAAAGAATCATTTCCAAAAATGGTTTAATTGCCTTTTGAAAAGATTCATGCTAGTTTCTAGATAACGAAAATGAAGGAGAAAATACTATGAAATATGGAGTTACTGCCGGAACGGGTCGTTTCGGTGAACGTGCTATCTTGGGGTTGATTCGATTGGTCCCTGTCGAAGACATCGTCGTGATTGCCAGAAATACTGAGAAAGCCAAAAAGATGTATCCTGCGGGAGTGGAAATCAGAAAGGGTGACTACAATGACACTTTAAGTCTGAATCAGGCCTTTGATGGAATTGATAAGCTCCTGTTTGTCTCATCACAACCTGATCCAGAACATCCCCGCTACGTCCAACACGAAAACGTGGTCAACGCCGCCGTCAAAGCTAAGGTCAAGTTTATCGCTTATACGAGCTTCCCTCATGCTGACATCGCCAAGGTGCCACTAGCAGAGGACCACGCCAAGACCGAAAAATTAATTGAGGCAACTGGCATCAACCATTCCTTTCTTAGAAACAACTGGTACCTAGAAAACGACCTCGATCTCATCAAACGTTCCGCTAAGGGAGCAGACTTTATCTTCTCCGCTGGTGACGGCAAAGTTGGCTGGGCCGAAGAAAAATACTACGCGTTTGCGGCGGCTAAAGTCATGGCAAGTGACGAAAAAACGAAGGATGTTTACGAATTCTACGGTAACGAACACACCTACGCTGACCTAGCAGCCTCAGTCATTGCCAACACCAACAGGGACTTTAAGGTTAACTTGTTAAACGATGATAATTACCGCCAAGCTTTAGCAAAACGCGGCTATGACAAGGGTTCAATTGATTTCATGGTCAGTGTCCAAGACATGATCAGGGCCGGGGTCTTAGATGAAAACATCGACGAACAGGCCGTCAAATTTGGCATGACTCATCAAGAAATCTTGGCAAACAATACTGACAACGATCCGGACCTGCCGCAGGTCATTGGTAGACCATTACCAACCCTTGATGAACAGGTTAAAGATTTATTATCCACTAAACCATCATACGAAATCTAAGCAAAAGAAGTTCTTTGATTAAAATTTTAGTCAGAGAACTTTTTTAAACCCATTGATTGCATGATTTCCCCAAGTGTATTAACTTAAACTTAATTAACTACTAAACTTTCTAGCAGAATCGAAGTGAGTAACCATGCGGCAAGAATCACTTTTTAATAATCAAGATCAAAACGTTCCCTTAGCCAGTCGGGTTCGTCCCAAGACTTTAGACCAATTTGTGGGACAGCAAAATCTCCTTGGAGAGGGAAAAATTTTAAGAGAACTAATTGAAAACGACCAGGTTTCTTCCATGATTTTCTGGGGACCACCCGGGGTTGGCAAAACCACTTTGGCCGAAATTATCGCCAGAAAAACGCAGTCGAACTTTTACAGTTTCAGTGCGGCTGACAGCAGCATCAGCAAAATTAAAAAAATCATGCGGCAGGCCGAACAGGATCAAGCAATTGGGCAAAAAACGATTGTCTTTGTCGACGAAATTCACCGTTTCAATAAAGCCCAACAGGATGCCTTCCTACCCTACGTTGAACAAGGTAGCATCATCTTGATTGGTGCCACCACCGAGAATCCGTCGTTTGAGGTCAATTCGGCGTTACTATCACGCTGTAAGGTCTTTGTCCTGCACGCCTTAAAACCGTCCGACGTGGTGACGCTTTTAAACAACGCCTTAAAGAATCCGGATGGCTTTGGCAAACAGAACATCAAAATCGGCCAGGATGAAATTAACGAGATTGCTAATTTTGCTAACGGTGACGCCCGTAAAGCTTTAAACACCCTGGAAATGGCCGTCCTCAATGGTGACAAAAAAGACGGTGTCACTAAAATAACGTTAGATGGTCTGAAACAATTGATTGGTAACAAGTTTGTGCTGTACGACAAAAATGGCGAAGAACACTACAACATTATCTCAGCTTTGCATAAATCGATGCGTAATAGTGACGTTGACGCAGCCATTTACTGGCTTTCTCGTATGCTAGATGGTGGAGAAGACCCGCTTTACATTGCGAGACGATTGGTGCGGTTTGCCAGTGAAGACGTTGGCTTAGCTGACACGAATGCTTTAAACGTTGCCATTAACGTGTTTCAAGCCTGTCAGTTTCTGGGGATGCCAGAGTGTGACGTCCACCTCGTAGAGGCCGTTACGTACCTCTCACTCGCACCAAAATCAAACGCCCTCTATAAGGCACGACTGGCGGCCAAGAAAGACGTCAAGGAAACCGCTGATGATCCCGTTCCACTGCAAATCAGAAACGCTCCCACCAAGTTGATGAAAAACTTAGGATACGGCAAGGGGTACGAACTCGCACATAACTATCAAGACAAACTAACGACGATGAAAACGATGCCAACATCAGTTGAAGGCCACGTCTACTACAAACCCACGAGTGAAGGTCATGAGATCCGGTTTAAAGAACGCCTTAAACAAATCAAGAAGTGGCATGAACAACACGATAATAAAAATTAAGCCAAAAAATTGCCAGCCCGATAATTTTAATCAGGGTTGGCAATTTTAATTTACTGTAATTAAAAAAAGAATCGACGCCACTAATAATTAAATAATGCTCCAAACACAACTAATACCAACATAATTAGACCGAGAATCCAGAAATTAGCCGCAAACAAACCAATCGTAGCGGCTAACAGAAACATCAACAAAAGACAACCACAAGCGGCACTGCTGATAAACTCAAACAGTAACCAGACCAGAAACAAAAAAATAAAGATTGATATTGCAACAGTCATTTTTCGCCTTTCTAAGATACGATTAATTCATACACTTTATATTTAAACACAAAAAATGAACCTCTCAAAGTTCCTTTAGAGATTCATAATATTACATATTTTAAAAGTAAACAACGAATAATTCTAACGTACTGTGAACAGTCTCGTTAGAATAATTACAATTTGCTATCAAGTAGTTGTTGAAACTGGTCCATGGTATCATCAAACTTCGGTAGTTTACCCGTATCCTGGGCATTTTCAACAATCTTAATGACCAAGTCGTTGAATGGAGTCTTGATTCCATACTTCTTGCCCGTCTCGGAGATTACCCCATTGATGTCATGAACCTCAGTCTTTCTGCCCTTCTCCAAATCCTGCAGCATACTAGCCTTTAGGTTCTTACTGTTGTTCATCGCGGACTTCAAGTAGGCCAACTGTGCTGGTTCATCATTGGGATGTTCACTAGTAAGTGAACTGAGGTCATGATTCCCCATTTTGGCAAATTTAACACCGTCAGCATGACCGACCTTTAATCCCTCATTGACGATTTTTAGCGCACTCTTTAAGCCAACCTCACTATCAGCAACCTGGCCAAACGTAGCATCACTTGCGGCTGATAACCCACTAAATGATGAGTTAACCAAAAGTTTAGACCATTTGGTTCCAAGTAAGTTATCGGAAATGGCGGTGCCACCAACGTGACTCAACACGTCTTTGACCTTCTTAATGCGGTCCGTGTCCTTTCCGTCAAGTTCACCAATCTGAAACGCCGCATTTTCGAAAGCTGGAAGTGCCGTGGTCAATTCCGACTCCGTGTGGTTAAGTTGGGTACCACCAAATTCAACCGACCCAGCAACGATGTTTGCGGGATCAATGACCTTTGAAATCGCAATTTCTGGAAATCCGTTTTGAAGTGAAACCAAAGTTCCATCCGGTTTCAACACTTCTTTAACCTTGGGGAGAACTTCACCATTATGAGTCTGCTTGGTCAAAAGTAAGATGAGATCATACTCGTTCGATTTTAATTCATCCGGAGTCTTGGCCGATACAGAAACGGTAAAGTTAACCGTACCAGTGACCGTGGCACCCTGATCATTTAAATCCTTAACGTGCTGGGGATTGTTGGCAATCAAATCCACGTTGTCTTTGCCGTATGCTTTGGTGAGATATGCACCAATAATGGTCCCAAGTGAACCAGCGCCGTAGACTGCAATTTTCATTATTACCATACTTCTTTCTTTTTTGGAATACATGGGAAGTATGTAGCTGTAAAGCGGGAATGTCAAAAATGTGGGCTTATAAAAAATCGTTAATGATATCTTGTGAATTAGATTTTCTAATAAAGCAAACCATAAACAATAAACTAACCAATACCACAATTGACATCGTTGTAACAGCTGAGACAATCTCACTAGCAGGAATCACCTCCTGAATCCCATTAATAGCTGAAGTCGTAAAATTCCATAAAAAGTGCATCAACATCGGCAAAATAATGGTTCTGGTCCGAAGATAAATCACACCATTAATGATTCCCATTGCGATCGTGAACAGTACCTGAACTAGCGTTACCCATACTCCTTGATGAAGGGTTTCAATGTTAATTAAATGAGTTCCCGAGAACATCAGACTACTAACTACAACCGCTATGAGGCAAATAAAATAGGTTTTATTTTTTAGAACGGGAAGCAAGATTGACAGTAACATTGTCAAAATGACTCCTCTAAAAAGAAATTCCTCTAAAACGCCTGAGCCTAACGAAATTATCAATGGCTTAATCATTGACGTTCTAAATAAATCTACGGAAGACAGTTGCAATACAACTAAGCAAATATAAATTAGTATTATTAAATCAATTATCCACTGCTTTTTAAACGGGATGTTTGATTTTAAGTAAACTGGTTGTTTTAACCACCAAAAATTTACCAAAAAGAAAAACAAAAATAAACCAACGTATGTAACCGCAAATACAGCAATTCCCTTATCGGTAAATTCATAAATTAAGTGAATACATGGAAATGATATTAAAATAGCAAAGTAAAACACAATTAATTGAAATAAATGATTTTTGGTTAACGACTTAATTGAAAACACATCCTTAAGTATTTAGGTATAAAAAATGAGTGTTGATAGGCACTCATTTTATCTTTTAATTATAAAATAATAAAACATCTTTCAGTGTGAAATTTAGTTAATCATGATTATTAACTAGCTTGTTGTATTTTTTATAAAAGTCCTTCGTATCCGTATACGCCAAACGATACAACTCATAGTAATTGTTATACTCTTCGTGTCTTTCTGGATTGGGTTCAATTTTTTCATTAATTTTGACCCACTTTTGGACTGCTTGAGGTTGAATTTGATTCAATCCAATTCCAGCCAGAATGGCACTTCCGAGGTCGGCTTCACCACCAGAATCAGTCGTTTTGACGGTCTTACCCGTCACGTCCGCAATAATTTGGACCATTTTTCTAGAACTGCTAACGCCACCCACCAGAGTAAATGAGTCGCCAATGTGATCACCAAATTGCTCAATACTCTGACGAACGGAATAGGCAATGGCCTCCTGAAATGCCTTAAATAACTCATAACGTTTTGTCGTCATTGAAATCCCAAAGATGGTTCCCCGAACGTTGGAATCCCACACCGGACTGCGTTCTCCCATAAAGTATGGTAAAACAATCAAGCCATTACTACCAGCGGGAACGCGCTCACTCTCTTCGTCCAGCATTTTCGTACTGTTATTATTATCAACTTCCTGAGCGAATTCACGGGTGAACCACGCAATTACCGCGCCAGCCGTGTTAGCTCCGGCAAAGTTATAGTAATATTCCTTCGGCTTGTAAGCGTAAGGCCAAATAATCAGATTGTCATCTTTAAGTGGCTTGTCGGTCACAAGTGCCGCATTCATTGACGTACCTAATGCAATCGTCATGCGGCCGGTGCCAAGCACTCCCGTTCCGACCGTTGCTGGTCCAACGTCAACGCCTGTATTAAAGATTGGTGTCCCCGCTTTAACGCCTAATTCCTGCGCCCACTCGTCAGTGACTGTGCCGGCAACATCCGTACTAGCAATCATCTTTTGTGGTAATTTATTTAAATCAATGCCTAATTTATCAGCCAATTCAGGTGACCACTCATCATCATTAATGTTGAAAATTCCAGCTAAGTTACCAGCCGCAGAGTAGTTAATGCTGATGTTCCCCGTTAACTTGTAAATGACGTACGATTCGGGTGGCAAAAATTGATAGGTATCGCGGTACAATTCTGGCTCGTTTTGTTTCAACCACATAATTTTAGTGTAGCCGTAGTACGGATCAGCCAAGTTACCAGTGATGTCCATCAGTTCGGACTTACTAACGAGCTTTAGCGCTTCTTCAGTTTCTTTTGTGGCCCGACGATCCATCCAAATTAACGCGGGACCGAGTGGTTGACCGTTTTTATCAATTGGAACCCCAGAACCACCGTAGAGACCGTCGATGCCAACGCCAATGATGCGGGTACTATCGACTTTTTGGGCTAATTTTTTAATCAAGGACGTCACTGCCTGAAGCCAGTCGTCAGCATTCTCTTGCGCCCACTCTGGATGTGGGGTTTCTAACTGATA
Source organism: Fructilactobacillus sp. X8R2C1 (assembly GCF_059900955.1). Lineage (NCBI taxonomy): Bacteria > Bacillati > Bacillota > Bacilli > Lactobacillales > Lactobacillaceae > Fructilactobacillus > Fructilactobacillus sp. X8R2C1. The sequence continues at coordinate 257,486 of NZ_JBWXVI010000001.1, forward strand.
TGAAGCTTTGTCTTGAGCAATAATTTCACCAGTCGTTGTCATCAAGATGGCTTTGGTGCTTGAGGTACCGATGTCAATTCCTAAAATGTATTGGGTCATGGGAAGTCTCCTTTGCGAAATAAAGTGAGCTTTTTTGATGACTTAAGTTTAGCTTATTGAGAGTAATTTGTTAATGAGTGAACATAAAAACAATGTATCTCCAAAATAAGTATTACAATTCCATCTCAGTTGCTAGCTTGTGATTATCATGATGTTTAATCACTAGCCTTTCAAAAGCGCTTCTATCCTTTGCCATCTGAAACAATGCATCTTGTTGGGTACTCTGGACAATGTGATTATTTTCAATCTGGTTCAGTGTTCCATATCCCATTCCCAATGTTTTAGCAAAGTCCCTACTAGACAATCCATAACTCTTCCTGAGCTTTCTAACATCTGTTGGCACCATAAACCCCTTTAATTTACGGTAAGCATCAAATATCTTATGAATATTTTCGTCTGGATCATTAAAATCAAGCCATTTTTCACCTGATTTATCGACGAGAAAATGTTCGTTAACACTAACATCTACGCCCTTAAAATTGACAGTTTTATTTTCGTAAACATCTCGGTATTGACCAGTTTGGTTTGTTTCTGGATTATATAATAATTTCATCATTATTTTCTCCCTTCTACTTATAACGATAATGTATTGGATATTCAGCAATATGAATTGAAATCCAATATACTGAATTCTTCTTTAATTGAAATTTTAAATACAAATCATAATTTAATCTAGTTAACCCGAATACCCAAATGTCTCCAGAAATTGGCGGAACGTGGTTATCACTTTCAGGACCACAAACATAATCTTTCCAAGAAAGATTGTTATAAATAAAATTCATGATTCCTACTGAATCCATTTCTAGTTTGATTTGAGTTTCCAAGTTTTTAGAGCGCCTGCTTACCTGCCAAGTTGATCGATTCTTTTTGATCTTCTTTAAAACACCTTTAACTTTACGCTTAGATGCATTATTCATGGTGCTTATCACCATATCTCCCTTGGCTAATATCATAATACCATTTGTTTCTAATCAGAAACAAAACAATAAATTAACCCATAATAAAAACCACTCAGTTAAATTAATTAACTAAATGGTTTTCATAGTGCATATACGCTAATTTTCAGGAAAAAGCGTTTTTTCATTAAATCCTTCCTTATCTAGTTCACTTAATATTTCCTTTTTTTCAAAATGATCTATAGTAATTGATCCTGTCATCTTATTACTTATAAAACTTTCATATGCTTCTTTAATATCATACATCCAAGGTTGATACAAAAACATTCCATGCTGTGCTTGCATATTTTTATTATCATCATTAGGTGCTATTAAGAATTCTTTATATACTGGTATAGATAGCTCACTAACAATTTTCCAAACTGGACATTTATCAAAATGTAAATTTTCTCCAATAAAATTTGAAACTAGTTGCTTAGATCTATTATATTTAGAATCTATTATATTACTTAAATTTATAATAACTTCATCATTTAAAACATTGTCAACACTAATCTGATTTTTTACACTTTCTAAATACTTATCTATTAATTCATCCCCTGTAGAATTGATTTTATCAGGATTTTTTGTAAGTTCAATACACATATTTTCATTTTCACGGGGATAAAATTTTCTTAAATTCATTATTTCTTTAATTATACTTTTATCATAAAAATTATTATTATGTGTTTCCAAAAACGCCATAAACTCAATAAATGGATCATTATATTTACGATTATTGATCCCATGTCTAGTAAATATATAAAGTTTCCCATTTTTATTTTCATGTCCGTGACATGCAAAATATAAAGCAACTTTTGCAGATGTAGTAATATCTAATAATTTAGTTGGGTTACTATTATTTTCTTGCCAATTTATTAACTCACTAAGATTACTATTAAAGTTAGATTTATCATCTGGTGTAATATAAATTTCTTCGTCATTTATTTCTTTTCTATTACGAGTTGCAAGAAAACTACTTTCTTTATAATTCTTTGCCTCACCACGAAAAAGCCACATATCATCATTCATGCCTAATGTTGTATCTTGTCCAAATCCAGAAGTATGATTATTCTTTAACAGTATTATCTCTTTTTCCATAATTTCATTTAATTTATTGTCTAGCTTTGTCATCAATCTTCTCCCCATTTATGTAGATGGTATTATTAATAAAAAAGAAGGGAATTGTAACCCTTCTATTGATATCATTTCTACAACTCATACATATACTTCACATCATCCGCCTGGGCATCCGACTTAATCAACAAGGTCTCAAACAAATCGGTTAAACCGACAATTTCATTGGTATGAAAAGTAATGGTGTTTTCTTTTTTATCAATCTCAGTATCAAACGCATTTTCGGTAATGCGCCAGTTCTCGTTAGTCCAATCTTCCTGATTAAAGGCCTGGAAGGCAATGTAGTTATTGATCAACATCTCACCCTGTTTGGACAGCCAAGCGAGCACGTTCAAGTCGATTCCTTGAAAACCCTCCCTTAAGTCCGGTTGCAAAATTTTCTCTGGGTCATATGGCTGAAAGACCTCTAAATCAATGTTGTCCTTAATCAAATACTTTTTAGCCCCAATGTAACCACGTTGAAGTGAAGCAATGGTGGCCTCTTTCATCTTGTCATCCATGGGTTGCTCAAATTGACCATAGACTTCCATGAAAGTTGAAAGGAACTTCTGTTGGTCCCGCTGGACGCGGTCGTAAAATTCGTCCCCATTGTGATTCATATCAGCCGCTAGTGCTTCCACCGTCGACGGAATATCATCCCGGTTGAAGTCAACGTTAACCATGTACACCCCAATCGCAGCGTTTGACAAATAATCATCGACGATTACGTCCCTAATTTGTTGCGGAATCGGTCTGACCTTGTTGAAATCAAACTGATTACTGTTATCGTTGACTCCTGTCGCTACCAATCGTTTAAACACTCGCCCGTTATCTGCCTTAATAATATGTTTCATTTTAAATACTCCATTCATTAATTGATTGTGATTATGACTATACAACATCACACATTTTTACAAAAGTCATTTCACATCAATTTATCGAAAATAAAAGAGACTTCACGACTGAAATCTCGATTTCATTATTTACTTTTTAGGATGCTCAAGATTTACCAAGAAATCACGGGTCATTTCGTTTGTCCGGTATGGATAACGTCCGTTTCGATCCGTTACCCGGTGAAGTGGCAACACGATCCAGATGGGACTTCTTGAAATGGCAGCCTCCACTTTATCCTGACTAACACCAGAACGGTCTGCCAGATCGGAAACCGTAACTAATTCACCAAACGGGATCTGGGCAATTTCGTTCCAAACCAACCGGTCTTCATCAGAACCGTACCCCATAAAATCAGTTGGCAAATCAAGACTGGTTGACTTACCTCTTAAATAGTTTTTAATTGTTTTACGATACTGCAAGCTGTGCTCACTATTTTTGGCGTACTCAAAATGATCACTCGTATAAAAATCAAGCAGTTGAGACACTCCTTGACCTGGACTGCTTACGAAATTCAATCCATGATCGTCAATCGTGAAGAAGACTTTATCCCCGTTAACATGAACGGAATCCCAATACAATCTTTGCATTTTTTTACCTCATCCCACTCTTTCCATATCATCATTTTATCATAAAATGTGATGGTAACCTAACTCCAGGGAAACAATTATCGCCGTCTGCGTGGTATCCTAGGGGTAGAATACGAAAAAGGAGAACGCTTATGACTAAAGAAATGAATGCCGTTGGTTACACAAAATACCTACCAATTGATGACCCCAAGAGTCTGTTTGATTTCACCACCGAAGTGCCCAAACCGGAACCACACGACCTGTTAGTAAAAGTGGCTGCCGTTTCGGTTAACCCAGTGGACGTTTTCACCCGTGAAGCTCAAAAAGAGCCACTAAAAGAACCGAAAATTATCGGATGGGATGCCGTTGGAACCGTTGAAGCGGTTGGTTCTAAGACCAATCGTTTCAGTGTCGGTGACCGCGTCTTTTATGCCGGCTCACACGTTCGTCCAGGTAGCGATAGTGAGTATCAGGTGGTTGACGAACGCATCGTTGGCATTGCCCCGAAGAAGTTAGACAATGCTCACGCTGCCGCTATGCCACTCACTAGCCTGACGGCGTGGGAGGCCATGTTTGAACAGATGAACATTGATTTTTACGACCGTGACGAACAGAACCACAATAAATCAATCTTAATCATCAATGGTGCTGGTGGAGTCGGTTCAATTGCGACCCAATTGGCTCACCGCGCTAACCTCAAAGTCATTGCCACTGCCGGAAAAGATGAGACGAAACAGTGGGAACTCGATCACGGCGCCGACATCGTTGTTGACTACCACGATGACATCGTTTCAAAGATTCACGACCAGGGTTTCAAATACGTTGACTACATCTTAGATTTACGTAACATTGACGCTTACTGGGACGAAATATGTGAGTTAATTGCCCCATCTGGCACAATCGTATCAATCACCGGCTCTGGTAAGTCACTCGACATGAGTAAACTAAAGGAAAAACGTGCTCGCTTTGCTTGGGAATACATGTTTACCAAATCCGAATTCCATACTCCTGACATGATCACCCAACACGAAATCTTGGATAAGATTAGTATCATGCTCGATGAGGGGAATTTAGTAAGCACCATGACCAAGCAGTTTGATCCCATCAATGCCGAAAATTTACGAAAAGCTACCAAGTTAGTCGAAAGTAAGCAAATGATTGGGAAAGTCGTGGTGGCCAATGATGAAAACGAAAAATAATAGTGCTACAAGGGAAACCGAAGAACTAAAAAAGAATGGTCAACTCAAAGAGGCACTTGAAGGCCCAAAAGACCAGAATCCAGATCACTATTCTGATATTAGTAAAGGAATTAACTGGAATAATCTTTAACATTAAAAAGGATTGAACTTTTTTCAACGGCTCAATCCTTTTTGTATGTCTATTATTTTTTTAACCAATGATAGATTCCTCTAACAATCACGTATCCGACCGTCACAATCCATGCCAATACAGACAGAGCAACCACTGCCATGAAATGTGCTGGCTTTTGGTATCCAACCGTCAGCTGATTCTGACCAGGTTTTTCTTTAACCCTTGCCGCTCCAATATCGGAAACGCGATATTGATTACGACTAAGTTTGGCCCCGTTCAGTTTAACCGTCGAACTATGGTACAAAATTACCGGAACGGTTCGATAATCATTCTTCATCTGACTGGTATCAGTGTTCCACTTAACGGTTAAATCACCATTATGGTCCACTTGTTTTTTAAAACCATGATTATTCATGACATCAGCATGGTACTGCGATCCAACCGAATTAAAGTTGGGATTACCAGAATCATTTGGCAAGTAGTCCCCGTTTGACTCAGAAACGTCGCGCAATGGCTTATCAAGGTTGCCACTTATAAAGTCTAAGCGAACCTGTTTCACGCTCAAATTCTTCTTAAACGGACTCTTAGCTGGTGGCAGGTACTTGCGTGGTGTCTCCACGTTTGGAAGGGCGCGAATCATATTACGTTTAATCGGGGAACTCTTCGGGTTATGCCAAACATCAACGCCATACTGAACGTTTGAATATGCAAAACAGAGGGCAACAACCGCCATGACGGATACCACGATTCCCATAAAAATCTTCATGTAATTATAGCGAATATTACCGTGCGATGCGCTGATTTTTTCGTACCAATCACTATTAATCTGACTGAGTGACATGAAAAAACCCACCATCAACAAAATTGCCGCATACGGAAAGAAACGGTATGGGAACTGGATGAAGTTCTGCATGTAGGTCCACTTCTCACCCATTGCGTTCCAAGGGAGAATCGCCGATGACACTATAAGAAACAAACCACCCACAATCGTGACCACGATGTTAGTCAGATTCTTTTTTTTGGCAATAATCATGTATCCCAACTGAAAGACACAAATCAGTATCAGCACGATTCCAACTTCATTGGGTAAGTTATTATAAAAATTAAAATTAGCCGAATACGTACTCATGTCCTTCATCATAAATGGTGGCATGAGTTCGTTTTTTCCGAAAATGTTCAAGAAGCCAATGAAGTAGTTTCCAGCCAAAATCAACGTTAAGAGCACGTTCAACGCAATCTTCCCTAGATACTGCCACTTAGCTCGTGAACGCCAAAGACCAACAACCGCAAACGGGATTAGCATAATGACCGTGAACAAGGAACTCAGGATGTGCATCTCAAGTAAAATCGCAACGACTAACGCTAACGTCATGTGAACTTTCTTCGGTGAACCATCCAGCAAATCAAGAGCCACCATCACCGCAAACGGCAGGATCGCTGCGCCCCAGGCTAGAAACTGGGCATCAGTCTGCCAACCGGTAATGAAGTTCTGTGACAAATAAATAATGGCGCCAGCTGTGGCAAAAAAACGATTGACTTTAACCCGGCGAAACAAGCCGTACGAACCCAGTCCGGCGATGACATACAGAACAAAACTCGTTACCAGTTGGAAGCTAAACCAACTCTTAGTCACTAGCAAAACTAATCCCAAGATAAATGCCATGTAAGGTCCATAGACCGCATTGACGATTCGACCAGTCTGATTGAAGCCATAGTTAGTCATGAAATAATTGAAGTTGCCAGTCTGAAGCTGTTTTTCAACGTCATAAATGCGATTAAAATGAAAGAGCGAGTCGTTTCCTAGTAGGATACTGTGTGAAAAGTACTGAATTCCAACCAAGAAAAGGGCCGCTAACAAAATTAAAAGAACCGCTAGTGTCGTTTTAGCATATTTATTCTTCTTCATGATTTCCTCTTATAAGTAATTGTGATTAACTTCTTAATTATCATCGATTATACACTAATTAATTGCCACAAAAAAAGACGGTTACCTATCGTACCGCCATTATTTCGCTATTTTTGATCAGAATTATGTCGACTGGATCCCTTTTGGTGTTTCTTTTTCTTGTAAATGTAAACTAGCGCCATTACACAAACAATGAACGTCGTAAAAACCACTAGTAACGCCAATAAAATCGTCCAGATTGAGGTTGGTTTGGTTAAAAAGTAAACTACGATAAAAATCACAACCAGCGGCGTTAAGCCCCAGTTGGCAAAGTTATGCAGATTCTTAATCTTTTTGTTTAGTGCTTCCTCTTTACTTTTTGACTCCATTAAAAAGACTCCTTTAGTTTTCCCGTTTTGACATCAAAATCGTGATGATCAGTCGTCCATGCGTTAAAAATTGCTGAATTTTGGGCCGCTTTAAATAAATTATCCTATTGTTTCGTTTGAACTATTTTATCATTTTCAATCCGATTAAGCATGCTTGAAACAAATTTACTCACAAAAAAAGCGCTCTGTAACTCCTAGATTCACCCTAGTAATTACAAAACACTTCAATAAACTTTATATGGCACTCTTCAAAAGGTTCTCACTAGAACCACGTTGACTGATTAGTTCCATGATCTGACCAGCAATCATAAATAAAGCGACGTTGTTAGCGTAAAACATGTGGTCGGTAAAGACCCCTTCGATTAGTGTAATGATAATAATCAAGGCTAAATATGAGGCCACCGCACTGTCTTTCGACAATAAACGAACGAGTCCAATGGTAATTAAAACCATCAATATTACAAACACAATGTAACCATCCATAAACAGCACCCGTGAAAAACTGGAATCAATGTAAAAGTAATGTAAGACATCACTCACCTTACCGCCGTTTCCGCGCTGCTTGATGTATTGACCAAGCATGCCTGGCATGTACTTTAAATAGGCTTCATGCACCAGAGCCAACCGGTTACTAAAAAGCTTATTTAAAGTTAACCAAAGACTATCATTTTTATAAAAGATCATTGATATGATGGTCCAAAAGGCAATCAAGAGCGGCGTCAGTTCCGCCAGTATCTTCGTGTATCGATTTCTTAAGTTAATGGAAAAACATGAAAGGATGATGACAATTACGATTGCGATGTTAAGCAACAGATCGGTTCTGGAATCAGTAATCAAGTAGATGGCAATCGTTCCAACCGCCATTATTAATGAACCAATCAGCTTGTTCTTAAACGATATTTTATTAATCAATAAATAACTCGCTAACGCAACGTTCAAGAAAAAGACCGCTGAGGACAATAATAATGGATAAACGAAACCTAAACTATTGCGAATTAATCCGTTTCGGGGGAATTGCAGATTCGGCAAAACGCCAAATGCTGAAAATAAAATAACTACCCCAATCACACAGATCGTAACAATTATTTCTGTTTTAATAATCCGTTTAATCGGAACGTCTTTCATACCAACAAGAAACACCATCGTATATAACAAACTTTGGTCTCTGGCAAAATGACCATTTATGAATATAAAAGTAATTAGGACAAAAATTCCTATCAAATAAATCGGCTTTAAGTTATCAAAGAAAAAAATCTTAAAAAATACATAGACAAACGCCAACAGGAGCACCAAATGTAACACGTGTCCAATGACTGGATGCATTTTAATAATCATCGTGGTACCAACTAATGCATCGAGGATTCCGACTACCAGAGCACACAGATACAAAGAAGATTCATGTTTTTTTAAAAAATAAATTGAATCTTTTATCATTTTTCGGTTACAACTCCATTTACGTAATTCTCATTTAATAATTTTAATTGTTTATTAGCAGAATCGTCATTAGGCACAAAATCCTTATGGTTTTTATACTTAAAGTCGTATTTACATGACCTTAACGTTACTTTACTACCCACCGTTGCATTACTAATCACTGGTTGCGTAATTATCGTCCCACTGAAGGGATGAATCGGTGGCTGAACGTCCATGCTAACAGGCTTATCCAGCATCGAAACATAGACGGTCTGATTTTTACGTTTACCGTTAACTTTAATCTCATACAAGTAATTATCATCAGATTGATTAATGTTGGTGATCGTACCAGTCTCATCAAAGTTAACTTGATTCGTTCTTTCAATCTCGTTCGGGTCCACTGCTCTATCCTTAACGTACTTAGAACCAACAAAAAAGATTCCGATGAAGACGATCCCAATACAAACCAGCCATACACCTGTTTTTTTATGATTTGGTTTGATGCCATGGCTATTGCTTGCCTTGTCTTGATAGTAACTATTTCTGATCAAAACATATCCAAGGACTAAAATAACAAACGCTACCAGTAATATTAATAATACAAATAGTTTGCTAGATAGTAGCTCAGAGGCTTTATATATAACCCATTGCGTATTTGAATATTTGATAATACCACTCCTACTTATAAATGATAATACGATTAATGTATATATTATTTTTAATTAATAGATACGTTAATAATACAGATATTATAGCACAAACCATTGTATCACTTTCATAAGCTTTAGATTAATACCATTTTCACGTCCTGCCAGACAATAAAATAAACAAAAAGTTAATTTCTTGCTAAATATAAAACACAAACCGCCTGAATTGAGTATAATTGTTACATAACTAATACAGAACTGGAGTGAGAGTAGTGAAGCTTTATTCATATTCATTTATTTCCCACAATTTCAATTTTACCAACTACATCTTTATTGGTTTAATCATTGTGATTGCGTTGGTCATCATTGGAACTGGGATCTTCTATTATCGAAATAGAAGTAACCTAAGATTTCGAAGCCTATTCATCCTAGTTACGATGTTAGGGGCACTGATTATCGCGATGCAGACAGGCCGAGTCTTTCAGCAAAAAAACGCTGATAGTCAAACTACTCAGACCGTCCAAATCATGAAAAACATCAGTAAACAGAAAAAAGTTCCGCTAAACCAGATGTATGCTAGTAGCAATAATCTGGTTGATGGAATGACGATTCAAGCGGGAAAAGACGCCTACGTGGTTCACTTCAATACTGACATGACCAACTACACGGTCACCCCAACTAAACTAGTATCTAAACCCAAGCATATCAACAAGGGTGGCTTCACGTGGAGTAGTAGTGACTCTCAATATTGGACCATCTTCTTGAAGTTCCTGATTGGATTCATCATGATTGTCTTACAGATTAACCTTTCTGGCAAAGGTAATCTGGCTCCATCAAATGCCGTCGACCAACTCCAGAACTATATTCTTGGTGGAATTATTGGTGGTGTTATTTACAACCAAGACATCACTCCAATTCAATTTGTCATCATTCTGTTAATCTGGTCTGTTATCGTCTTTGCAAGTAAGTTCTTAACCGGAACGAGTAATACGCTGAATAAGCTGATCAACGGAAGTCCGCAGATACTGATTTTAAATGGTGTCGTAAACGTCAACCGTGCACTGCGGAACGGTTTAACCGCTAATCAGCTTGCTTTCAAACTCAGAACTCATGGAGTTAACGACTTCAAGGACGTTAAAAACGCAACTCTTGAAGAAAACGGTCAGTTGACCGTGACGTTAAACGATGAACCTACTATGAACTACCCTATTATCACCGATGGCCAATTAAACGAAAACGTTGCTAAACGTCGTAACTTAAACGACGATCAAGTTGAACAAATGTGTGAGAAACAGGGATGCACCATTCAGGATGTCTACCTAGGTCAGTTTGGATCTAAGGGTGATTTAGACCTTGTGTTGTATCCAAGGAAGCGAAAAAGTTTGAAGAAAACGAAATAGATAGTAAATAAGCCCAATCCAGATGGATTGGGCTTATTTTTATCAAGATTTACTTTTTATTATCATTTATTTGTTTCAAAAAGAAATTTCTGAATACAAAATATATGAGCAATAACCATGTAAATAAACTGATCCAGATAGAAATAATTTGAATTATTGTTTTTTTGTAAACAATATCTACTCTATTAATTCCCTTGGTCAATTTAACTTGGATTATGTTTTTATTATTAGGCTTTATCGGAACAATCTTTCCATTGTTATAAACATGGAATCCATCATAATATATACTTGGTATTTTTGTCCAATTTGTATTATGTCTACTTTCTAAATTATAACTAATTTTGTTATAAGATGTAATTCTACTAATTTGTCTTATTTGGTAATTTTTCCCGTTTATATCTGGAACAGAATGTTTCAAAAGCAATGGAACAGTATCACTGGATCCCATTGGTAGATAATCATATGCATCATGAAATTCTGATGTGTCTCTAACAAAGCTCTTTCTTTGTCCAATAGAACCTGACTGTTGTTTTATTTGCCCAGAATCAGAGAAAGAGATGCAAATAACAGAACTAACGAACAAAAGTAAAAAAGTAATTTTAGCTTTAGACTGATTTCTAATACTACCGCCAGAAAAAGCTAAATTAATGCAATTACCACCTAATAGAGATATCAAAAGAACAGGAATTATATATAATCTAGTTGGAAATTGTAATATCTTCAAATATGTCTGCAAAATTTGCCAAGGAAAAAGATTAGAAATTATGAATAAAAATATTATTGCTTCAATGAATAAATATTTTAAAACATTATTCATCCTTCTAAAGTAAAACATACAAAAAATAAAAACAACTGATAAAACAATTCCCAATCCCATTGGGATAGCAATATTACCAAATGCCATTGTTTCAACACTAGGAGCATTTTTCATCAAATCAACTGGAAAATTTTCAATAACGAATGGTGAATATTTTTTATAATTAACCAATAGAGGAACTATAAAAACAGATGACGCTAGAAATGAAATAAATGAAGAAAATATTAAGTAAATAATCCTTTTTAATCTTAATTTCCAACCTTCAGATTCACAAAAAATCAATCCCAAAGATAACAATATAAAAAAACTAATGATGATAGATGACAATATGTGTGTAAGAAGGCATAGAGACATTCCAATTACAAGAATCCACCATTTTTTATAATCTTTACATAAAATTTGGTACATACCATAAAAACAAATTGGTAAAAATATAAAAATTAATGCTTCAGAAATATCTTGTCGAAAAAACATGTCAATTTCTCTATACTGAGAAAATACATACAAAATTGCACTAATTACACCAGAAAATTTATTCCTAATTATTTTCTTGGTAACAAAATACATTGATACAAAAGTTAATAAAGTTACTAGGAACAAAAATATCAAATATGAATCATAAGGATCAAAACCAATTAATCTGAAAATTAATTCTGGCAATAAAAAATAAGATGGATAAAATAGATTCAATGGATATCCAAATGATCCACCATTTTTTGTTAATATATCAGGAAACAAATGTGATAAGTTACCATTTTTTATATAGCCAAACGTCTCATTTAATGGTGCTAAATGAAACGGTAAATCCCAATTAAGTACTGGTTGTTTTATATACGGAAGAATAATAACTACGCTAAGAATCACGAATAACAGTAGAATAAATAAATTAATATTCTTTTTTAAATACGAACCAAGTTTAATAATAGCAATTCCTCCAATAGTAAATTCAATATTTTATATATTTTGTTAAATTGGAAGCTATGTTTAAGGTAAAATCTCCTTTAAAAGTGGAACCCTTTTTAGTCCAAACACTAATAATCCACACAGAACATATGTTACAACTGGCATAACAAATACATGAACCAGCCCTGACGGATTTGATTTAAAAATAACATCAAATAGTTTAAAGAATAATGGATGCAAAATATAAATACCTAAACTAACAGAAGCCATCTTTGCTAAAATGCTTTTTACACGAATATTATTAAATAATTCAAACTTACCTACTAACAATTTAATCAGGGTAAATATACCAATCACATAGAAAAATAAGTATGGAGAATTTCCTAAAATGTTATGAGAAGCAACATTTGGAAGAAAAATTTCTGATATTAATAAGAAAGCTAAAGCGCATATACCAACAACTGAGATACAGGTTTCAATTTTTTTAGAAAAATAGTTAATATTAATCAAATACCCCATGATGAATATCCCGATAAAGGCAGAAGCAATTGGATTTATTTGAACTTTAGTTGGATCAATCGGTAATTGATACGCTTGAATGGCATATATATAAAGAAAGTCTCCAACAAAGTTTAGAATTACAAGATAAAATAATAAATCCTTATGATGATCAGCTAACAAAGATAATAAAGGAACTAATAAATATAAAAGAATAATGGCATAGAAAAACCAAAATATATTATCAATGTTGTTATTTAAAAATCCCAAAATAAAATCTTTGATACTTGGATTAGGATGAGGAATTGGTCCTGGAAATGCTGTAAATTTTATATCATATAAATACCAAATAATACTCCATACAGCAAAAGGAATGACAACACGTTTAATTCTTTTAATAAAGAATGTTTTGGTATCGTATTTTGATCTATACCCAATCAAAGTTGCCCCAGAATTCATCAAAAATAAGTAAATTGCTGGAATAAAAATTGCTTGAATAATATTATTTTTTAAAACAATCCCATTAGTAAAATACTGTGATGAATGCAACATCAAAACAGCAAAAATTGCAATGATATTAATTACATCAATATAGGTTAATCTTTTTTTCATAGTTTCTCCTAATTATTACCTTTATGGAAAAAGATGCTTAATAACAGGGATCTTTTTCATCAAATAAACAAACAGACCACAAACAACATAGACAACAAATGGCATTAAGAAAATGTCCCAGTATGAAGAATAAGTTAAATGAAAAATCTTATTAAATGTCTCATAAAACATTAAGTGCAAAATATAAATTCCTAAACTAACTGATGAAACCTTAGCTAAAAATGACTTAATCCTCAGATTATTAAACCAATGTGCTTTACTAATTAATCTTCTAATGACAACGTAAAATCCAATTGAATAAAAGAAAGTGAAAGGTGAACCATAACCAGTACTGCCATAACTAATTAATTTTGGCCCAAAATTTTCTGGAGAAACAAATTGAATCGCAATTACAAATATTAGTGATACCAATCCTAATCCCACTAACATGTTTTGAAATTTCCTACTAAAATACTTTTCTTTCAGTAAATAACCCATGATGTAATAGCCGACATAATTTGCTGTTGAAAATAAATACATAAAGGCAATAAAATACGGTGTGGTTCCTAAATTAAAAATATCATGAATAAATAAAATCAGATTATTAATAAAAACCAAAATGACAATGTAAAAAAGCGTATTTTTACTTAGATCTGCTAAAACTGGTGTAACAATATACATCGCAATAATGGCATAGAAGAACCAGAAAGATCCGTCGATATTATTTCCAATAAAATTCTTAATAAAATCAATAATCCCCGGATTAGTGACAGGTGTAATTGCTCCTGTAAAATGACCACTACATGCAATTAAATAAAAAATCAAACTCCATGCCACTAAGGGAATTACAACTCTTGATATTCTCTTCTTCGCAAAGGTTAAATTATCATATTTATTTTTATACCCAATCAACGTTGCCCCGGAATTCATAATAAAAAGAAAAACGGCACAAATACATATCGCATGAATAACTGAAGTTATCATTAACATTGGAGTACTAATCGTTGTCCTATCATTCCAAGCAACGGATGACGCATGAAGCAAAAGAACAAATATAATTCCAATTATGTTAGTTACATCAATATAAGTTAATCTTTTTTGCATATTTTCTCCTGTACTATGTAATATTTAACACAATTACAATGATATCAGAACTTCTAAAAAATAAGAAATTTAATTTTACATACAAAAAGAGCGTGAAGACAAAATTTTCACGCTCTTTTACGTATTATTCTATTTAAGCATTCTAAATCGCTTGCTATCATCCATGAAATCTTTTTCGCTAGCAGGAGTGTTGATTGAACCAAAGTTCATTTCAGCCCGTAATTGCCAGTGATCAGTAATATCAAAGGTGGAAGCCACTTGCGCATTAATCAATGGATCATAGTGTTGAATGTTAACGCCAAGTCCATTTTCTTCTAGACCAGTCCAAACGGCAAACTGAGCGTTCCCTTGTCCTTCTTCAGACCAGTTGTACATCTCGTATTGATAGGTCTTAAATTGACCTTGCAATTCTTTAACCTTGTCCATATCAGTAAAAAACAAGATTGATGCATAGGCATCCCTAAAAGTTGAGATCTTTGCCTTCGTTCGAAGAAATCCGTCGGCTGGTACCTTTTCTCTCAGCGCATCTTCAACGATATCCCATAACTTATCATGGTTTTCGTTAAAAAGTACCACAGCTCGAACCGTCTGCCCATTGAAGGCACTTGGTGTGTATTTAATTAATTCCTTGATATAAGTATATAGATCGTCCTGTAAGAAAGGCACGTCTTTACCCAGGTCATAGATGGTTCGTCGATTCTTCTCAAGATCTAAGAATTGTTTCTTTAATTCCATGTTCCAAAACTTCTTTCGTTAAATTTGATTCTTGGTCTTTCCCGTTGTCATTGCTTCGTGGAAATTATCATAGCTAACCTTGATCATGTCGACCGTGGCTGGCTTAGTCAGATAACCAATGTGCGGAGTAATAATAACATTTGGATAACGCTTCATCAATTCTAACACGTCTTTGTTTGGAAGGTCATCTAATGAGTTGAACTCGTTACCATCAATCTGATTCTCATCAATAATCACGTCAGCAGCGTAGCCACCAATGTTACTACCAGACAATGCAATCGTAACGGCCTTAGTATCAACCAGCTCACCACGCGCAGTGTTGACTAAAATAGCGTTTCGTTTCATCTTGGCTAACTCTGGAGCACCAATCATCTCGTCATTTTCACCCGGTACGTAAGGAACGTGAATGGAAACAATATCCGACTTCTTTAACAACTCATCTTCATCAACGAAGGTTACATCGGGATTGTCATTTGGATGACGTTGATAGCCAAGCACGTTGGCACCAAGATTGTGATACAACTTAGCCTCAGCACTCCCCATGTGACCAACTCCGATAATTCCGACGGTTGCATCATGAATTTCATTACTGAAATACGTTGGCAGAACCCGAAAGTCAGCGTTATTTGTATTTACAGTTGCCTGGGCAACGTGTCTGAATAGGTCCATTCCCATCGTCAGTGCTAATTCGGCAACGGAATATGGTGAATAACTAGGAACGTTAGCAACCATAATTCCGTCTGCTTTAGCAGCATCTAGGTCAATGTTGTTGTAACCAACAAAACGGGTAAACAGATACTTAATTCCCATATCCTTGACCTTATCCAAGACATCTTTATCAGCGACACAGGAACCGTCAATCAGGATGGCATCCGTGCCCATTGCCTCGTCAACCGTATCAATCTTCAATGGTCTTTCAACCAAATTTAAATCAAAGTCATATGAATTTAAATCCACAAAGTATTCTTTTTCAAATGGCCTTACATCATAAGCAGTAATCTTTGCCATTATATCTCTCCTTAGTTTAATGGATGAAGTGGTTTTCCAGTCTCAATCACTTTTTGAAAGTTATCAAAACTGATCCGAACCATGTCCTTATTGGCTTCCTCGGTGAACGAACCCATGTGTGGCGTGACGATCACATTGGGATAGTTCTTCATTAGCTTCTTGTCTTCAGCATTAGGAACATCATCCAAACTGTTGAATTCTTTGCCCATAATCTGACCTTCATCTAGTAGGACATCGGTTCCATAACCACCAATTTCAAAATTCTCGACGGCATCAGCAACCGCGTTGTTATCAACCACGCCGCCCCGAGCTGTATTGACTAGGATGGCATCGTTCTTCATCTTGGTTAGTTCGGCCTTGCCAATTAATTTCTCCGTACCAGAAGTTAGTGGAACGTGAATGGAAACAATATCAGATTTTGTAAGTAACTCATCCATGTCAACAAACTTAACGGAATGATTATCGGGATCAGCATGCCGTTGATAAGCCAAAACGTTTGCCCCAACTGCATCATACATCTGGGCTTCAGCCGTTCCGATCCTACCGGCCCCAATGATTCCAACCGTTGAATCGTGAATCTCACGACTAAAGTACAGTGGTAAGATACGAAAATCAGCGTCATGCGTGTTGGCGGTTGCTTGAGCAACATGTCTAAAAAGCGTCATTCCAAGGGTAAACGCCAATCCTGCTACCGAATGTGGTGAATAGTCGGGCACGTTAGCAACTTTAATGCCCTTTTCAGTCGCCCGCTTAATGTCAATATTATTAACTCCAACCGAACGAGTAAACAAGTACTCAACGCCATAATCAGCTAAGTGGTCAACGATTGTACCATCAGCGTCGCACATCCCATCAATCAAAACCCCGTTTGATCCCTGAGCCTGACTTACATTGGCCATCGTTAACTTTTCATTGACAAACTTTAAGTCGAATTCTGTTTGATTATAATCTTCAAAGTATTGCTTCTGCATCGCATCAGCATGGTAAATTGTTATTTTAAACATTAAACTATCTCCTTATCTTAACAACCCAATTATGAATTAAATCGTGGTTAAAATGCAATTCTTTTCTCTTATTAAATGCTAAAATGTTCATAACCGATCAGAGGAGAATAGTATGGCAAACAAATTTAATAACTTTCACAAAACTCAAGTTAAACGAATCGTAGTAATGGCGGTGGTAATGATCATCCTGGTCATCGCTGGTATTTACGCAATCCTAACGAAATAATTAAGCAAAAGAAAAAGACGACTGATTAGTCGTCTTTTTATCATTTATTTTCAAACTTAAGAACCATATTTTCTGGAGCCTTATCACAAATATCTATTTTCTTTGGAATTTTGTTATAAAAGACTTTAGGATTTAAAATTTTGGGAATTAGTAAACCCATATCATCCCTTTCAGGTTCATCATTAACTAAAAATTTTTCAAAAATTTTCTCTCCCGCTATTGTTTCACCAACAATAATTATTTTTAGATTTTTTAATGACAAATTCTCTGAATAAAGTAGTATTAATGAATAATTATGTTCCATTGCAGGAAAGTAATATGATAATTTTGTTTTATCATTAAAAGTCATATATATGTGACATCTTAATAATGTTTCACCATAGTTAGTGACGATCGGTGGACTTATCCAAGCTACGCTAGAAAATCCTCTTGTTTTAAACTCTAAACGACGAAAAGTATTTGAATCAGGTGTGGAAGCATTTATTAAAAAATAAGCTTTATTTTTATCAAAAATATTATTCCCAAACGATAATGCTAGTTGTGGTCTTTTACTTTCATTATTTAATCTATTTGAATTACTTATCTGTCTTTGAGTTTGCCAATACACACCTAATATAGCTATTGAAGATCCAAGAAATGCCCCACCAAAACCTATCCAGTCACCTACACTTCCTTTTGATCCAGGAAATAAGCCAAGTTTAATTATTACCGAAAACATAAGTGGAATTAAGAGCAAAACACCGACTAATAATAAATGTAACTAACCAATTTTCAATGAAAAATGAAAAATAAGACTTAGTATTACGCCACTGGTATTTTATATTTTTATAATTACTTTGTTTTTTCATATGAAATAATACCTTCTTACTTATTATTGATAATTTAAAGGTAACATGAGTGAAATCAATAATTACCAATAGCTTTTATACTCTTAGCATTAAACATATATGCATAAGAAGTATTTTGCCAATTTGTTGGATCATCAAAAATGATACTACCTAAAGAATAATTCGAAGAACCAACATTTGTAATTTGAGGAACAATAACATTTCCCTTATTTTGCTTCTTTTTCAATTCATTTTTGATTTCTTTTTGTTGATTTAACAATTGCTTATCTGTTTTATAGGATATTACAAATCCAGAAGTAAGATTAAGGACTAAGTATCCACCCAAACAAATTATAAAAGCACTAATTAATAATTTAATAATATTATCTTTAATATTAAACGGAACTAATTCTACAATTGCAATTATTAATAATACTGTTCCAAAGAAATAACACCTTCCTTGGTCTGCACCTTCTGGAGAAATTACTAAAGCATAAAAAGTAATAAAAGCTGAAACAAACAAAATTAGAGCATTAGTAATAGCTTTTTTGTTTTTAACCAGATAAATATTAATGCAAAGAAAAATGACAAAAATAATGAGGATGGGCATTAAATTATTAATAATGTACTGATTAATAAGTGGAAAATTAATCCCAATTTTTTCAAAAAAAGTTTTATCTAAAAATGAAGAGTCTCTCAATCTTGCCCTTGCCATGTTACCAGGAGCAATTAGTAACAATACATACCCAATAACATACGATATAATCATTACAATTCTAGGAACAGTTAATCCCATGTGTTTTTGAGAGGAAAATAACATCAGTCCTAGAAGTAAAACAATCATTCCAACTCCAAGGTTTTCGTTAGAACATCCAGCTATCAAACCAAAAATTCCCAAAAAGAAAACAAAAATCGTATTTAAAATTCGATTATTCTTTTTTTTATATGTAATCCATAAGCTTACAAACAGTAAATTAATTACAGTTGTCCATAAATAATTTCCAGAACCAGCTCGGTAAAAAATTGTAAGTGAAAATTGGGGAATAAATACGAAAGCGAGAATTGTTGCAAGTAAATATTTTGAATTAATATTTTTAAATTTAATAGAAAATTGAGCTGATAAATAAGTAATTAGTAATAGTAAAACTATAAATGCTAAACCATTTATTAATCCGAAAGATGTTGGCGACAAATTTACTAAACATCTGTAAATAGTTTGGCCTACAAACCTACCATTCCAAACAAACCAATCTTTTATCCCTTCATGAACTATATTTTCCAAATTCATTCTAACTGCTAAAGCATCATCACCAAAGATCGGGGTAATCATACTCCAAAAAGACACCAAGCAAAATATAAGCACCGACATAATTCCAATAAAATACTTTTTACAAAAAGACACTATCTTATCCATAGATAATTCACCTCATAATATAGATATTATAATTGTATCATAAGAAAAAATATCAAAATACAGAAAAAAGGACTATACACATAGCATAGTCCTTTCATTCTCGTTTTAATAAATCTTATTGAGCCGTGTAGCCACCATCGACCACTAACTCACTACCAGTCGTGAATTCAGATTCATCAGAAGCCAAGTAAACAGCTGCATATGCGATGTCTTCTGGTTTACCTAAGTGTCCCATTGGAGTTTTGGTTCTTTGTGACATGGCTTTCGCAAAGTCTGGTTTAACCATTGGAGTTTGAATATATCCAGGATGAACAGAGTTAATCCGAATACCATAATCTTTCAACGCACAATCAAGTGCCGCTGATTTGGACATCATACGAACTGCACCTTTAGAAGCATTGTAAGCGCCTAGGTTAGGATCACCAACTAATCCTTCAATCGACGACATGTTCACAATTGAAGCACCAACACCTTTATTCTTCATTTGTTTGATGCCTTCACGTATCCCATAAAAGACTCCGTCTAGATCGATGCTTAGAACTTTATGCCACTCTTCGGTTGTAGTATCTTCAATAGACTTACCAAGGGCAATTCCAGCGTTATTAATTAGGGTCGTTACCTGTCCGAAATCTTTTTTGGTTTCTTCAAAGACTTCTGGCCAACGGTCTGGATCAGAAACATCCTGTTTCATGAATTTTACAGTTCCAGGATACTTTTTATCAATCGATTCAACTGCTTCGCGTCCACGATCTTCATTACGTCCAGTAATCGTTACTTTAGCTCCTTCTTTAGCGAACATTTCAGCAATAGCATAGCCAATTCCTAGTGTTCCACCAGTAATGATTGCAACTTTGTTTTTTAATCTGTCTGTCATAATATATCCCTCCAATTACTTAGTCATTTACCGACTTAACTGTATCATGAACCCTTATAAACGCACACAAAAAGGCTCATGACTTTCATCATGAGCCTTCCGCGCTAAAACTAATTTAGTACCAGTTATTACTTTCCCAATGCTTCTTAGCATTTTGCCATGAACCATAGCGATCATGAACGTAGTTGTCAGCAGTACGTTCTTGATTCTCCTTCGAGTAATCCCCGTGAAGGTAAGTCTTAGTCAATTGATACTTGCCATACACTTGTGGATTAGTTGGATTCTCAGCATGATACTCACCACGTGATTCATGATAAGCAATCCAATTCTTAGCTGTCATCTCTGACGGACTTAATTTCGACACTGAACTTTCTGATTTTATAACTTTGACAGGTTTGTTGGCGTGTGGTGCTTTTCGAAATTTAACTAGCTTATTAACGGTGGTGTAGCGCGATGAATCAGCATTAACATTAGCGCGTGAGCTATTTGCGACTGCTATGCCCGTGGTAAAAATAGCTGTAACACTAACTGCTGTAAGAATAATATGTTTCCACTCCATTTTGTTCCTCCTCTCAACAGTCAATACATTAAGGGGAAAAAATTTCAATAATATTAGTAAAATATTACACGGATGTTAAAAAACATTGCAGAAATCGGGATTTAGTATTATTAATTTTCGCAAGTCATTTTACTATCTTGTATTCATAAATGAAGTGTCATTGAGCTTCCCCAAATCGAGAATGGGCTCCCTTACGTCCTTTCCTTCAATGCTTTCTGGGGAGATTTTCAAAATGTGACTTTTCAAAATTGTCTTGGCAAATTCACATGGAGTAATTAATTTTTCGTTTGTTAAATGATACATCCCATATGGTAAATCACTTTGGATTACAAACAACATAAACTCCGCCAATCTTCTAGTATCGGTTACCTGCATTGGTTGGTTACTAGTCTTAATCTCACCACTTTTTAATAATTCATCAACAAATTTACTTCCATTTTCATCATATAGATTGGCCGTTCGAATTGTATAATATTTCGTACTAATCTCTTCAATGGCACGTTCTGCCATGCGTTTCTGCTTACCATACTCACTTACTGGATTAGGAATATCCGTTATCTCATGTGGTTTAGAATTATCATTTCCGTCAAACACTCGATTCGTACTGATGTGGACTAGCGTTGCGTTCACGTCTCTAGCGGCTAACGCCACATACTGGGTACCAAGAAAGTTCACGTTCTTATTGATGGTTTTACCCGGTTCCTCTTCGGCGTTAACAATGTCGGTGTATCCAACGCAATCAAAAACAACTTCTGGTTGATGGACCTGAAAATAATCCATTACTTGTTTCTGATTAGTTACATCAACTTCTTTTGAAGAAGGTGCCTCAAATTCGATTTGCTTCTCATTTAGCAGATTTGTTAACGTTTGACCTAACTGACCATTTGAACCCAGTACCAATACTTTCATCATAAAATCACTCCCATAAAAAAATAACGACGTGATGATCATTAGCTAATAATATTAACTAATAGATTAACACGTCGTTTCTAATTTGTTTTACTTAATTTTCTCAAACACCTGATTAAAGGCCTGTTTAGTGTAAAAGCCATCATGAAGTTGCTTTGAAAGTTCATGGGCATTATCCACCATTTGAGTAAAATCATCATCAGTCACTTTTTTAAGTGATGAAGCTAGGTCAGAAATGGAATCCACTGATAACCCAACGTGATGCTGTTTTACAAATTTAGCCACGGCTGATTCTTCCCAGACAATCACGGGCATCCCAGCACTCAGATACGACGAAGCCTTATATGGGTTATTGTAGCGCAAATAGTCGCCAATCTTGCCATCCACAGTATCAACACTATTGCCATCCCACACTAGTCCGTAACCATGGCCTAATTTCTTTGATAACACGTCCGGTGACACACTTCCCATGTACTCTAATGAGGAATTCAGTGTATTTGGATCATCAATATTTCCAAAGACCTCGCATTTAACTGCCTTTGAAACGTTTAGATATTTTAAGAAGACTGACTTATTCAAGTTCCCAGCAAACGTCACGTTATCTTTGTATTTTACCCCGTTTTTTTGACTTTGAACGTCAGAAAAGTAGTCAAAGATTTCAAGGTCCACACAGGGAACGTTTAATCCATTTTCTTTTAACGTATCTGACATCGTACTATTCGGTGAAATAACGGCCGTAAAGTTATTTAAAAACTCGGCTTCTTCCTTGACGGTTGCAAAGGTACTGTTAGGAAAACGCAGTGAATCAATATCATGGATCACCGCTACTGTCTTAACGTGACGGCCATTGAGATATCTTAAAAGGGTTTCTTCAAACTGTTTTCCAGAATAAATTGGATATTGAATAACGATTACATCAGTTGATTTTAGGTGATACTTATCCAGTTTATTAATTCGATAATTAATCAAAAAATGACGATCAAATTTACCGTATTTATACTGCTTTAAGTAAGCCATTTGGAAGCCATAATTCTTTTCAAGGACTTCATTAATGTCCTCTTTAGGCTTACCAATCCCATCATTAGCTTTTGACCGGACCACATCAATAATCAATTTTTTCATCAGTTCTACTAAACTCCTTCAAGGTCTACCTAATTATTAAACTGTTGGGTTAATTCGTTAAAACCGCGTTCCCACGCCTTCCAGTTCAATTTGGTTTTATATAATTTTCGAGCGTTTTTAGACATCGTTTCTAATTTTTCTGGTGACTGTGTCAAATCGATCACTGCATCGGCAAAATCCATTGCCGTAGCGTTCTTATTGAGCCGATAACCATTGTAATCATTAATGACATAGGTACCAATTCCACCAGTATCATACGTAATAGAAGGCAGACCATATTCGGAAGCTTCCGCAAACGCAATTCCCGCACACTCTGCCTTTGTTGGCAAAACAAACAAATCACTCTCATTATAAAGTTGAATCATCTTGTTAAGACCAGAGCCTGTATGTTTAGAGACGAAACCATGAAACTTAATGTTGTTGGGTAAATCTTGGTCAGTTGGCTGATTAAGACCAATGACGTTAATCATAAACTTATCTGGGAATCGTTCGTTCAACTTGTCCATCATGGCACAGATGAGATCCATTCCCTTTCGTCTCCACTCAACACCAACAAACAATAATCTGATTTTACTGTCTGGGTCAGCTTTGTGAGCTACAAATTTATCTGGTAAATTAGCGCCAAAAGGTAACACTTTGACCTTGTTTTCATCAATTCCATAAGATTCAATGGCACCCTTTTTGGCCCATTCATTGGCCATTAAAATCAAAGAAGCTTTTTCAAGGGTAACTTTGTCCATTTGGGTGTGTACTTCAATCTTCTTTTTCGTCAAATTGAAGTAGTAATAATTAATCATTTCGCTAAAAGTCGCATCATTTAAAAAAACAATCGGTAGGTCGGTTTGCAAAAATTCAACGAGGTTATCCTCAGCAGCAACAAAGATAAAATCAATATCAGATTCATGCTTCAACTTCTGCTGTAAAGATTGACCCTCAACCCTTGCAATCCACTCGTCAGAGAAAGCTTTTAAATCAGGTAACTTAAACCACTTGGTAAACTTTCGAAAGACTTTTCCCAAAAACAGCTTAATACCAGATGGACGCACTGAAACAACTTGGTTTTGTTTAGCAATGACGTCATAAATGTTGCTGGTCGTCCCAGACCAAACCGAGACATCAGTTAATTTATCCTCACTAATAAAAGCAATCTTCATTGGCTCTTAACCTCTTATTATTTTAACTAGAATTTCTTTTTAACAATGGTAATTATATCCTTTGAAACCTTTGTTTTAAACAAAAAGATCAGGAGACCATAAATTACAATTCCAATCCCAACTTCGATGATCAGATCAATCCATTTAACATTTAGAGTCATGTCTAGGACAGAAACGATCGCAAACATTATGAGACCAGCAATAAAGTACTTAAAGAATCCGTGGTACAACTTTCTAAAGTCAATTTCATCCTTAACAGCATATAGTTGGACTAGAGTGACAATGGCTTCTGAAAGAACCGTCGCAATCGCGGTTCCCACTGCTCCCCACAGTAAAATTAAAGGAACATTAGCAACGATGTTAACAATTGCACCAATAATGACCGAATAATTATAGGCCTTGTTTTGGTTGGTCGGAACCAAGTATTGGACTCCAATCGCATTACTCCACGCAATCATGACTACCACAATTGACTCGATCATCATTAGCGGAACAACTGCCATAAATTTCGGACTGAAAAAAAGTGGAACAAAGCTCGGAGCAACAGCCGCAATCCCAAACGCAATGGGAATGGACAACGCCGTCACAAACTCAAAACTCTGATACAAGTAGTCTTTAACCTTCTCGTGTTTTCCTTGCATGAAGGCATTTGCCACGTGCGGAAGCATGACGGTTCCCGTCGCAGTAACGACCGCTAATGATAGCTTGACGATCTTATCCGACTGATCAAAGTAACCAGCTGCCGTAACGGAGGTCATTGCCCCCAGCATCGTCTTATTAACCACTAAATAAATCTGAGTGGCAATTTCTGGAACAAAAAGAACCATCGACGGCCAAAAATGCCTAAACCAGTGAAAGTTTTTCCAGTCCACTTTTCCTAAATATCTTCTTAAACTTGGGAATAAGGTCAGATTTCCAATCAATAGCGACATAGACAGTATAAATATGTATAACCACAAGTCACTATATGACTTGACGAACGCAAAAATACTGAAAAGTGTAATTATTTTAACAACAAAGTTTCTTAAAACGGTCACAGCAAAGTTTTCCACCCCCTGAAAGAACCAGGAGATATCAAAAGCTGCCGCAAGCAATGAAAAAGATTGGGCAATGTAATAACTGTGAAAGCGATGCACAAATGCCAAAAAAATAAAGAAGGCAATATACGCCACTCCAATCGTTACCATTCGCATAAAGAATATTTCATAAAAGGTGTTGGTTAGTTTTTGCTTATTATTTCGCACATACGCAATCTGCCGATTACCATAGAGTGCGACCCCAACACTTCCAAAGATAATGAAATATTGAATATTAGCATTTGTATACGAATTAATACCAACCCCTTGTGGTCCCAAAACACGGGACAAGTATGGAGTGGTGATTAAAGGAACTATCAACACAAATAGTTGATAGGACGCATTATACAAATAATTCTTAATTACTTTACCCAAATTTATTCACCAAATTCGTTTTTAACTAGTCTCAAAGCTGACATGATGGTTTGGTCCATGTTGTAGTAACGGTACTGACCTAAACGACCACCAAAGACAACGTTTGGCGCATCTTTTTCAGCTAATTCGACATAATTCTTGTACAAAGAACGATTCTTTTTATCATCGATTGGGTAGTATGGTTCATCCCCACGGTGCCATGTCTTTGGATACTCATGAGTAATGACGGTCTTGTGCTTATTACCCTTACCAAATTCAAAGTGTTTGTGTTCAATGACTCTAGTATAAGGGGTCTCAGCATCGGTATAGTTGACTACCGCGTTTCCTTGGTAGTTATCAACGTCTTTCACTTCAGTATCAAACTTCAAGCTACGGTACTCCAGAGCTCCCAACTGATATTCAAAGAACTGGTCAATCATTCCGGTAAAGATGATACGTTTACCGGATTTTAAATATTCGTCCTTTTTATCAAAGAAATCAGTGTTAGTTTTAACATCGATTAAGTCACTAGCAAGCATTTTTTCGATAATTTGAGTATATCCACCAATTGGAATTCCCTGGTATGGATCACTAAAGTAGTTGTTATCATAAATGAAGCGAACTGGAATTCTTCTAATGATAAAGGCTGGGAGATCAGTGGCTTTTCTGCCCCATTGTTTCTCGGTATAGCCCTTTACTAATTTCTCATACAAGTCAGGACCCACTAGTGAGATAGCCTGTTCTTCTAAGTTAGTGGGCTTATCCGGAATATTAGCACTCCGCTTCTGTTCCTCAATCTTAGCCTTAGCTTCTTCCGGCGTTCTAACTCCCCATAGTTTATTGAAGGTGTTCATGTTGAACGGCATGTTATAAATCTCACCGTGATAGTTAGCAATCGGACTGTTAACGTAGTTGTTAAAGTCCGCAAATTGATGCACGTAATCCCAGATGTCTTTCATTTTGGTATGAAAAATATGAGCTCCATATTCGTGAACTTGGATGCCCTCTACTTCTTTGGTATAGATATTGCCACCAACGTGATCACGTTTTTCGATCACCTCAACGTGATTGCCGCGTTTAGCAGCTTCGTATGCAAAGGTTGATCCAAATAATCCAGAACCAACCACTAAATAATCAGTCATGTTATCCTCCAAAATGTATTAATTTACTAGGGCAAGCCCTGCTTAAATGTTTTATTTTCTGTCTGAAATGTACAAATAACTTACTAAATTAATAGATAGTCTTACTTTATCAATAATAGTAAAGAATAATGATACAAGCAACAATGCAATTAAGATTGTAATGTCAATTAACTATCCTTTACTTCATTAACAGCCTTCCCATTAATTTTGGTTCTTTTTTTATCCCCGTTTAAAAACCAAGTATACTCTACATCAAAATGTCCGATATCAAGAACCTGTTTGTTTAAGGTTTTAGTCAGGTCATACGAAAGAATGGTCGCCGTTGGTCCCAGTGCAACTAGGACTAAATCTGGATTTTCTTTTATGATGAGGCCTTTCGATCGCGTGAGGATATCATCATATTGTTCAAAGGCATTGTGACTTGGGCATTCTAGCCTCAAGACCTCACTGGCACTTTCTAACAAATCGTTTCCCTTGCCAAAGTGGGTTTGGTCACCCTCAATTACTAATATCTTTTTATCTGAGACATACTTTTTAAATTCACTAAAAACGTACTTAGCAATGTTCTTATCTTTTAAATCCATATACGGGCGTGTCACACTGGTATTATAGTAAATCTTATTTTGGTTTAAATCCTTAAGCCACTCAGAACCATACTTCCCCATTTCACGTTCCCAATATTTATGGGCAGTCATAGCTTGAGGGTCACGAAACGCCTGAGGTAGTCCAACGGCTAAATCACTAATATTTGAGTGTAAAACATCTAAGAGCCGTTTACTCAATTCATTAGAATCATGCTCATATGATTCCTGATAAATCTTATAAATCCATTTAAATTCACCATCACCAAAACGACTAATTGAAATATGATCATTTGTTATTGCATCAATTGTCTGCTTAATCGATTCGATTTTTAAAGATTTATATTTACTTTTAAATTTAACTTGATAAACAGGAATATATAATACGTCATTATATGCTTTATAAAAAAAAGAAGTTAATTTCAACTTTATTCCTCATTTCTCTTAGAATATAAATCAATATAAACTTTTGGAAATTGCATAGCCAAAATCAACGCAATTTTATATTTTATTGTTAAATATTTAAACGATTTAAAATTAGTACGTTTTTTCAAAAAGTATTTTTGTTTCTTTGCAGTCCACTTTTCATTATTAACAATATTTCTATGTACATAAAAAATATTGATTCTGGCCTCAAAACTTTTAAAGTAATCTAATTTTACATTGTGTTGAAGCAAAATATCTTTAACTTCATCAATATACTGATCACATTTAGATAATAACTGAGGTTCATATGAGTTAGTGATAGAACCATTACGTTTTTTTAACTCATACACGGAATGAGTAACATAACCAATTTCATTATAATTTATGCATTCAAGATATTTCAACATGAATAAACTATCTTCAAAATAAGTTTTACCTGTAAAAATAATATTATTATCGATTATTGTTTCTTTATTAAATATTTTATTCCATGCACCAACATCCATTTCTTCATTCTTAGTTAAATAAGACTCAATCATTTCTTCATTACTTGAGCAATTTTCTAGAACTGAAGTATTCTCATAAGATGTTTTCCCATTTTGAAAGACCTTTTTTATCCCACCGATAGTAAGTTTATTAGATTTCATTTCATCTAGCATATCTTGTACATAATTTGAAAGATATTGATCGTCATCGTCTGAAAATGAAACATAGGTTCCTATTGCATTTCTAATACCATTATTACGACTTTCTGATAACCCACCATGTTGTTGTTGAATTAATCGAACGTTCTTATAATTTTTAGTGTATGAAGATGCAATTTTTATAGTATTATCACTAGATCCATCATCAACAATAATAATTTCATAACTATATTGTGTATCTTGGTTTATTAAAGCATCAAACGCATGTTTAATCATTTTTTCTGAATTATAGGTGGTCAATATAATGCTTAAATCGTAATTATC
The DNA here is from genome assembly GCF_059900955.1 of Fructilactobacillus sp. X8R2C1. Taxonomy (NCBI): domain Bacteria; kingdom Bacillati; phylum Bacillota; class Bacilli; order Lactobacillales; family Lactobacillaceae; genus Fructilactobacillus; species Fructilactobacillus sp. X8R2C1. Next base: position 286,433 of record NZ_JBWXVI010000001.1, read on the forward strand.
CATACGTTTTCTACTCCATTTTCCTATTTTATTTCTAGTAGTGTGTTTCGTCTTTTCCGACGTTACTGGAGAACTTTCGTTTTACAAAGCCCCACGCCTTTTTAACTAAATGACGATCACCGATTTGAATCCAGTTACACTCGGTGTATTTAACGTGATTCTTATCAATCCAAACGTCCATCAAAACTTCGGATAAATAACCGAAGACCCGCGCCTCTTGAACCGAATAATTGGAAATGTCAATTCGTTTTTCGACGTTAAAAAGAATGTTAAAGAGCCATTTACAATAGTCGTCAAAGTAATTTGTTTTCATGATGAACATGTTAAACATGTGTGCTGAACGACTGTGCATGACCTGGTCAAAACTGGCTAAGTAATCGGGATCGATTTCTGAAATGACCTGACGAGTCTCCTCTAATGGCTCTTTGTAGTGAGAGTGCACATAATGCGAATAAATGGTTTCAACGACGTAGTACCGCTTTCGCGGCAACACGACTGGAGCCTTTTCTAGCATCTTTTCGGCCTGCTCCTTAGTTAGCACCTTATCAAGCGAACGATCAAGGTGTTTGCTAAAAAGACGACGATAATGAACCAGCCCAATGGCATCGACATCATGTAAGTTCTTCCATGCCCAGTAAACAGCAGTTAGTTCATTGTAATTGGGATTTTTGGCCGAGATGTTGTCACCTCGATTATCCAGTTGAAAACCCTTTTGGCCCTTGTAATTTTTGTCAGCACCAACCAAAACTGGCCGGTACAAATCTTGATCTTTTGGCATCGGCGCATCTTTATGGGACGCCACCAAAATTGCAATTTTCATCCTTCAACCTCTTTAATAAGCAGCGTTTGGAACCACCATAATCTGAACCGTCTTGCATATGATCTTCAGATCAAACCAGAAACCACTGTTCATAATGTAGACGATGTCCAAATAAACCATGTCATCAAAACCGACGTTATTTCTCCCCGTCACCTGCCACAAACCAGTACAGCCAGGTTTGACTAACAGTCTCTGGCGATCATAGTCCGTGTATTCGGCCACTTCTTTTGGAAGCGGTGGCCGTGGTCCAACCAGTGACATTTCACCAATTAAGACGTTCACTAACTGAGGCAGTTCGTCTAAACTATACTTTCGAATGAAACGCCCGACCTTGGTAACTCGGGGATCATCCTTCATCTTAAACATGGCCCCGTCAACTTCATTAAATTTTTTAAGTTCAGCTAATTTTTTGTCAGCGTTAGGGATCATCGACCGAAACTTATACATGTTGAAGACGTCCCCATTACAACCAACTCGTTTTTGCGTGTAAAAAACCTTACCATGAGACCCATCACACTTTATTAGAATGCTAAGCACTAAGAATAAAGGACTTAGTAAGATAAGCCCAATTAGACTGGCAGTGATGTCAAATATTCTTTTACACGTAAAGTAGACTGGACGATTCTGGACTTTTTTGGGATCAAGCCAGATCGTCTTTCTCTTTAGGTTCTCTTCCATTCATCATGACTCCCTCATACTTAGTTCTAATTAACCTTTACGCTAAAATGTTCTCCTCATAAACTTAGGAGAACATCTCGTTGCTATTTAAATCTAGTGATAAGCTGCGGTTCCAGTCTTAGCGGCAGGCAAACCTAGATTCTTCCGAATAAAGTTGGTGGTCTGTTGCAATTGACTTTCCGTTGGCACCTGCATTGCTGAGTTCTCAATCATTTGGTTTTCACCCTGAAGATGATTATCAACAAAGTCACCGTGTTCACGGTAACTAGTAGCAAGTTTCGTCAAATCACTTGAGTCCAAATCAGTTTGACTGGACTTGGCAATTGAACTAATGAAGTCGTTGTTCATTAGATGGGAGACTGAACCGCCCTTGGCCGCAATGGCTTGAAGAACCTGACGTTGCCGCATTGTTCTCCCATAGTCACCAGCTGGGTCAGAATATCTCATTCTTGAATAAGAAAGTGCTTCTTTTCCGTCCATCTTAGTTGGTTGACCTTTCTTGAAGTTATAGCCTTCATAACTAAAGGACAACGTTGGTGTGATAGTAACTCCACCTACTTGGTCAACGATTTCCTTTAAGCCACCCATGTTAATTAAGACATAGAAATCAATTGGAACGTTTAACAGTTTTTCAACGGTCTTAATGGCAGTCCCAGCACTTCCGTAAGTGTAAGCAGCATTAATCTTAGATGGTGAATACTGTGGGTATCCGGGAATATTAACGGCAGTATCACGTGGGATACTTGTGAGCGTCATTTTCTTGGTCTCTGGATTAAGGGTGGCAACCATTAAAGTATCGGTTCGACCTTTATAATCACGATCAAGAGCACCCGTATCAGTCCCAAGTAATAGGATTGAAATTGGTTTTTTATGATTTAACAGCGCGTCAGTATCTCGTTGTTTCTTGATTCCTGCACTCTTATAAGCTTTGTTAATTTCATTTGATGCAGATTTATACTTGTAAGCACCATATCCTAAAAACGCTAAAACAATCGCTACGATCACGATCACAACTAGAATAATGATGTTACGAGTCTTATGAGATTTCTTCTCCATGTGACGGCTTCTCATATTATTTCTCCTTAGAATAAAATCGATTTTGAATTAATCATAGTGTAATAATATCATAAGCTGCTAACGATGAAAACTTTATAAGGCAATAAGTTACCTTTTGTTACCATTATTTAAACTACATTATGTTAAAATTTGGGCGAAAAAAAGAAAAAAGACTGAGGTGAACTAAGTTGGCGACATACTTTAATAAAATGACACGCAACGGCTACAAGCAGATTCAAGATGAAATCAAAAAGCTGCAAAAAAATCGTCCGGGAAAAATCCAAGCCTTACACGACGCCGCTGCTCTGGGTGACCGTTCTGAAAACGCGGAGTACAGTACGTCTAAAAGAGAACTCCATCGATTAGAAAGTCGCTTGCGTTATTTTAGAAAACAGGAACAATTTGCTGAGATTGTTAGAAAACCTGATAATGACCGAATCGGCATTGGTAGCGAGGTCAAAGTGCAATTTTTAGAAGACGGTGATTTAGATTCCTTCCTTATTGTGGGGAAACAAGAAGCTGAATTCTCTAAATTAGATGAAAACAAAATTTTTTACGATTCTCCACTTGGAAAATCATTACTAGGTCATCATCTTAATGAAACGATTTCAGTAAAAGCCCCTGAAGTAAACTATAAATTAAAAATCTTGCAAATCGGCACCAGTCAAGGGAAATAGTTTGACCAACGTTGACCAAACCCGGTAGATATGAGCTAATTACTATGCATTCGATTCAAAACTGGTATAATTAGAATTGGAACTTGAGATATGTTCCTATTGTTTATCTTATGTAGTTATAAACTCACCAAGTGGTGAAAATAGGAAAGAGGGAAATTGCACATGGCAGACAATTTTGGAAATGATCCATTCGGAAACGGAATGGACGATTTATTTAATAGTCTAATGAATGGAGGAATGGGTCAAAACCCTAATGCTCGTTACGTTGTTAACGGTCACGAGCTTACTCCTGAAGAAGTTGAAGCAATGAGAAAATCAGGTCAAATTCCTGGTCGTCGTGGTAGAAACGGCGGAGGCAACAACGCCAAGCAACAAAAGAAAGCTGAAAGTTACTTGGATAAAGTTGGTCGAAACCTAACTGATGAAGCTAAACAAGGTTTACTTGACCCAGTTATTGGACGTGACAAAGAAATCCAAGAAACCGCTGAAATTTTGAGTCGTCGTATCAAAAACAACCCAATTTTAGTTGGTGACGCTGGTGTTGGTAAGACTGCCATCGTTGAAGGTTTAGCTCAAAAGATCGTTAAGGGTGATGTCCCTGGCGCAATCAAAGACAAGCAAATCATTTCAATCGATTTATCTTCTCTTGAAGCCGGTACTCAATACCGTGGTTCATACGAAGAAAATATTCAAAAATTAATCAAAGAAGTTGAAGAACGTAAAAACGTTATCCTATTCTTTGATGAAATTCATCAAATCGTCGGTGCCGGTGCTTCTGGTGACGAATCTGGAAGCAAAGGGTTAGCTGACATGATCAAACCAGCTTTGAGCCGTGGTGAAATCTCAGTTATTGGTGCCACTACTCAAGACGAATACAGAAACACCATTATGAAAGACTCTGCACTTGCACGTCGTTTCAATGACGTTACTGTTGACGCTCCAAGTAAAGCTACTACCCTTGAAATCTTGAAGGGCATCAAGAAAGCTTACGAAGACCATCACCAAGTTACCTTACCTGACGATGTTTTAAAAGCTGCCGTTGACTACTCAGTTCAATACATCCCTCAACGTTCATTACCTGACAAGGCCATTGACTTGATCGATATGACCGCTGCTCACTTAGCCGCAAAGCACCCTGTTACTGACAAGGTTACCCTTGAAAGTGAATTAAAGGACGCTAAGAAGGAAAAAGAAGACGCAGCTAAAGCCGAAAAGTACGAAGATGCAGCTAAAGCAAAGACTAAGATCGAAGATATCGAAAAGAAACTTAAGAGTGACGACACTAACACTGACCGTCCTGTTGCAAAGGTATCAGACATTGCTGACTCAGTTGAAAGATTAACTGGTATTCCAGTTTCACAAATGAGTGCTAACGACCTTGAAAGATTGAAAGGTATGGATACTCGTCTTAAGGGCCGTGTCATTGGTCAAGACCAAGCTGTTGACCTAGTTGTTAACGCTATCCGTAGAAACCGTGCCGGTTTTGACGAGGGTAACCGTCCAATTGGTTCATTCTTATTCGTTGGACCTACTGGTGTTGGTAAAACTGAATTAGTTAAGCAATTGGCTAAAGACATGTTCAACGATGAAAACTCAATCATCAGACTTGATATGTCAGAATACCAAGATGTAACTGCTGTATCCAAGATGATTGGTACTTCAGCTGGTTACGTTGGTTACGGTGACAATGGTAATACCCTTACTGAACAAGTAAGAAGAAACCCATACTCAATCGTATTGCTTGATGAAATTGAAAAGGCTAACCCACAAGTAATTACCCTATTACTTCAAGTTATGGACGATGGTCGTTTGACTGATGGTCAAGGTAACGTAGTTGACTTTAAGAACACCGTTATCATTGCTACTTCAAATGCCGGATTCGGAAACGATTCAATGAGCAAGAACAACAAGAAGGACATGTCAATTATGGACCGTTTGGCTCCATACTTCAGACCTGAATTCTTGAACCGATTCAATGCCATTGTTGAGTTCTCACACTTGACTAAGGAAGACTTAAGCAAGATTGTTGATCTTATGATCGGTAACTTAAACGATACCTTAGCTCAAAAAGACATGGAACTTTACGTAACTCCAGATGCTAAGAAATGGTTGATGGACCAAGGTTACGACGAAGCCATGGGTGCTCGTCCATTACGTCGAGTAATCGAACAACAATTAAGAGATAAGATTGCGATGTACTACTTGGATCACCAAGATGTTAAACATCTTAAGGCTGACCTTAGAAAAGACACCATCGAAATCACTAAGAATACTGACAAGACTAAACTTGCTAGTGGTGACTAATTAAGTTAGTTATATTTTTAAAAACATCTACCAATTATGGTAGATGTTTTTTTGTGCCCAAAATCTTTTTCTTAAGATTTGCTGAAAGCCGTATACAGTGCGGTTTTTGCGTGCTAGACTTGCTATTATACAAACTAATAATTAGGGATCCAATAATATGAATAATAAAACTACAAAACGTCGGTTTATTACCGGCTTCACCGGCTTACGGGCACTTGCCGTTATCTGTGTCATCTTATATCACCTGTCACCTAGCGTATTTACTGGAGGATACCTAGGGGTTCCGGTGTTTTTGACGTTGTCAGGATATTTGGTTACCGACCATCTGATTACCGAATACCATGAAACGAACCATTTCCGCTACGGCTACTTTTGGTCAAAACGATTAAAGCGGCTGTATCCCACCCTCATTACGATGTTATTTGCGACCGCTGCATACATAACATTGTTTCAACGTAATCTACTCGCGAATCTATGGCAGAGCGTCGTATCTAACTTAGCTTACGTATATAACTGGTGGGAAATCATGAATGGTCAATCGTACTTCCAGAACTTTGCTGGAAGTGCTTCTCCATTTACCCACCTTTGGACCCTTGCAATTGAAGGACAATTCTACCTAATTTGGCCCCTCATTGCCTACTTCTTACTTAAAAAATTCCACGGGAACAAACACCCCATCTTCTACACTGCCATTTTATTATCAGTTCTTTCAGTCCTTTTAATGGCCGTTCTGTATCATCCCGGTAGTGATCCTAGTCGAGTTTACTACGGGACTGACACCCGAATGTTCTCAATTCTTTTTGGCGCTGCCTTGGCCGTCTTCTGGCCGAGTACCCAGAAACGCGATAATGACAACCAAAAGTCATTTCTACTGGACGTTTTTGGTCTAATCGGAATGGTAGGAATGGGCTGGATCATCGTTACCACTGGTTCACAGTCACCATTTTTGTATCGTGGTGGCATGGCACTGTTCTCGATCTTTACCATAATGGCCATGATGGCGGTTGTTCATCCTAATAGTCACTGGAACCGCATCCTAACCAACAAGTTATTTGATTGGATTGGTTCTAGAAGTTATGAAATCTATGTTTATCAGTTCCCTGTTTTTGTTTTCTTTGCCGACAAATTTAAAGATGTAGCTGATCATCAATGGTTGTACGCTCTTATCGAAATTGCGATTATCATCGTTATCTCAGAATTATCGTACCGCTTCATTGAGGTTCCGCTCGCTAAATACGATTACCATCGGGTCCCTGAGTTTTTCAAGACCCTCTTCAACGTTTACAAGATGAGTCTTGACCAGATTAAAGATTGGCTGACATCGTGCTTTAAAAATCACATGGTCCTAAAGGTCCTAGCAATTATTGTATTAACCATTGGCACGGTTGGTATCTTCCAATCAACCACGGTTAATCCGAAGGCCGCCAATCACACGCAACTGGCCAACCGAATTCAAAAGAACTCTAAGGCGCAAGATAAGCACAACGAAAAACTAGCCAAAGAAATCAAATCCGGTAAAAAATCAAAGAACACGAAAGTCAATAAGAAGCTGGAAAAAGACGGCCTAACCAAGCAACAACTCCAAGAAGCTCAGAACCTCTCTGGAAGTGCCATTGGTGACTCAGTCATGCTGTCTGGACGCGATAATCTGCAAAAGATCTTTCCAAAACTATACATTGACGCTGCCACCTCGCGTCACCCTCAAGATGGAGTTGCCATCATGAAGAGTATGCAACAACAAGGTTTGTTGGGTAAAAACGTCATTATCGGCCTTGGAACTAACGGTGCCATTAGTGATGAGACAATGAAACAGTATATGGAAATTGCGGGAAAGAACCGGCACGTCTTCTGGATTAACACCTACGTTCCGACCCAGCCATGGCAGAACCAGGTTAATTCGTTTCTAAAGAAGGCTCAAAAGAAGTATAAGAACCTGTATGTGATCGACTGGTATGATTATGCTAAGTCACATCCACAGTACCTCTATCAAGACCAGACGCACCCTAACGTGCAAGGAACGCCAAAGTACGCTTCCTTCATTGCCCAAAACGTTTTGAAACACGCCGAAAAATAATCAATAAACCAACCCCTAAACGGTTGGCTTATTTTTTTCGAAAGAATAGACGTGGCTAAGATTTTCTTATAAGATATAGCTATAACATTTGGAGGAGTCTTTTATCATCGTAGAATTCATTAAAGAACATCGCATGGACATTTTAAAATACCTTGGCATTGTCATCGCCGTCCTCTTCTTTTACATCCTATTCATGGATTATTGGCCAGAGATTAAAATGATGTTCAATCCAGCTACCCGCGGCACGGCGATTCAAGAAATCCGTGACCACGGTCTAATTGATGCTGTCTTATTGATCTTCTTGTTGTACATCTTGACCATGATTCCAGGGGCACCAGTCGCAGTTGTCGGCGTTATCACTGGAATTTGTTTTGGAAAATGGCTTGGCATTATCATCAACGTGATTGGACTTTCAGCCGGAAACTTTGGGACGACTAAGATTGTTTCATCATTTAGGGGGATTGCTAGAAAATACGAGAACAATAAGTATGCCAAACACTTTAAACACTTAAAGCATCCCCTCCTCGGTCTGATTATCGGATATTCGATCCCCTTTATCCCGACGTTTCTAGTCAGTTTTCAGGCCAATCAGGATAAGAAACGGTTTCCAGACAAGAAAGTGAAGATTGCGACGATTCTGGGAAGCATTCCCATTTCAATCATCTATTCGCTTGGTGGTGACACGATCTTGCAAGGGAGTTTCAAGAAACTGATGGTGTTAATCGGTATCATCGTCGTTTTTGCCCTCATCGTGTTCTTTTTAATTAAACGACTGGTAACCGATAAACTCTAATCGAGGTACCCGTTTCCAATTGTTTTTAAAAATGGTAATATAGTAGAGTATAGTAACAATTTATTAATGGAGGTTTTACCATGGCTAAGCATGACAAAAAAGATCAAATTAAAAACTTGCTTGACTTGGAATCCGATAACGGTCCAGTTTTAACAATCACTGTACCCTTGGATCCTAAGGAAGACAATACTCGTAGAGACAACACCCAAATCAATAGTTTGGTTGACACTGCTAAAAAAGCATTTCAAAAGCAATATAAACCAGAACTTTGGAACGCCTATGATTTTCAAATTAAGAACTACTTAAAGACTTTACAACCTAAGGCAACCATTGCTAAGGGGATCATCATGTACGTAACTAACGATTCCATCGAAGTTGCTCAATTGAACTACGCCCCACAAACAGCATTCTCATTCTCAGACAGACTCCAAATCTTACCAATCGTAAGACAATACCAATTCGTTCCTGACTTTGACATGTTGTTCTTACAACGTGACGACTTCAAAGTATTCCACGTTAACGACTTGAGCGTTGTTGATGACGATACCGATACTCCAGATCCATTTGACTCAGACAAGACCGAGACTGAGACTCAAGACGATCCTAGAAAGAACGGAGCTAAGTGGGACACTCACGAATACTACGAATTGGTTGACAAATATGTTCAAAAGCATGTTTCAAACAAGGACCACAATCCATTAGTAGTTGTTGCAAACGCTGAAGACGAAGGTCGTTTCAACCGTGCTACTCACAACCCATACGTGGTTGAAGACAAACACGTTGAAATGGATGCTGCCGTTAAAAACGCTGGCGAAAACGTTCAAGAAGTTGCTCAAACCATCCATGATAACTTCGTTTCAGATGGTGAGAAATCAATGAAAGACGTCTATGACAAAGCCGACGGTGCTAAGAAGACCACTGATGACTACGATGAAATCTTGAAGGCTGCCATTGACGACCGAATTGCTAACCTAATTATCCAACAAGATGCTTACGTTCAAAGCAAGGACAACGGTGAGGACGTTGAAGTTAACGCCGAAGGTTCACGTCCATCTAATGAATTAAACTCATTAGCATTGACGGTTCTTGGCCTTGATGGTGATGTTACTGTATTGCCTGCTGACGATATGCCAACTGACAAGAAAGTTGCAGCTATTTTAAGATGGTAATTTTAAAAAAGAGCTTGGTAACCAAGCTCTTTTTTTATGCGCAAATTTAATATATTTTTAGCGTATGTATATTAAGGGAATTTAAATATGTCAATAGATAAACAGCTAAATAGGGAATTACCTCAAGCCTTAATAATCACAAACTATCAAAACAGTAAAACAGAACAGATTAATGAGTATAAAAAATTACTCAAAAAAACACTTAATATAAAAGAAATAATAAAAATTAATCTCCATTTTTACAAATCAATAACCAATGAAAAAAACGCACTTAAATTATCAGTTTTTAACGTCCATAATCATTTAACTGACAGATTAGTCTTAACTTTGCCACAATTTAATTTATGTGTACCTGAAATGAAAAATATCAATAAACAAGCCGAAATCCTAATTAAAGAAAAAACTATCTACGGTTTAAAGGATCAGGCAGGTTTAGAACGAATTTTGGGCCAAATTAACCAATATTTATTTAACAAAGACCTTCATCCTACCATTATTGATAAGGCAACTTATATTTGGTATTCCATAGCAAGCTACCAATTTTTTACGAATGGTAACAAAAGAACAGCCATGTTAGCTGCTCTCACCTTTCTTAGTAATAATTATTATACATTTGATATATATGATGACATGGCTCTCTATACGATTTCCGTTGCAATTGCTCAAAAAAGCATGTCACAAGCTGAATTAAAAGAGTATGTTACCTTTCATTGTTATTTAGACTTAGATTTAATGCAATCTACACTTGGCGTTTGACAAAACTAAATTTATAAAATAGCATGTATTGAAAGCATAGATAGTGGTTTAAGAAAGGAGAAATTAATATGAATATAACCGATAAAGAGCTGAACCAATTATTCGATAAATTAATGGATCCCAAAAACCGTAAAAGAATTAATGAAGAAGCTAATAAGAAAGTAACAGATAACCCTAAGGTAATAAAAGCACTCAAGATGCTTTCTAAGATATAAAATTGGTAATAGTTTTTAATAATAAAAAGAAGTCTCGAAGGAGGCTTCTTTTTTATGCTTTCATGCTATCATTTTTAACTTACAAATTTAATTTACACTAATCCCATGAATTGCCAAACTGGAACACAAGCAAGCATTCCAATAATATTAATAACCATGTATCCAAGTGAAGATTTGGCTAAAGAAGATCGAGATGCCATTCCATCTTGAACAGCAGCCGAACCAGTCAAAAATGGCGCATTCATATAACTAAGTAACCATACATTGACACTTGTTGTAACAATAATAACAATCAGAGCTGGACTAAAACCCATCTGTGTAACAAAGGGAAGCAATGCAAGTGTAACAAGGGTCCCTGTTGAAATTAGAGAAACAACTACAAACTTGATCAGATAAATCACGATTGGCAAAATAATGACGGCAATCCAAATATTACCAATGATCGGCCCAATAACTGGCTTTAAAATGTATCTTAACCAAGTAGTCAGTCCAACAGTTTGCATAACATTCCCTAAAGCCATAACTGTACCAATAAAAATAATAGTAGACCAATCTAATCTTGTCTTAAAATCTTTGGGGGTTAATACCCCCATAGCAACTAATAAACTGACCCAGATTATAGCAGTAACCGCAGATGGAATACCTATAACTGGCTCAAAGATCCACATGATGATGGCAAGTAAGATAGAAATTGCAGTAATTTTTTCTGCTTTCGACATTGGTCCTAATTTTGTTAATCGAGAATTAATGAATTCTTTGGATATTGGAGTATCATTTTTTGGTTTAAATAGAAATGTCAATAAAAAATAACCTACTACCAATATAATAATGGTCCAAGGAATCATCATAACAAACCAATTTCCCCATGAAAGAACAGATTGATATTTTGTTGGCAAAAGCCCCTTAAAAGCATAATTTTGGGCAGTTGCGCTTAAAAAACTACCTTCAGTTACGAAAAATCCCCACATTGCTGCCAAAAAAAGACCAGAACTTGCAGCACTTTTAGGTTTATATCCTAAAGCATCACTAATCCCCTTAGCAATTGGCGTACTCATTGCTGCCTTTGGATGAGCACTCGGAATCATCGGAGCAACAATTGTTCCCGAAAGAAACAACGCCACCGTTTGACCCCTAAAGTTCGCTGGGAAATAAGACATAATCTTATAAGCGATTCGTGTTATTAAACCTGTCTTAGTTGCTGCGGCTCCTAATGCAAGTCCACCAATAATGATCCACATCGTGGTCGATGAGAATATAGCAAACGAAGTTTCAAACGGCACCGCTTTAAAAACTACCCAAGCAGATAACATTAGTAACCCAGTTGCAAAACTAGGAATAACATTAAAAATCCAAAAAATATTAGCCGTTACAAGGGTGGCCAAAACAACCATTGCAGCATGAGTTAATCCGTGTGGCACCGGAATAAAGAATGCAATAATAATTCCTAATACTAAACCGATAATACCTGCAACTAACTTTCCATACTTCATCACTCAACACCTCCTCTAATTAACGTTTAAAAACTCCTGGATTTACAGTAAACTCGGGCATTTTTCCATTTGCAAAATCAATAATTGCTTGTGCTGCCCCTTTCCCAAGTGCACGGTTAGCTTCTACTGTTGTCCCTGCCATATGAGAAGTCATGAATACATTCTTTGCATTATATAAAGGGTTATCAGGCTTTGGAGGTTCTGGCAAAAACGAATCCAAGGCTGCCCCAGCAATTTCTCCATTGTTTAACGCTCGGGCCAAATCCGCTTCATTAATAATTCCACCTCGAGCTGAATTAATGATAAACGCTGATTTTTTCATTATTTTTAATTGTTTATACCCAATAGTATTGGCAGTTTCTTTAGTGTATGGCATATGAATAGAAACAAAATCAGCTTTTGGTAAAACATCTTCCAAACTTTTGTACATCGTTATTGGATCATCTTTAATGTGTGGATCATATCCAATAATATTCATTTCAAATGCTTCTGCGAATTTGGCTAACTGACGTCCAATTCTTCCAACACCAAGAATCGCCAATGTCTTTCCACGTAATTCGTTTCCATTAAGTCCCATTTCATTAGAAAAATTAGGCATGGATCCGTATCTACTTAATTTATCCTTATTATCGTGAACCGCTTTATCATCAGCTACAATCTTTCGGGTTAACATCAGCATGGTAGCAATAGCATATTCAGCAACTGCAAAAGCATTGGCACCATTTACTTTTGCCACCAAAACACCGTGTTTGGTAGCACTTGCCACGTCCACGTTATTAATTCCAGTTCCATTTCTTGAAATGATTTTTAATTTTTTGCCCGCTGCGATCATTTCACCTGACAAACGTGATGAACGCATTATAACAGCATAAGCATCTTTAATTTCTTCTTTCATCGTATCTAAATCAGTATCTGGTGAAATTACCACTCGAAAGCCATTGTCTCTAAGTAATTTGATACCCGCATCATCAATTTTTTCACTTATGAGTACTTTCTTCATAAAAGTAACCTCCTAATAAATAATCAGTTTAAAATAACAATTTGTTACTTTAAACTGATTATAAGTGACATAATTCACTATTATAAAGGTACCAACACGTCTCCAGGCGAACTAATAGTAGCTGTAGTAATAATTAGACCAAATTAAAATAGCAAAAAATATCACAACCAATTACGCTGAATCCTTTTTGCTGATTGATTTCAAATGTATGTATTCTGATTTTTTACAAAATTCTTTCATAATAAACGTGAATCATAAGTAAGTGATTGGAACCAAAAGTATCTGTTAGCCAAATAAAAATATAACTATTATCAGCATAGGAATTATATTTTTAAGGAGGTTAATTATGAAAATCACTAGTATTGATATTATGCAAATCCCTAGTAAAGACCCAAGTTTTAGTGGAAATGGATCTGGTAGTCAAGAGGCTTGGAGTCCCTTGGTAATTCGCATCAACACCGATAAAGGCATTTCGGGATTTGGTGAAGCTGGGCTAGCATACGGAAAAGGATATCGTGGTGGATTTGGAATGCTACAAGACTTTAGTCACGTTATTCTTGGAGAAAATCCTCTAAACATTGAAAAGATTTGGAATAAACTCCTAACAACCACCTATTGGGGGATTGCTGGAGGAGTTATTGTTGATGCCGCAATTAGTGCTATTGATATTGCTCTGTGGGATATCAAAGGCAAATATTATCACACTCCTGTTTATCAATTGTTGGGTGGCAAAACGAATGATCACTTACGTTCTTATGCTAGCCAATTACAATACAACTGGGGTGAAAATATCAAAAAACTAAAACTTTATACTCCAGATGAATATGCTGAGGTTACAAAACGAGTTATGGCAGAAGGTTACGATGCCATGAAATTCGATCCAATTCTACTTAGTAATGATCCTAGTGGACGTGAAGATTTTAATACTCGCGGGACCATTTCTAGGCATGTATTGAATGTTGCTTATAACCGGGTTAAAGCAGTAAGAAAAGCTGGTGGAAATAATTTGGGCATAATAATTGATATGCATGCTAATTCTGATACCACCTCAGCAATAAAAATCGGTCAAGCCATCGAAGACCTAGATATCTTATATTATGAAGAACCCGTTCAAACATTAAATCCTGACAACACAAAGGAAGTCTCAGAAAAAGTTAATATTCCAATTGCAACTGGAGAACGACTCTTTACTCGATTTGGATTTAAACCATTCTTTGAAAATCGGTCAATCAAAATTGCTCAGCCTGACATATGCCTTTGTGGTGGTATCACTGAAGCTAAAAAAATTTGTGATATGGCTTATACGTACGATGTTAATGCCCAAGTACACGTTTGTGGAAGTCCAATTGCAGTTGCGGCTGCCCTTCAAGTTGAGGCAGTTATTCCTAACTTTTTAATTCACGAAGTTTATCAACGCGCTAGAAACATTAAAGACCGTTCAACCTGTAAGTACGACGACTTTCAAGCAGTCGATGGTCGCATAAACATCCCCAATCGTCCAGGAATTGGTCAAGAATTAACTGATGAAACAATTGCTTCAAGCAAAATGATAACCGTTAAATAACGAGGAGGGTGAACCAACATGATCGATAAATTTATTTTAGGTGGATACACAAGTGATAATTACACTAAGAACAACCAGTCAAAGGGACTTTACGTAGCAACTTTGGATACTGATAAAGAAAAAATAACTGACATTTCACTATTTGCTAAAGTTGAAAATCCAGCCTTTTTTAACTTTTCCAACAAAGATCAAAAAATCGCTACCGTTTTAACAAAAAACGAAAATGAAGGTGGGGTCGCCATTATTGATGCTTTAACAGGTCAAATCACTTCTGAGAACTATTTACCAAAACAACATGGATCTTATGAAGCGTATGATGCTACAAAAAACTTATACTTTTGGAATGAACTGACATATACCGTTCCATCCTATATTTCAATTGATACTAATCACAAGATCTTATTTGCAGCAAACTACAATACCAATGCTATTCACACTTATAAAATGGATAATAATTATCAAATCCTATCTCGTAATACCTATCCAATCAAGGGAAACGGGCCCAAAGTCGAACAGGATCACGCCCATATTCACTATGCTCGACTACTACCAGACGGTCGATTAATCGTTTGTGGTTTGGGATGTGACAAGCTGTTCGTTTTTGACGTTGATACTAGAAACGCCAAGCTTAAACTAGTTTACGAATTAAAAATGCAACCAGGATTTGGTCCTAGACAAATCGCTATGTCTAGCAAAACCAACTATATTTATGTATTAGGAGAATTAGCTAGTAAAGTTGCTGTCGTCGAATACGATACCAAAACTGGTAAACTAGCTTTTATCGAAGACTATTCCAATATTCCAGAAGGGTACGACGGCCATAATGGATCTGCTGCAATTCGCCTCTCTTCTGATGAAAATCATTTGTATATTTCCAACAGAGGCCACAATTCTTTGACAATGTATCGCGTTCTAGATAGCGGAAGACGTCTAGAAAAAAACCAACAAATTAAAACTGAGGGTGTTTTTCCACGAGATTTCGGAATAAGCAAAGATGGCAATTTTATTCTTTGTGCAAACCAAAATACTAATGATTTAATTTTATTTAAACGTGATATAGAAAGTGGATTTCTACACGTAGTTCAACACCATATTAAACATGATGCTTGTGTTCGAGTGGTAGAGGCCACGGATTTCCTAGCTTAAAAATCAAAACGTGAAGCTTTAAAAAGCTTCACGTTTTTTTATTTAATATATTTTAAAAAATCACGAACTACAGGATTTTCTTCTTTTTTGTTATAAAGTAGTACAGAAGCATAATAAGAGCTTTCCTTAGCACTTATTTTTAAGAAATTAATCATTGGATTTCGTACATTTTCAACTGATATCAATGGTTCTGGATAAAACCCAATTCCTTTATTAGTAGCGACCATCATATCACGTTGCTCAATTGAAGACACTCGTATAATATTGCCCCTGGGAAAAATCTTATTATATTTTGAGAAGAAAATATCTCTCAAATACGTTGATTGAACATTACTATAATAAAATACATATCTATTACTTAGATTACTCAAATCAATTGTTGCCTGGTTAGACAATGGATCCAATCGACTAATTCCAACAACCATATTGCCAACTATAAGTCGTTTTACCCCAATATTGTCTCCATAAGTCAAATTCGGATAATATTCAGGAGTGACAGCTAGGTGAATTTGACCGTCTTTAACCAGACTAAGCAACTGTTGCCCACTTTCTTCTCGAAGTTCGAGTTGGATATCATCTTTTTTCGCCAAAACATTAGAAAATTTTCTTTGCATAATAGTAGCTTGATTAGGTGACGAAAATCCCACAATGACTTTGCGATCATCATGCGTATTTTCTAACTGAATTTTATTATATGCATCCATGTAACTATTAAAAATATCAGTCGCTGTGACAATAAATTCACGCCCGATTGTCGTTAAACTAGTGTTATTCTTCTGTCGGGTAAAAAGTTTAACCTTCAACTCATTTTCAATTTGATCCATTTGTTTAGATACTGCACGTGGTGACAAGTAAAGTTTCTCAGCTGCCGCTCTAAAACTCCCGTACTTAGCAATCGTCAAAAAAGTATGCAATTTATTAATATCCATTAGCTAAACCTCCACTTTATCATTGTAGCTCATGTGACATTATTAACTAATATAATACATATGTACTTTTGGTTCCCATACTGACATTTTTGTGACTGTTTCATCATTATTATGACTATTACAATACAATTATGTGAATGATAAATAAATAACAAAGGAAGCATATTTAAAATGAAAACACCAATAATTGTAAAAATGGAGATATATCCAGTAGCAGGTTATGACAGCATGCTATTGAATTTAAGCGGCGCTCATGGTCCTTACTTTACTCGTAACTTAGTTATTTTAACAACTAATAATGGACTTACTGGTGTAAGCGAAGTGCCAGGAGGTCATTCAATTACCAACACTTTAAATGACACAAAAGATATTGTTTTAGGTAGTTCTATTGGAAACTATAAACATGTGCTTCAAGAAATACAAAAAAAGTATGGTTACCGCGATGCAAGTGGTCGTGGAACACAAACTTTTGATTTACGTACGACGATTCATGTTATTACTGCTGTAGAAACTGCCTTTTTAGACATAATGGGTAAATACCTTCACGTTCCCGTTGCTGCATTATTAGGTGACGGCCAACAACGTGAAAATGTTGGTATTTTAGGTTATTTATTTTTTATTGGTGATCCTTCAAAGACAGATTTACCCTATATTAAAGACGATGATAATTCTGATGAATGGGGTAAATTACGTCGTAAACCTGCTATGGATGCTAAATCAATAGTTAAATTAGCAAGAGCTGCAAAGGATCGCTATGGTTTTAAAACCTTTAAATTAAAGGGTGGAGTTATGGACGGTGAAAAAGAAGTTGAAGTAATGAAGGCTCTCCATAAAGCATTCCCCACTGCAAAACTCGATCTAGATCCAAATGGCAGCTGGTCATTGAAAGAAGCTTTAAAGTATGCTGGTGAACTTAAAGGTGTTCTGCATTATATTGAAGATCCTTGTGGTGCTGAAGATGGATTTTCTGGACGTGAAATTCTTTCAGAATTCTTGAAAAAAACTCATATGCCAACCGCAACTAATATGGTGGATACGGACTGGCGTCAAATGTCTCATGCCATTGCATTAAACGCAGTTTCAATCCCACTAGCCGATCCTCATTTCTGGACAATGGAAGGTGCTGTTCGAGTTGCACAATTATGTGAAGCATTCGATTTAAATTGGGGCATTCATTCCAACAATCATTTCGATATCTCGTTAGCAATGGCCGTTAATACTGCAGCAGCTGCACCGGGAAATGTCTACGATATCGATACTCATTGGATTTGGCAAGATGGTCAAAACTTAACTAAGAATCCATATAAAATTGAAAATGGGAAAATCACTGTGCCACACACAAACGAAGGCCTTGGAATAGAACTTGATATGGATGCTGTTAAAGCCGCAAATAAACTTTACATTGACAAAGGACTTGGTGCACGTGACGATGCAAAGGCAATGCAATATCTGATCCCAGGTTGGAAGTTTGATCCAAAACGACCTGCCTTAGTTCGTTAATATAAACAATTCACGCAAAGCAACAAATTACTGTATTCAACAATTGTAGATATATTAAAATGCTTTCTAAAATATAACTAACCACACAAAAAGGCCTTGAACTCCACAGTTCAAGGCCTTTATTTTTACTACTTTTCAAAGAAATCGTTCGCAATATCCTGATAAGCATTAATCGTATCGAGATAACTCGATAGTGTCGTGTACTCGTTAATCTGGTGTGACGTGTTGTTCTTATCGGGACCTAACAAGATCACGGCCATTTTGTCGTTTTCCTGAACGTAAACACTCGCATCAGTTGCACCGTTATTGACAATCAACTCTGGTTTACGATTTTGATAATCCTTTTTAGTAACCTCGTAAGCATCCTGGACGAACTGATTGTCCTTATCGGTTTCAATTGGATAAAAGTTGTGAACCAACTTAAATTCGAGGTGATATGGCGTCTCGTCGTTCACTTTATCAACGATTGATTGAATCAATTCAATCACGTTGTCGTTATTAAATGAAGGGGTCGGACGGACATTTCCAAGCAAACTAGCCGAACCAGGAATGATATTAACCTGTTCTCCACCGTTAATGACGGTGATACTGTGCTGGACTTTGCCAAGCACTGGATCAACTGGTAAATCGTTGAAGAAATCCGGCTCAGCCTGAATGTATTTAACCAAACCAGTAATGGCGTTCAATCCCAAGTCAGGAGTCGAACTGTGCGCTGGTTTTCCGGTACTCGTGATCTGATAGTTCAAACTTCCAGAGTGGGCATAGGTGACATCCCCATCAGAGGGTTCACCGACAATCATAGCGTCCACATCGTCAATATACTTTGGTTCAATCTTATAAGCACCAGGAGCACCGAATTCTTCTCCTGAAGTCGCAATCAAACGAATCTTCCCATCAGGAACTTCGCCCTTATCAGCTAACTCACAGAGCGCAATCACCTCGGCCGCTAGCCCACTCTTCATGTCAGCGGCACCACGACCGTAGATCTTGTCACCCACGATTTCACCCTTAAACGGATCATGCTTCCAATTTTCCGGATGAGCAACTGCCACCGTGTCTTGGTGTCCCTCTAAAGCCAGTACTTTCCCAGATTCACCAGTTCCAAGTTCAGCAATCAAGTTGGCGCGGCCGTCGCCAAACGGAAAAATCTTACTGTCAATGCCGTGCTTTTTCAGCAGCTTCGACAAGTACTCTGAGATCTCAATTTCATTACCGTTGACGGACTTAATCTGAATTAGATCCTGTAAAATTTTGATTTTCTCTGCTTTTTCCATTCTTAAACACCCTTCTTTAAATTCTTATTTATTAACCGCGATCGGCGTGGTTAGCAAACTTGGCCCAGACGTCACCAACAACTTGAATAATCAGAACCATGATGACAACTAGGATCGTTGCGACCAAGGTCGTGTCGTTTGCGAAGCGGTTGTACCCGTATGAGATGGCCATGTTACCAAGACCACCAGCACCAATGGCACCGGCCATAGCGGTTAAACCAACTAAACTAATCAAAGTTACGGTTGATACTCGAATCAACTCTGAACGCGCTTCACTGAGGTACACACCGAAAATCAAGTCCCAGTTCGTGGCCCCTAGTGATTCCGCCGATTCAATGATGCCATGATCGACACTCTCCAGGGCGACTTGGACCTGCCGCGCATAAAACGGAAAGACTCCGACTGATAGAGGTACTAAAGCGGCCGTCGTTCCGATTTGGGTTCCAACGATCTTCTGCGTAACTGGGGCAATGAAGGCCAGCAAGATGATAAATGGAACGGCTCGGAATAGCGAAACAACTTTGTCGATGATCCAGAACAGTGGATGACATGGCATAATCCCGTTATCCGCAAAAATCACTAAACAAACTCCAAAAATGATTCCTGCAATCCCACCAAAGATTGCGGACCAAAACGTCATGTAAATTGTCTGATTAACGGCTGTGATCCAGCCTTCTTCACCATTTAATCCCTGTGAAACCACGTTGGGAAAATGAGTTGCAAACCAAGCTCCCATTATTCTGCCTCCTTCAATTCAGTGACCTTGATGTCTTGACCATTAAGGTACTTAACCGCTGCTTCTTGATCCTCTTGACTTCCAAGTAAATCAACAATCAACGTTCCAACGACCTGCTCACCCAATTTTTCAATATTACTGTAGATGATACTTGCCGAAATATGGAACTTCTCGTACAAGCTCACGATGATTGGATCGCTAATGTCATCTGATAGATACGTCAACTGAACTAGATTTCGCTTGTTAACGTCAATGTTCATCGACTTCAAGATTTCAAGTGCGTTGAAACTGTTTCCAACAATCTTTCTGGTAGTTGGATTCTTCGAATCAACGAAGATATCAAGTAGATTACCAACATCAACCACTTTTCCTTGACTCATGATGGCAACTTCCTGACAAATCCGTTTGATGGCTTCCATTTCATGGGTGATCAGAATAATCGTTAAGCCATATTTCTCGTTCAATTCTTTCAGTAAATCCAAGATTTGATCGGTATTTTTAGGGTCAAGTGCGGAAGTAGCTTCGTCAGAAATCAAAATCTTAGGGTCGTTAGCGAGCGCTCTAGCAATCGCAACTCGTTGCTGTTGACCACCAGAGAGTTGGGATGGATAGGCTTTTAAGTAATCACCCAAACCAACAATGTCGAGCATCTTCTTGGCTTTCGCTTCACGTTCCTTTTCCTTTAGACCACTGTGTTTTAATCCGAACTCAACGTTGCGTTGGACGTTTTGTTCTTCTAGCAGATTAAAATGCTGAAAAATCATTCCAATTTGGCGCCGTTCGTCACGCAACTCTTTCGTATTAATTGAAGAAACTTGGTCGCCTTCTTTTTTATAGAAGGTTTTCCCAAACACATCGACTTCCCCGTCGGTTGGTTTTTGTAGCAGGTTAATGGTTCGAACTAACGTCGATTTACCGGCACCGGAGTAGCCAGCAATTCCGAAGATTTCACCTTTGGGAATTTTCAACGATACGTCTGAAACGGCGTGAATCACATTCTTTTTTTGTTTGAACGTAACTGAGACGTCCTTGAATTGCACAATATTATTACTCATTAGTTCCTCCTAAAATTTACGATTCCAAGCAGGAATTTCGGTGTTTCCATAATATTTCTTGACCAGTTGCTCGGTCTTCTTGGTCTGGAATGATTTTACAACGTCTTTGTAGTTCTTGTTATTCTTCTGGTCCTTGTTAGCAGCAATCAAATTGATCCACTGTTTCGAATCATTGTTGAGTGGTTCGGTAAAGATCGTTTCCTTATCACCTAAGTGAGCGGGAACGGCGTAAGTGTTATTAATAACGGCACCATCGACACTGTTTAGTACTCGTGGGGTTTGTGATGCGTCCACTTCCTTGAAATTCAAGTGCTTGGGATTACTCTGAATGGCGTTTAATCCTAAAAAGCCCTTCTGGTTTTTCAAAGTGATAAGTCCCGCGTTCTTAAGGAGGTAAAGCGAACGACTCTCATTGGAAGTATCGTTTGGAACGGCAATCGTCCCACCATCCGGAATGTCCTTAACGTTCTTGTACTTCTTTGAATAAAGTCTGATAGGAGCGATATAGGTGTTACCAACGGAAACAATGTCAGAATGATTTTGCTTATTCCAGTTATCTAAGAAGGCATAATGTTGAAATGAGTTCAAATCAATCTCGTGTTGAGTCAAAGCCTTGTTCGGTTGCGTGTAATCAGTGAAGTGGGTGAACTTAATGTTAACCCCATACTTCTTCTTAGCAGTCTCAGCGACTGACTTCCAAATCTCATCGTCTGATTTAGAGCCGCTCATTAGACCGACGTTAACGGTCTTTTTACTTTCAGCAGAGTGTCTGGCAAAACTAAACCAACCTAACCCAACGATCACAACCACAATGATAATTCCAATAATCCACTTAATACTTCTCCTCATGATGTCCACTTCCTAATTTTTATTTGATTGCTTAATTCATTAAATTAAATAAAAAAAGCATCCGCCCTTTAATTAAAAAGGACGAATGCTTTCGTGTTACCACCTTAGTTTACAGTTACCCTTTCAAGTAACTGCCTCAAAGACTACTCTAGTCGACGTCTGAACTAGAAGAGCCTTGCGATGATATCGGTAGCAACCCCGTCGCTGGTTCGAAATTCTTGCCAGTAAATGATTAAAAGTCCATATTCCCCGAATTCATCTCATCCCTTCACACCGACCAGAGACTCTCTTAGAAAATTCAACGGGTACTCAGCTTTTCCATCTCGTTTATTTAATTTGTTGTAAGTATACTAATCCGTCGACCAATATCTGTCAACAAAAATTTTAATTATTTTTTAAAACTAGCTAGTGAACCCATTGGGTCCCAAGGTTCAAGCATCTTAGGTGCCTGTTTTTGTTCCTCAAGTTGCTTGTCAGACATGTACTTCTTGTTGATAACGGTCTGGTAAACAAATTCGTTGAACCAGTCGTCACTCATGACGAAGTAACCTTTTTCACCGACCTTTTCACCCCAGCTGTTTTCAACCTTCCACTTGGTTGGTTGATCATCAACTAGGTCAACGCCAGTAATTACCATGGCGTGGGTCATCATGCTTTCCTTGTAGTCAAGTCTTGCACCCTTACTCATCTTCAGGTCAGTGCTGAACAAAGCATCCTTGTGGTACAAGTGCGTATCCATGATGCCCTTTTTACGGTCAGAATCTTGGACAACGTCACAGCCGAACCAAACGGCCTCGCCGTTCTTTAGCTGTTTTACAGCTAAGTCTTTCAATTCATCAATCTTCAGGTTTAAATGCTTAACCTGTCTGCCACAAACCACGTTGCCTAACATTTCAATCGTGTAGGTCTGGTCAAAGGGCTTGTCACCAGTTGGTGAGTTAATCAATGAAACGTAGTCTTCCAGGTTGATGTTGACGTACTTATCAAAGAACTCTTTCGGAGTCAGGTCTTTATCAATGTGGTACTTATTGTCAGTATCACGGTATTCAAAATCAAAGCGCTTCGTTGGGCGACCCAGAGAATATGCCAAGATGCGGTAAACATCGTTTAACATCTCACTCTTAGTTGATTCAAGTTTTTCTTCGGTCGCACCGTCCTTCACCATTTGACGCAAAACTTCGGCATCACGTCTTAGTTTCAGGTTTAAAGTCTGATTCAATTCGTCAGAACGATTACTATTGTAAGTTTCAACCATGGTTGAACTTGGAACAACTCCGTACTTTTCAATGATGGCGCACAACATGTCCCACTGGCCCCCATCTTGTTGTGGGGTTTCCATTAAGAAGTCGATCTTGCGTGAACCTAATGGTTGATCAGCGGTTTTAATCACGTTTTCTAAGAAATAGTTGGACTTTTCAAACTTATCCCAGAAGTTAACGTAGTTTTGTGATAATTCAAATTTTGGTGAAACCTTGTAGTTTTCGGCAATCTTAAAACGCATGGTGTTAAGTGCTGAAAACATCCAGCACCTTCCACTTTGCTTCTGATCAGCAACGTGTTGTTCGGGAACTTCGACCGAGAAAACTCGTTTCATTTTTTCATCAGCCTTGTAATCAGCAGCACTGTTGTTAATGCCATTATGAGAGACGGCCCGTTCTAAGACCAGACTGTCGTCTTTGTCTTCATAACTTTTTTCATACCATTCCAGGTCTTGCGGATTAATTGCTTTCTTATCCAAAATGATCACTCCTTAATATTTTTCTTGTCAGTATTGTATCACTTGTCCTCTCCTTTGAGACACTTTTAACTTGACCAATCCTAATCAAATCTCAATTTCAATCGTTAATCAAAAACTTGCATAACTAAACCCCTTCACAAAGGGATTCTCATCCGCTAAAAGTTACATAATCAAAGATGTGTATCATTTTCATTATTTAGCTCCCATTACCCATGTCACAAGTTTTGTAACGTCAAGTAAAAACGTTGATATAACGTCACTTGCTTTAAAAATTTATTAAGATTCTTAAGAAAAATATAAAAAACGTATTTACTTTTGTGAAACACGCGCGTATATTCGACAAAAAGCAAAACAGCAAACATGGAGGTGTTTCATTTGAACCATAAGAAGATATTTTCAGTAGCATTCATTGGTGCCGCTTTAGCACTGATGCTTACTGGTTGTTCTTCTGGAAGTAGTAAATCGGGGAGTAAGGACATGGCAGTCAACTCCAGCGATATTATTTCTACGATGGACTCAAGTATGGTAACGGATAGTATTGGAGCGCAAAACCTAAACAACACGATGGAAGGTCTTTATCGCTACAATAACCGCAAGATTGAACCTGGCATTGCGACCAAAGTCGTTACCCCAACCAAGGGTGGAACTCAGTATAATTTCGATCTGAGAAACGCCAAATGGTCAAATGGAGACCCCGTGACCGCGTATGACTTTGTCTACGCATGGAGAAGAATCGTTGATCCAAAGACGGCTTCTCAATACTCCTACATTTTCGAGGGAGTTAAAAACGCTGACAAAATTACCAACGGGAAGGCTTCACCAACGACTTTAGGAGTTAAGGCCATTGGTCCCCATAAGTTACAAGTTAATCTGTCGCAACCAATTCCCTACTTCAATTCTCTCTTAACTGGTGCGTCATACTTGCCACTTAATCAGAAGGTCGTTGAAAAAGCGGGAAGTCAGTATGGATTAAACAGTAAGGACATGGTATTCGATGGACCATTCAAGTTAGATAAATGGCAGGTTGGAAACACCGCCTGGACCGAGAGTAAGAACCACTCGTACTGGAACCAAAAGAACATTAGATTGAACGCCGTTAAATACTACGTTGTTAAAGATCCCAATACCGGACTTAACTTGTACTCTAGTCACGTAATTGACCAGTACAACGGCCTAACCGGCGATTCAGCTAACCAACTGAAAAACGAAAAAGACTTCTCAACGAAACCAACTTCAAGTACTTTCTACATTGAGATGAACGAGAAGAAGGATCCGTTCTTCAAGAACACCAAGATTAGACAGGCCATTGGGCATTCAATCAATCGGCAACTCCTCTCTAACCAAGTGTTAGGTAAGACTGCTACACCGGATTCAAGTGTCGTTCCAGCTAAGATGAGTTGGAACAAACAAACGGGAGTCGACTTTAAAGACGAAAGTCAAAGTAAACAGGATGCAAATTATAACGACTACAATCCTAAGTTAGCTAAAAAGCTTTGGACTGAGGGTCTAAAGGAGACCGGAAAGAAAAATCTCAACTTAACCTTATTAGGTGACGATACCGATTCTTCCTTAAAACAATCCGAATTCTTGCAGGCTGAACTCCAGAAATTGCCTGGACTAAAAGTGACCCTTTCAAACGTGCCATTTAAGAACCGACTTCAACGTTCTTCTAGTGGGGACTTCGACATGGTTGTCTCAGCTTGGAACGCCGACTTCCCAGATCCAGTGACCTTCTTGAACCTCTTTGAAACCGGTGGCGCTATGAACGATGGTCACTGGTCCAATAAAGAGTTTGACCAACAAATCAAACAAGCATCTGATAAAAACGCCGGCAACTATCAAGCCCGCTGGCAGAACCTCCTGAACGCTCAGACCATCTTGACTAAGCAAGAAGGAGTCGTTCCACTTTACCAGCAAAACACCGCTGCTCTTACCAGAAGCGACGTTCACAATTACAACCTGTCACCAAACGGGAATTTCAATCTCGCGGCTACCTACAAGAAATAAAGAGAGGTAAATTAAAATGACTAAATACATCATCCGTCGAATTTTCTACCTAGTCCTCACTTTATTCATTGTTGCTTCGGTTACCTTCTTCCTGATGAAATTTTTACCCGGTACGCCTTACTCAAACCAGGCAAAACTCCAGCCAAGTCAAATCGCAATAATGAACCAAAAGTACGGATTAAACAAATCACTTTGGGATCAGTACTTAATCTACATGGGAAATTTACTCCACGGAAATCTAGGTACTTCATTTCAATTTAACAACCAACCAGTTACTCAATTGATTGCCCATGACATTGGTCCTTCAATGCAGATTGGTACCCAAGCCATGGTTGTTGGTTCTGTTCTTGGAATCATCCTTGGTGCCGTTGCCGCCATCAAGAAAAATACCTGGGTTGATTCAAGTGCCACCTTCATCTCAATCCTTGGAATCTCAATCCCAAGTTTCGTTTTAGCCGTTCTGCTTCAGTACTACTTCGGCTACAAACTGCAATGGTTCCCAGTTGCCCTCTGGCAGAACTTCAGTTCCAGTATCCTACCGACGCTAGCGTTAGCCGCATTTCCACTTGCAAACGTCGCCCGGTTCATGAGAACTGAAATGGTTGATGTCTTAGACAGTGACTACATTGAACTGGCAAAAGCCAAGGGTGATTCGGAAAGAAAGACGATTACGCATCATGCGCTAAGAAACTCACTGATTCCCGTTATCACCATCGTTGGTCCCATGGCCGTTTCAATCATGACCGGTTCACTGGTGGTTGAAAACATCTTCTCAATTCCTGGAATTGGTAATCAATTCGTTCAGTCCATTCTGACGAACGATTACCCCACCATCATGGGACTCACAATTTTCTACTCATTCTTATTAGTTGTCATTATCTTAGTTGTCGATATTCTCTATGGAATCATCGATCCACGAATCAGACTAGGAAACGGAGGTAAAGAATAATGGCCGAAAACTTACCACCACTTGAAGATCAGTTCCAGTTCGCAAGTGACGATCTTTCAAACTTGGACACTGAATCGGAATCAATTAACACCCCATCTTTAACGTACTTTCAAGACGTTAAACGAAGACTAGTTCGAAATAAAGTTGCCATGACTTCTTTGATTCTATTAGTCATTATCGCCCTAGTCGCAATCTTCGCCCCGATTCTTTCACCACACGATCCAAACGCTCAAAACGTCCTGTATGCGAACTTACCACCAAAGTGGGGTTCACTTAACATCCCCGGTCTAAATGGGATTCACGAAGCCGGTGGCCACATGGTCAACGCATATCAAGCAGAACACGTTCCAAAGGGAACCTACTACATCATGGGGACCGACTACCTTGGTCGTGACCTCTTCTCAAGAATTCTCTACGGGACCCGGTTATCACTGTTTATCGCGGTCGTTGCGACAGCCGTCGACCTCTTAGTCGGTGTTCCTTACGGTTTAATCTCGGGTTGGGTCGGTGGTGCCGTTGACACCTTCATGCAGAGAATCGTTGAAATCCTTTCATCAATTCCTAACCTAATCGTCGTTGTTTTATTACTACTAATCCTTAAACCCGGAATCACTTCAATCATCATCGCCATTGCCTTTACCGGATGGATCACCATGTCACGTTTAGTTCGTGCTCAGACCTTTAAACTAAAGGAATCCGAATACGTCCTAGCCGCCAGAACCCTTGGTGAATCACCATTCAAGATTGCGATGAAACACCTGATTCCAAACCTCAGTTCTACTATCATTATTCAAACCATGTTTACCATTCCATCGGCCATCTTCTTTGAAGCCTTCCTAAGTTTCATTGGAATCGGGATTCCAGCACCAAACGCATCCCTTGGTACACTTCTAAACGATGGTCAGAAGGCCTTTCATTTCTTGCCATATCAAATGTGGGTTCCAGCAATCGTACTGTCTGTCATTATGATTACGACCAACCTGCTTGGAGATGGATTAAGAGATGCGTTCGATCCAAAATCTAAGTAAAGGAGACAGATAAGATGGCTCAAAAAGTTTTAGACGTTAAAAACCTGTCAATTGATTTTGCTACCCTAAACGGAACTGTGAAGGCCATTCGTGACGTTAGCTTCCACCTTGATAAGGGAGAAACGCTCGCCCTTGTTGGTGAATCTGGTTCAGGGAAATCAATCACCGTGAGAACTATCATGCGTCTTCTAGCTGATAACGAAACCATCACCAACGGTACAATTGATTTTGAAGGCAAAGATATTTTAAAAGAATCCAAAAAACAAATGGACAAGATTCGTGGTGGCAAGATTGCCATGATTTCTCAGGATCCCATGACCTCACTGGACCCCACCATGAACATCGGTAATCAAGTGGCTGAACCACTCCGAGTTCACGAGGGAATGTCCAAAGGAAAAGCCTTAAAGCGGGCGGCCGAGGTACTAGAAGAAGTCGGCATTCCCAACGCGAGAGAACGGATGCGCGACTATCCCCACCAATTTTCTGGTGGTCAAAGACAAAGAATCGTGATTGCGATGGCTATTATTGACCATCCTGATGTTCTAATCGCCGACGAACCGACTACCGCATTGGACGTTACGGTTCAAGCTCAAATCATTAAGCTACTAAGAGAGTTAAAGGACAGAATTGGAACGTCGATTATCTTCATCACTCATGACTTAGGAGTGGTTGCCAACATCGCCGATCGAGTAGCCGTCATGTACGCCGGTAAGATTGTCGAGTATGGAACCGTTGACGACATTTTCTACAATCCACAACATCCCTACACGTGGGGACTACTTGATTCCATGCCAACTTTATCCATGAAGAGTGATCGATTAAACACGATTCCGGGTACCCCACCCAACTTGATTAACCCACCAAAGGGTGACGCTTTCTACGCTCGAAACAAGTACGCTTTAAAGATTGACCATGAACAACAACCACCCTTCTTCAAGGTAAGTGACAGCCATTACGCCGCCACCTGGTTGTTAGACAAGCGAGCTCCAAAGGTTACCCCACCGGAATCAATTCAAAAGCGTCAGGCTGAATTTAAGAAACGAGGTGAAAACGACCATGACTAAAAAGGACCCAATTGTTTCAGTTAAACATTTAAAACAATACTTTAACGTCGGAAAGCCCGACGAAGTTAAGGCCGTTGACGACATCTCATTCAACATTTATCCCGGTGAAACGCTGGGACTGGTTGGTGAATCTGGTTCTGGTAAAAGTACGACTGGAAGAGACATCATTCGTTTATACGACCCAACTGATGGTGAAATTGACTTTGAGGGGCAAAACATCTCGAAGCTAAAACGCAAACAGATGAAAAACCTCCGAAGTCAGATGCAGATGATCTTTCAGGATCCGTATGCCTCACTGAACCCACGAATGAAAGTGGAGGACATCATCGCCGAAGGCCTTGATATCAATCATTTGGTTAAAAATTCCGATGAACGAGATAACCGAGTTCGAGAGCTCCTTCACCTTGTTAACCTAAACGAAGAACATGCCAGTCGTTACCCTTACGAGTTCTCCGGTGGCCAGAGACAACGAATTGGAATCGCAAGAGCCCTAGCGGTTAAGCCTAAGTTCATCATCGCTGATGAACCAATTTCCGCCCTGGACGTTTCCGTTCAGGCTCAGGTCGTAAACCTAATGCAGGACATTCAAGAAAAAGAGGGTCTAACGTACCTATTCATCGCTCATGACCTTTCAATGGTGAAGTACATTAGTGACCGAATCGCCGTTATGTACGCTGGTAAAATCGTGGAAATGGCTGATACCGATGAGTTATACAACCATCCACTTCACAAGTACACCCAGAGCTTGTTGTCAGCAGTGCCAGTCCCTGACCCTCACTCAGAGAAACAGCACAAGATTATCAAGTTCGACCACAGTCAACCATTTAAAGAAGACCAATACCTTCAGGAAGTCCGTCCTGGTCACTGGCTGTACTGCAGTGATGAGGAAGCCCAACAATACAAATAACCGTTTCAAAAACGTTCGATTGAAAATAAATTCAGTCGAACGTTTTTTATTTCTCTCAATTCACCCTTCAATTGCGGGAGTGACAAGGGAATGGTACTATTAGTGTGAATAATGAATTCAATCACAAGATGGAGGTTTATCTCAATGAATAACACTAACGAAAAATTCTGCGTTAAATGCGGCAAGAAGATTCCCAAAGAAACGAAGTTTTGTCAATATTGTGGTGCCAAACAGCCAGAAATCAATTCGACCCCGCATAATGAGTCACAACCAAGTCCAGCAAGTATGCAACCTAAGACTACTAGCAATCAGGGCAATCCCGAAACCATCAGTACCCTTCTACTGGTGTTCGGTTGGATTTCCGCCGTTTTATCGACCCTCTTTATCCCCATCGTGTTTGGAATTATCGGAATTGTCCTTGGCGCAATCGAACTTAAGTATCACCAAAACGCTGGAATTATTTTGATAATTGCGTCGGTCGTTTTGATGATCATTGGAATTATTTTCGGGATGGTCATGGGTTCACAAGTATTTTGAAAGTAGGATGAAATCTAATGAATAATACAAAGTTTTGTGTCAACTGTGGTAAAAGATCAAAAAAGACGCGAGCTTTTGTCCGTATTGTGGAGTTGAGCAGCCACAGACAACCAAGCAACAACCCAAAACCAGTCCGACTGAAAATCATCCCCAAAACAATAAAAGTAACTTGAAGAAACTGCTAGGTGGGATTGGAACCATTGTCCTTGCCGTTATTTTCGGTTTGAACTTCTACTTTAGGGCACGTCATGTTTTCCCTAATCAGGATACGAATGCTAGTAGCGTGATTAAGTCGATTAATCATACAGCACGTCCTGATAATGATGCACCTAATGGAGCTTCATTAAGTGATGAGCTTAGTGAAGCACATGCCACGTTAATGTACAATACGAAAGACAAATCATATAAATTTTACATAAAGCATCCAAACGATAAAAAGAATGCAAATTATGGTAGCTTCTACTTGATCAAGGCCAAATTACCACACCAAAATCAGTCATTTTACATGTATAAAGTTCTAAACAATGACGATTCTAACGAAGATCCTAAAAAACTCCCCTTACAATTAGCTAGTAGTCTCACTGATACTTTCCACCTAACTAAAACCGCTATTAATATAAATTGGGGAAATAATATGAAATCGGGAAAACACTTTGTTATGGGTCCACAACAATAATAGTTAGTAAAAAAACACTGCCCATTAAGCAGTGTTTTTTACTAACTATTTTAATTTCTTCAAGTAGCTAACATCTGGTCCACCAAAGCGATTGCCTTCGTCCACAGAACTAAACAGCATGAAAATGAAAACGATGATACTTCCAACAAATGGAATCAGTTGTAACCACCAGAAACCAGCTGAATAATTGATGTCATGAAATCTACGACAGGTAGAAGTGATTTGTGCAATACCCGCGGCAACACCAAAAACAAGAAATGCAATTTCAATCAATATTGTAATCGCGTATGCCACCGAAGAATCTATACTACCGAACACAAACATCAAGAAATAAAAAGCAACTGTAATTAAACATACATCTAAGTATGACCACCAATACGACGCCCTGCTCATTCTTCCAGAAATATGAAACATGTTCCCAAATAAATCCTTAAACGATGTAATCATGTTAGGTGATGAATATTCAGAACGAATATCCACTCCATTATCAGATTCTGGACGATAAGTCTGCTGCTCATTATTAGTTTCTTGATAACCATAATTAGCCTGTTGATTATCAGTGCTTTGATTACTTTGGGCATCAGCCATCTCGGGTTGAGCTTGACCGCAATAAGGACAGAATTTAACATCCGCCTTTAACAACTTGCCACAATTGGGACAGTGCTTGGTGTCATCCATCGTAAAACCTCCATAGTATGTATTTAAATCGATGCTAATGTAACATCTACTTTTATTTTACACTATTTGCCATGTCAAAATAGGCGAAAATGAACATTTTTGAACTATCTCCGTCAATTTGAGTCTGAATTGCCAAGTTAAAGGCACCATCACAATTATTTTCTTTCACAATATCTCTAATTTTATTAAAAGCTTCCTGTTGAAAATCCCGCAAAATCTGATCATCATCTGGAATATAGTGGTCACTTAATGCCACTGACCCGTTTTGATTGAATTCATATCCCTCAGGAATCGCACCAGCTGAAACAGGAATCACAATTTCAGGTTGACCATCGTCTTGTTTTTCATTTGAGCCAACTTCAACCGTAGTTGTCTCCTCTTCCTGATTCATTTCTTCCAACTCATCAATAGTAGGTTGTTTGTACCCACATTTCGTACAGAACTTCACGTCAACTGGAATTTCAGCTCCACAGTTAGGACAAAATCTTGTTTTTAAAGTCATTTTAATCTCTCCTTTTAATATGTACTAAAAGAACTCTGACACCTTGCCAGAGTCCCATTATTTAGTTAAATACCATTCCACCATCAATCAAAAGTGACTGACCAGTCATGTAGTTAGAGTCAGGACCAGCTAAAAATGAAACACAGCCAGCCACGTCTTCAGGTTTTGAAAGTCGTTTCAAGGCAATGTTTTTTGCAAACTGTTCCATTCCCCATTCAAATGGTTTCCCGGCTTCATCAGCCACATTTTGGGCAATATCATTCATCATGGGAGTGACCACGATGCCAGGGCAGTATGCATTAACGGTAATCCCGTCATCGGCAAGTTCCTTGGCGGTTGTTTCAGTAATTCCTCTGATAGCGAACTTAGTTGAACCATAAACGGTCAAGTTCTCATTACCGGTCATCCCAGCTTGAGATGAAGCATTAATAATCTTACCGCCATGCCCAAGTTCTTTGAACTTCTTAGCGGCAGCCTGGATTCCCCAAATAGTACCACCCACGTTAATTTTTTCGGCTTGTTCCAGGACCTCTGGAGTAACGGCCTGGATTGGTGTGGTTGGCGCAATTCCAGCGTTGTTCACAATCACGTTGAAGTCACCAAAATGTTTGGCAGCCTTTTCAACGGCTGCAAAAACTTCGTCACGATTGGCAACATCGGTTTTAATGGCAATGGCGTCCCCATTGTCACTTTGAATCCCTTTAGCAACCTCTTCCATCTTATCCAAATGACGACCAACCAGTGCCACGGAAAAGCCATCTTTACTCAATCGTTTGGTAATAGCCTCTCCGATTCCTTGTCCAGCACCTGTCACTAGAGCCACTTTCTTATCCATCGTTCAATTTCCTCACTTACTATAATAATCAATCTTTATGTTAATTTTATCACAGCTAAATGCTTCTAAGATATAAAAAACGGAAAACTATTCTTAGTTTTCCATTCTTACTTATTTAATTTAAATGCCAGTTCAAAAATAAATCATGATTAACCAGTATATAATCTATATATTTTGTATTTTAATTTAATTGATTGGTAACAATTTGTTGGTAATTAAGCCAAAGTGCTGTATATGGAGAATTACTATTAAGCTGCCATGGTTTGGGTTTACCACAGAAATGAATTATAACCGTATTTTTCATAACCCAATCAAGGTCTTCTTTTCCCCCACTACGAGTTAAATAATTTAAGGATTGACGCGCATCAAAATTCCAGATATCTTCAGAGATTTCCTTGGTATCATTGCCATATAAATAATTTAGAATATCTTGATCTGGTAAAATTAGATAATCATTGTACTTTTTAATAGTATCAATAATGTCTTGAAGCCTAATTTTTTTACGCATTTGATCCAAATCCATTACCATAACTCCTGAATTATAATAACCCCCATCGGTATCAAGACGTAGATTATTAATAGATCTCATAATGTCAGTAAGCCCTTTATGAACTGCAGCCGCAAACATTTTTCCATCTAGGGGGAGATTCCAAAGAGGTTGAATGTCGTTAATAGCTAAAAGATCAGGATCCAAATAAATTACTTTTTTTAAATCTTTTGGTAGAACATTACCACATAATAATCTAAAATACATTTCTTTTGGATAATGATAAAC
Source organism: Fructilactobacillus sp. X8R2C1 (assembly GCF_059900955.1). Classification (NCBI taxonomy): domain Bacteria; kingdom Bacillati; phylum Bacillota; class Bacilli; order Lactobacillales; family Lactobacillaceae; genus Fructilactobacillus; species Fructilactobacillus sp. X8R2C1. Next base: position 320,214 of record NZ_JBWXVI010000001.1, read on the forward strand.
ACTTAAAAAAGAATCTGGAATTTTTAAATTTTGACCCGTTTGGATTGATTGAAGTTCCATATGCAGTTCACCAGCATAATTAATAAGTTGTTGATCATTTTCTGGTGTAAAATCAGCTTGTAAAACCCAAATTCTAAAATTAACATCTGGATTGTTAAGTTTAAGTGAATATAACATAATTTTTAATGGATTAATGTACCCTTGATTGATAGTTACAAGAATTTCAATTGGTTGTTTTGTAGTCATATTTTACTCCCATAATTTATTTGATATTATTTCACCACATTTGAATATATTTCTCAACAATTATGTATAAATAATGGGAAGCCATCTCACGGCTTCCCATTTATCAATTATTCTTCATTTTGCAGTCTAGAATGATGAATCCCGTAAACAAAGTAGATCACAATTCCCAGTGCTAACCAACCAATTACCGCAATCTTGGTCACGTTCGGTAACATGATGATGAAGTAGATACTCATCAGTCCGGCTAGGATTGGCAGGTAGGGGTAAAGTGGCATCTTGTAACCAGTATTCTTGATGTCCTTTCTTCGTCTCAATGGAATAATTCCAAATGAGATAAAGGCAAACGCAACCAAAGTTCCAGCGTTAATCAATGAAACTAGTTGGGTCAAAGGAACGACCCCGGCAAAGATGGCCTGAATGATGACGGCTAACCAAACCGCGTAGGTTGGAATTCCAGTCTTGTGGTTAATCTTCCCCATTTTCTTAGAAATTAGTCCATCACGTCCAAGCGAGTAAACCAGTCGGGAACTCCCGATGACCATGGTAACCATAGCGGTGAAAATCCCAAACAGTGCTCCAATCGTGATGGCCTTGTTCATAAAGTTCAGGTGCACCATGGAGAATGCCAAAGCGGCCGGATCGTCAACGTTTAGTAGTGAGTAATGAACCATTCCGGTCAGGACCAAAGAGAACCCGACGTATAGGACGGCCGCAATCAGAACGGTTCCAAGGATTCCCTTGGCCATATTCTTATTAGGATTAATGGTTTCAGCCGAATTTGATGCCAACGCGTCAAAGCCCATGAAAGCAAAAAAGACGGTGGCAGCGGCGGTTGAGATTCCCCCTAAACCAAACGGTGGAGTGTGAAATTGTTTCGGGTAAAACGGAACGTAGTTGCTTGACTTGATGTAAAAAACACCCACAACGATAAACAAAACAATGATGCCAATCTTGACCAGCACGGCAACGTTCTCAATCTTCTTGGAAAAATTAGTTCCCATTAAAGCGAGTAATCCAACTAACAGGGTAATGACAACGGCACTGATGTTGACAATTCCACCTTCCATCGGTCCACTTTGAAGAAACTTCGGAATGTTAATCCCAATGGCGGCTAAAATATTGTTATTAAAGTACGAAGCAAATCCAGTGGCCTCAGCGGAGACTGCCAAGAAGTACTCTAAGATTAGTCCCCAACCAAGAATCCACCCGATGATCTCGCCGTAAACGACGCTTCCAAAGGAGTATGCTGAACCAGCAACGGGCATTGCCGACGAAAACTCGGCATACGCCATGCCCACGACCCCAGCTAAGATGGCAGCAAGCAAGAATGCCAGTGCGACTGCTGGTCCTGCGTGTAAAGCTGCTTCGTGTCCTGGAAGAATAAAGATCCCAGTTCCGACAACGGCTCCGACGCCCAGACCGATTAGATCTTTAGCGGTCAGTGTTCGCTTTAAGCCGGCATCGGCTTTGACGAAACTAGCAACCGATTCTCTCTTGAACATATTATGCATATGCATCACTCCTTTTCATTTGTATTGCATTGAATTGTACCGTGAAAAAAAGATGATGACAATTACTTTTTAAAGATTTTCTTAAATAAAAAAAGAACTGGGATGCAATGGTCTCAGTTCTTAGTTAATTTTTTTACTTTTTAACCGCCCACTGTGGTTGTTCACCATTTAGGACTTTTACAATTTCACTGGCAGCGTCATGCGCCATCCGGTTCATGCATTCCACCGTGTTAGAGGCAATGTGCGGTGTTAACAAGACGTTATCCAGCTTGTAGAGTGGACTGTCCATTGGTAGCGGTTCAGAATCAAACACGTCCAGGGCAGCGGCCTTAATTTCGTGACTCTTTAAAGCGTCGATTAGATCATCTGTATTAATGAGTGCTCCACGAGCCAAATTAATGAGAACCGCCGAGTTGTCCATCATCTCAAATTCACGTTTACCAACGCTTTGTTTAGTAGAGGGTAGCACTGGCATGTGTAAAGTGACGATATCTGAATCAGTAAAGATGGCATCGCGATTAACCGCTTTCCCGTATTCAGAGTCTTCAGCATGGGGTGAATTGTAGATGACATTCATCCCCAGTCCACTCACCTTCTTAGCGACCATCTTACCAATCCGGCCGTAACCGAGAATTCCGAGGACTTTGCCCTCTAAATCAAAACCCATATGATCTTTCTTGTAGTTCCAGTTCCCCTTACGCATCTCGTGCGAATCATTGGTAACGTTCTTTGATACGTCAAAGATTTCGGCTAACGTCGTCTCCGCAACCGTTGAGGCATTGGCGAGTGGCGTAATTGTTACATATATGCCATGTTGTACCATAAAGGGAACGTCGATGTTGTCATAACCCACACCGTTTCTAGCAATGATCTTTAAGTTTGGCATCTTTTCAATGGTGTCATTTGGAAACGGGGTCGTGCCAATCAGGATGCCATAAGCATCGGCGGCCATATCAAGCAACGTTGAAATCTTCTTGTCAGGTAATTCCACAACATCAAAGCCACTGTCTTTCAGTAGCTGTTTTCCATCTGAAGCCAAACTTGCTTGTACTGCAACTTTTTTAGCCATCATAATCTCTCCCATCTACTTACGATTCACTAACGTGTTCTTTTTTATAAAATTCATTTAATTCACTTGGAGTAGGATAGCCGTCGTTATCACCGGGCGTCTGAACCTGAAGCGCCCCAACGGCATTTCCACGCATGACCGCACTCTTTAGATTTTTGCCCTCTAATAGTGCGGTAATTACCCCGAGTGCAAACCCATCACCGGCACCAACCGTATCAACAACGTGGTCAACCTTGAAACCAGCTACCGTATACGAATCACCGTTTTTGATCTTCACATACGCACCATCCGATCCCAACTTAATGAGCACCGCGTTCGTGCGTTCACCATTTTGGAGGTAAAAGTCAGCAATTTTTTCTGGGTCATCACTTCCCATGAGGACCTTGCCTTCGTTTACACCTGGCATCACAATGTCAGCGTTTTTAGCCAATTCGTTAATCGTTTTAATCATTCGATCATGATCACCCCACAGTCTGGGACGCAGGTTTGGATCAAACGTTATCTTGATTTCATTATTAATCAATCGGTCCATTAATGCACGATATGAGCCTTCCGCTTCAGCTGACAAAGCCGGGAAGATCCCCGTTAGATGAGCCATTTTGACGTCGTCAAGATTAATCTCGTCAATGACTCCCCGTTTTAAATGCGAAGCAGCCGATCCCGTGCGATAGTTGAACGTCTGGGGATCACCGTGAGTCACCATCTGTTTTAATTGATGACCCGTCCAATGATTGGGATCGTCTTTAACATAGTCAATGCCAACGCCGTGGTCGATAATCACGTCTTTGGCGTATTTACCCAGCGGATCGGTTCCTACTTGAGACACATACTCAGCGGAATGTCCCAGTCGTTTAGCACCAATGGCCACGTTTAGTTCTGCCCCTCCGAGGATTTTTAGATAGTGGGTCGAATCAGCTAAAGTAGCGTCAGGATCGGTTGAGGCGAACGTTACCACTGGTTCACCAATTGTCAGAAATTCACTCATAATTTTCACCTTTCTTTAATCATCTATCCGAAGAATAAGTACACTAATATTTCGTTTAAAATGGAGACAATCCACATGACCGGAACTCCCAGTTTCAACAGTTGCTGAGGACGAACCTTCATGTAGTCAAGACCCCAGACGTTCCATGACTGAGTGATATCAGTTGAAACCGCCATCAGGGTTGGAACGTACATTAATGGTAACAAGAACATGTCGTTAAACATTCCGGTGGCGGAAAGGACGGCGGCCGTCGCTGCACCAGCACCCCAAACCTGAAGTGGACCTCTAAATAATGCTAAGGGAGCTAAGACTCCGATTCCAAGTGCTAGCAGTAAGTGACTATTTGGCAGGATGGCGCTGAAGATTCCCTTGAAACGACCAGCGTTTAACTGAGCCGCCCCGGCAAACATAACCAGTGCCATCAAGAACATGATTAAGCCCGAAATGTCGTTAATGGACTGTTTAATCGTGGCATTAAGAAACGTTTTGAATTTTTTATAACCATTCATCTTACCAGTTACAAGCATCGCTAGGATACTAGAAAGGATCAAGGCCGGAATGGCATCCCAGCCGAGCGCCATGTTCAAAATAACGGGAACAACTGGGATGGCGTACGCAATGTACGGAATCTTGTCGACGTCTCCTGGATCAGTTGCCCCGATTTTCTTCAGGTTGGCCTCGGCATTCTTTGGATTGAACGTGTGGCGTTTCATCACTAGAAACAAGATCACAGCGATTAGTTGCACCGCCATAGCGGCCCATCCAAACTCGAGGTAGTGCAGATTGTACTGAGCTTTGGGAAAGAAGGCCTTGATTTGGTTGAACAACACGACGTTAACGTACATGGCCGAGCCAATCGACAAGGCAAACGTCGTTAGGGCCACGTCTCGAGGAATCCCCAACGATAAAAGGATTGGTAACAAAATGACACCGATGGCAATGACCGAACCCACTCCGTAGGAACTAACAAACAACAGCGCCGTAACTAAGACAATCAGGATGGCAGCCAGTAAGGGATGCGATTTCCCAACCTTATTCGTTTTCTGTGAAATTGATGGCGCAATGCCACTGTCAACCAGCACCCGTCCAAACCACGAACCAAAGACAATGTAGATAATCGTCGAACCATACTTCAGAGCGGGTGTTGAGAAGACCGCCGTCAAAGCGGTGTGATATGGGATCAGGCCGATGACGGTCCAAAGAATCGCCATGACGAAGAACCCAATGGTCAGGTCTCCACCTTTAACAATGTAAAAGATAAAGCCAGCAAAGGTAATTAGTAACAGAATCGCAATAATGGTATTCATCAACTACATCACCTCATCTCTCAGCAACTTGACCTGACATTCAACGTGTTCGTCGTCTTCCATCGGAAATTCAAGCGCCAAATCCGCCGTTTTCGGTAACTCGTTCAGGATGTTTTTCCAATCAAACATGCCGTCGTTTAGATCGTCCGCGGTCTGTAAGTCATCTTCGTCAAACTGGTTGACGTTCTTTAGATGAATGTAATCGGTATACTGGTACAAAGAATCAGCCGCATAGTCCGCACTTTGATGGGTAAACGCCCAGTTGCCAAGGTCGTACACGTACTTAATGGGCAGCCCATTCTTTTTCGCTTGGTTTAAAAAGTGTTTAACATTAGCCATTTTGCCACTAACCTCGGTTTGATCGTTTTCCACGTTCATTTGAATCTGATCGAGTGGTAAACCGTCAAAAGCATGGGACAAATCACCGTCAAACGCCCGAAAGTTTCCCACGTTAAACTTGATTTTGGTAATTCCCATTCGTTGTCCCTCGTTGAAGTACTGCTTCAATTTAGGATTAACCGAACCATCCTTTAAAAACAGCTCATCGGGGACACTGTAATTAACTAGTAATCCCGTTCTCAATCTGGCATTATCAATCTCATCCAGTTCCTTTGAAAAATCCTTGATGTATTCTCGTCGAACCTCAATTCCGTCAACGTTCATTTGTTTCACGCGTGGGAATAACGCTGCCTGACTCGTACCGGCTTCGATGTCATTTACAAAGATCCATGTATTTAAAAACAATCGCATCAGTATTCACTCCTTTTTTAATTTGATACCGCTTTCATATTGATACTTATGGTAAACGTTTACATAAAAGTAGTCAATACTATTTGGTAATCTTTTTTCTAAAAATATGTAATCGTTTTCCGTGACACCATAAAAAAAGACCAGCCGCACTGGCTAGTCTTATTATTTTAAAATTGGGCTGGAATCTCAATTTTTTTCGCAATTGGTTGGGAATCACTCTCAATCCCCTCAATCAGGATCTGAGCTGCACTAACCCCAATCTGAAACGGATCCTGATTAATAACCTTGATTCCTGGATCAATATTATCTACCAGTGAAGTGTCAGAAAATCCCGTCATGTGCACCCCATCGGACTTCCGAATTACCCCATCCCGAATCAACTTGGGCAAAAACTTCAAGAGCCACCGTTCCTTTAAAGCAAAAATCAGCCCCCCATTTGTTTCTTCCAGGGCCTTTTTTAGTTTGGCGTATGCCTGATGAAATGAAGCCTCATCGTTTCCCGGTTGAATGATCGTGACGTGGTTCCCATAGACTGCTTTAATCCCGTTCAATCGTTGTTCTCGGGTAGAAACGTTTTTTACGTTATTTGTAATCACAAAGACGTGGCTTAATCCCTGGTCTTTAAAGTATCGCGCCGCTTTCTTACTGACCTCATAGTTATTGGTAACCACACTCGGCCACGGACTGCCCTTAATCTGCCGATCTAACATGACCACCGGTACATTTGTGGGAATTGAGCTTTGAAAGGCGTCCAGGTCGTTACTTAACGGCTGAATCAAGACGCCACCAAACATTTGTTGGTTAAGTGAATCCAAGGTTCCAAGTTCTCGTTGCTCATCACTATCGGAATCCATCAAGACCGCGATGAAGTTGTTCTTTTTTAAAACCGAATTAACACCCTTAAAAATCTCCGTGGAAAAGTAATCATCAACATCCGCCGCAATGACCGCCACCAATCGACTTTGCTTGGTAATGAGCTGTCTGGCGGATTCGTTTGGCACGTAGTTCAACTTCTTGATCGCTTCGGTGACCCGCTTCGCAGTAGCATCGGACATGTGGTTGGTTTTTCCGTTTAAGTAGCGTGAGATGGTGGCAGTTGACACTCCTGCTTCTGACGCAACGTCTCTGATCGTAGCTACTGAACCCATTTGGATCACTCCCATCGTTTTTTTCATTCTACCATTTATTAAACCATTGTTTCAGACCAATAAAAGAATTCATCAATTAATTGATGAATTCTTATTGAGTTACTTAAATTTAAGGTTCCAAGCCGCCTGTTGATTAATCCCGGACTCTTTCTTAATCAGTTTAGCGGTTTTTTCGGTCTGATAGGCTTTCACTAATTTCTTGATTTTCTTGCTATGCTTGTCGCGCTTCTTTGCGGCAATGAAGTTGACCCACTTATGCGAATCCTTGGTAAATGGTGCCGTATAAATGGCCTTCTTCGGACTCAGGTTCGAACTCTCAGCGAAGTTCCCGTTCACAACGGAAGCTCCCGCTGAATTCAGTAATCGTGGCGTTTGCGAGGCGTCAACTTCCTTAATCTTCAGGTTCTTCGGATTACTTGTGATGTCTTTAACAGTAGTGAATGCCTTCTTCGGATTTAATTTAATCAGTCCCGCACTCTGGAGGACGTGTAAAGCCCGCGATTCGTTGTTAGTGTCGTTTGGCACTGCGATTGACGTTCCACTGGAAATTTCATTAACCGACTTAAACTGATTAGAGTAAATCCTCATCGGTTCAATCACGGTATCCCCAACCGGAACAATATCAGTGTGGTGAACTTCATTCCAATTGTCCAAAAATGGGTAGTTTTGGTAGGCATTCACGTCGATGTCTCCGTTAGTCAGAGCGTTGTTAGGCTGTGAATAATCGGTAAACGTCTGAAACTGAACGTTTAGGCCGTACTTATCCTTGGCGTCTTTAGCCACTTCGTTCCAGATGGCCTGTTCCTGTTTGGATCCGGCCATGATGCCAACGGTAATGGTGTTCGCTTCAGCTTCTGATTGGTGGAAAAAGCTGAAGTATCCGGCGATTCCAATAAACAATATAATTCCAATCCAAATTAAGTATTTAACCCATCTTCTCATCTGCGTTCCTCCCATTTATTAACCAAACAAAAAAGCATCCATCCTGTAAAAAGGACGAATGCTTCCGCGGTACCACCTTAGTTCATAGCCGTCTCACAACGACTACCTCAACGGTTACTTGTAAAAATAACCGGGCCATGATATCGGCGGCATCCCGTCACCAGCTCACGATTTACTGGTGAAAACTCCAAGTCCATCTTCAACAGCGCCAACTCATCTCATCGCACCAGCCTGAGACTCTCTTTGAGTTTCTTCTGCCTACTCAACTTTTCCGTTTAGTTAATTTATTGTTTTTAATGGTCGTTACTTTACATGCTTTAAAACTCAATGTCAATCATTTTTAAGAAAAAATAGAATAACTTTTAAAGTTATTCTATAATAATGATATTAAATCACAAGGGGGAATTACCATCTCGAAGTTCATACATAAGCATTTTACGCTATTTTCAATGATTTTATTTTTAATTCTAAGCGTGGTAATCGTCAGTCCGTATTTCTTTGGCAATCCAATCCTACCACGCGAGGACATGCGTTTTCATCTGGCCCGGGCGTACGAGAGTTACATCCAGGTTCAACACGGTGGCATCTTACATATGATTCCAGGAATGATGACGAAAACTTTTGTCAAAGTTGGCTATCCGCTAAACGGGTTCTATCCGATCTTTGCCGTCTTACCCGAGGCCATGATTCATCTGGCCATTAAAAATCCGTACACATCCTACTTACTTTACCTAATCCTAATCAATTTTCTGGTATTTATCTCCATGTATCTAGCGACCTGGAAAATTACCAATCGGAAACTGACTGGGCTCGCATCCGCCATCATCTACGGTTTATCGACGTATCTAACGTTCGACCTCTTTGTCCGCTTTGATGTAGCTGAAGGAATGGCGTTTGTCTTTCTGCCAGTGGTTCTCTACGGAATTTATCAAGTATGTATCAAAAACTATCGTCAGTGGTGGGTCTTAAGTGTTGGATTAACCCTGCTGGTATTAATCCACCTCTTGTCGTTTTTGATTGCCGGTACATTTGCCGCCATGACGATCATTATTATCATGGTAAATCATGATTCATTGAAACTTAAGATGAAGCGGGTCATAGCCCTAGTCGCCGCTGCCGGCGGGACTTTCTTCTTATCCGCTTTCTTCTTACTACCACTAATTCAGAATTACCACTACGACCAAGAAATTTCCATCATGAAGTGTCGCCTCCAAGACATGAGTATCCCGGTCACCAATCTGTTTTTTGGTCCCACTCCGAACGGACCGTGGCAGTATGGCGCTGGCATTGGCATTGTCGGACTAATGATCATCATTTTGCTGTTTTTCTTCTGGCATCGAATCGACCTGTTCTCTAGATCAATGACGGTCCTCTCACTGCTCTTTCTGCTTTTTAGTTCGAATCTTTTTCCGTGGGACCTTTTGCAAAAGTGGGTGGGAATGATCCAATTCCCATTCCGTTTTCTGATCATCACCACCGTTCTATTAGCGTTTTTAGGCGGAGAAATCATCACCAAGATTTTTGCCAAAAACAATTCTACGGGAGCTCTCTTGCTTTTAGGCGTCTTAGGACTTAGCCTGTGTTCATCACTTGCCACCAATTTGCAGCTCAAATCGTGGGAACCTCAGGCTTCTTCACCACAGGAATTTGAAAAGGTGGGAAAATCGGCCGTTTATTGGGACTACCTCCCTCATGCTTCCGATTCACTAGAACCGCTACTCAAAGAACACTCTATTTTAAAAATGAATCCAAATCAGAAGGGCTTAAAACAAAAGCAACGGACTACCTCGTACAATCAAATTGAGTACCAGTTAGACGCTGAAAGTGCCACCAGGGTTCGTTTGCCAAATGTTTACTTCCCTGGCTACGTAGTGACCGTTAACAATCAGGCCGTTCCAATTAAAGTAGACCAAAAGCGTGCCATCCACATTCCCGTCAAAAAGGGAGCAAACACCATCAAATTGACGTATCACCGCACCCGCGTTCACATCATTGGGATTTGGATCAGCGTTATTTCTTGGTTACTTTTACTGGGATACCTTGGGCTGGCATTTTACAAAAAACATTTTAAATAAACGAAAATGGGACTCACGTGACGTGAATCCCATTTTTTAATAAAAAAGAACCGAAGCAATTACTCCGGTTCTTCCCTGGCTTATTAATCTCTTATTCTATTTTTCAACTTGATTGTTGGTCGTAACTTGACCATCAATCATTTCACCGTCATCTTTTAACTGTAAGAAGTTATTCTTGAAATCAAGTTTTAGACCTGGTCCGAAGAAAGTCATATCGTTCTTGCTGGTTAAAACGTCAGCACCTTGATTGTTTTCAAGTTTAACATCATAGTCTGATGGTGCTTTTGAAACACCAACAACTTGAAAGGCATCTCCAACGGTGCAAGCACCACCGGCACCTTCAGAGAAGTTATTTGATCCGTCATTTGCGGCCAACAGGTATGCGTTAGCACCTGCTAATCTTTTCTTCATGTAGGCCATTGCGTCATCAGTAATTGTTAGTTTCATATTTATAACCTCCTATAAGTGATTCAGAAATGAACCTCTTCAAATCTTCACTATTTATGATAGCAGGAATTCACCATAACGCAAGTAAAATGTACACAACTTAATTTTAAAGGGTCAATCAGTTCTTTCCCCTTTATATTAGTCTCTTAATGGGTTATTATAGTGTCAGAAACAAGTCCAATCCGCTTAACAGGATTAGAAATGTAGAGGTGTATATTATATGGTTATGTATAAAGATCTTGAAGGCAAGACGGCCGTAATCACTGGAGGAGACTCAGGGATTGGTGCTGCCATTGCTGAACGTTTGGGTCAAGAACACATGAACGTGGTTATTAACTACCACAAAAACGAAGATGCGGCTAACCAAGTTGTTGAAATCGTTGAAAAAAACGGTGGCCACGCCGTTACTAAGCAAGGCGACATTGGCGATGATGCTGGTGCTGAATCATTAGTACAAGCCGCTGTTGATTCCTTTGGTGATTTGGACGTTTGGTTCAACAACGCTGGGATGGAAAAGAAGACCCCTACAAACGAAGTTACCCTTGAAGAATGGGAAGCAGTCGTTAACGTTGATTTGACTGGTACTTTCTTGGGTACTAAAGCTGCTTTAAACTACTTCTTAAAGCACAACAAGAATGGTAGTATCGTTCAAACTTCATCAGTTCACCAACAAATCCCATGGCCGACATTTGCAAGTTACGCTGCAAGTAAGGGTGGCGTTAAATTATTCACCGAAACTGCCGCAATGGAATTTGCTCAACAAAACATTCGAATTAACTCGATTTGTCCTGGTGCCATTAACACCCCAATCAACGCCAAGAAGTTCGCTAATCCTAAGACTTACGAATCAACTGTTAACATGGTTCCAATGCACCGGATTGGTAAACCTTCCGAAGTTGCAGCTGCTGCCGTTTGGTTAGCTTCTGACCAAGCTAGCTACGTTACTGGAATCTCACTTTACGTTGATGGTGGAATGACATTATACCCATCATTTCAAAATGGTAACGGTTAAAATTACCAACCAAAAAGACTACGAATTCAAATTCGTAGTCTTTTTTTGGTCTAAAATACCTTTAAAATTCTTTTGATTAACTCATTAATTCCGTGCCATCCAAACAGGACGCATGCAGCAACTAATCCAACTCCTTCAAAAAAGAGGACCAATCGTTCTCTTTGATCCAGGATAAAATATGCAGCAATTACCCCGATTACAAGTAAACACGCAACTGTTAGTCTGATTTTGGCTTTGATTGGTCCTCATCTCCTCAGAATTCCTGTTTTAATTTTACCAATCATTTCACTAAATTCAACTACTTAAAATACTGCTGAGAAAAGTTGACGACTTTTTGCGTATACGTATCTGGATCCTGACTACGACCTTCAATATGGCCAGCACCCTTAATGATCCAGATTTGTTTTGGACCAGCATCGTTCTTGTAGTTCTCATAGGCATTTTTAACGGGGACAAACTTGTCAACGTCACCGTGAATGATAAACAACGGAATCTGGTTGTGCTTCAGGGTCTTCTTCGTGTTCCCATCATTCATGTTATACTTCGCAAACATTCGTACATAGAGATTAACGGTCGGAACCAGTGGAAAACTCGGAATGTTAAATAGCCGCTTCAATTGGCCACCCAACTCCCCTTCGACACTGGCATAACCACTGTCTTCAATCGCAAACTTCACGTTACTTGGCATTTTTGGTAAAGAGTACATGACGGCCGACGCCCCCATGCTTGTCCCAAATAACCCTAATTCGCCATCGGGGTGGTCATAATTGAGCACTCTGGCCCATTTTTCCAGGTTAGTGGCGTCTTTGACACCGTACCCGATGTATTTACCACCACTGCCGCCAAACGACTGGTTATCCGGTGCAAGAACGTTATAACCGGCATCATGAAAGATTTTTATAAAGGATTCCATCTCTTCACTATTACTACCGTATCCGTGAACGACAATCATCGTCTTGTTGGTTGGTTTTTCCGATGGGACGTATCTAGCAACTAGATTGGTCCCATCACTCGCCTTTTCGTGTAGAACCTGTGCGTGATTATCACTAAACCACTCGGTATCGGGCGTCCCAGCATTTTCGTTGTACAAGCTGGCTAGTCCCGTCTTCCCAAAGGCAAAGTTAAACAGGAGATAGCCAACCGCCAAATCAAGGATGACTGCGAAAATGACAAAGAAGAAAGCCGTCACTCCAGTCCATTTCAGTATTCTTTTCATTGGCCTTGCTCCTTTCTAATTGATTTTCACTTTTAAAAATGATTTTAATAAGTCTATGTACTATCTTAGTGGAGGTCAGACACAATGACACAAAAAAGGTTCAGTTTAGTGAAAAATTAATGAAAATAAAATACACCTATGAAAACCATAGGTGTATTTGTGCTTGTATAAGGATAAAATGATTAATTAAGCTTTTTCAATGTAATGATAATTCAATATATCTTCATCAGTTATACTTTCATCATTACCATCGCGATCACGAGCTCTAGACCATGGTGTGTTTGCTTTATGCGTCAAGTTTTTGTCATCAGACTTCCATGCACCATCATTATAGTAAGGTGCATACTTAATTTTCTCAAAATCTACAAAACTAATTAAATCAACTCGATTTGAACAGTCAGAAATCTTTTGTTCAAATCCAATACTTTTCAACAATTTTTGATGATCATACTTATACTTTGCATACACATCATGCTCCACTGGACCGTGACCCCATGCTTCAAATCTCGCCACAAAAAGTGGCTCTTTAAATTGTTCTAAATAATCTGCATACACATAATACAGAACTTTTTGAAGAGGAAAACTTTTTAAATTAAATTTACGCAACAAATAACTTCCAACATCAAGTGCTGTTAATTTAGAAGAATAATTTAAATTCTTAAAGAAAGACGATATATCAGTGAAAACTTCTGAATCTTTAAAATAAGGATCTAATTTTACAACTGATTCAAATGAACTTTCATCAGTTTGTAAAGTATGCATACTAAAGTCGTAATCATCAAATTTTTCTGCATTTTCAAGAATGGTTTCTCTAATTTTAGATAGTTGTTTTACATCTTTTGTCGCAAAATGGTAAACAAACTTTTTTTCATCAATTCTTGAATAGACAATTAAATGAATATACATATTATTTCCTCCTTTAAAAACAATTACTGTAGTTTTTCTCTTTCATGTCGTCCATGTTCAGATCTATTTTCTCGCGCATCTGATTCGTCCCAAATTTGCAGTTCCCATGTTAGATGTCGATTATCTAATTGTAAATAACAATGAATTCCACGGTAGTTACCATCATATCTCGCATAATATCTACTTATAATTCCCTTGTCTTTTAATTCATCAAGAACACCAAAAATATCAAAAATAATATTATCGATTCCTGATAATACGATTCTGGCACCAAATAAATCATTTAGACACTTATATACATAAAAATCCTGATTACACGCTTTTGATTTGCGATAATAAGAAGAAAGTTTATTAAGCATTGAGTCCTTTGCTTTCACTCTTCGTTCCACAAGTATACCATCACTTAATTTAAACTCGTCAAGATATGGATCAATTTTATGAGACTCAAAATCAATTAATCTTTTTCTATATTCTGGCAAAAACCTAATTTTAAATTCATCATCATCAAAAGCAGCAACAATAGAACGTTTTTTTAAATTTACGTTTTTCTGTGCACTTTGATCTGGATAATAATTATTAGAAAAATCAGTATAAAAATCACTTAAATGAAAGATAAGTTCATTTATTATCTCAATTTGATTATTACCATCTTTATCATCCATATACTACTATTTCTGGGATAGATAAATAATTTAAACCCATATAGCTATTATAACTATGCAACACTACTATCCCCTCCTATTACTTTAATAAAGTATAACAACTTTTTATGCTTTATTAAATAGGATAATGTGTTTATTTTAATTATTTATTAGAATTTTTATCATTTGAACCTTGCTGGCTCGAATCCTGCTTCTCAGAATCTGGGGTAACGTCCTTCCAATCACCCTTAGCTCCATCATCGTTAATCAAGTTCGTCTTAAGCGTACTAATGTTAGTAAATACCTGCCACATGATAATGGCCATCACAATGTGTGAAATCCATCCCACAATTGGAATGACCGCGATTATCGACAAGACAATCCCAACGATAAATCTTGGTTTGATGTTATCCATCTCAGCCTTAACTTTATCATCACTGAGTGAGCTCACCATCTGCGAACTGATGATGAAACAAGTAATGTAGAGACCTAATAGCACCAGTAGTGGAACCCAAAGCATGCTAACAATGATGATCCCACCAAGAATTGGAAACAACAAAACCGTTTCAATAATTGAAATTACTAGGGTTAGGACATACAAGAAGTCTAACTTTTGAACAATATCTGATTTCTTCATAAATTCCTCCAATTAAATCTTTTCTATATTATTATTTTACCCTAAAATCGAATTCATTTGGGGAAATTAATCGTGATACAATTGGTGTAATTGCTTAATGGAGATGAACAACTTGCCGAAACGCACACACCACATTGATTTTTCAGACATTCGATACGTTCTCTTTGCAACCATTATTGGAACGCTGACGGGTGCCGTAATTGCGTCTTTTCGTTACCTAATCCAGGTCGCTTTAAAATGGTCGCTTACAATTTATCATGGACTTGACCACAATCTCAATCTTCTGTGGTTGGTAATTCCCACTTTCTTACTCATCTCAATCGTGACCGGTCTTATCATGAAGGGCGATCCTGACGTTAAAGGCTCCGGGATTCCACAGGTTGAAGCTCAACTTGCGGGAAACATTGAAACTAATTGGGTCTCTGTCTTATGGCGGAAATTTGTCACTGGTGTCCTAACCGTTGGAACTGGAATTTTTGTTGGACGAGAAGGACCCTCCGTTCAGTTAGGTGGTGCCATTGGTCAAGGAATTGCCCAGGGCTTTAAAGAAGGCGGTTCTGAGCGACGATTGATGATTGCGACCGGAGCAGCCTCAGGACTGTCGGCCACCTTTAGTGCACCACTAGCAGGGACGTTCTTCGTCATGGAGGGCGTTTACCGCAATTTCTCCCCCGCCGTTTGGCTTTCGTCACTCACGGGGTCAATCTGTGCAAACTTTGTTTCCTTAAAAGTTTTCGGCTTAAAACCCATTCTGCCCATTTTCTACAGTCACATTTTTCAACTGCAGAACTACTGGCAACTGATTATCCTAGGTATTATTCTGGGTGTCCTAGGCTACGTCTATAACCTAGGTCTACTGGACCTGCCAAAGTGGTTCGCTAAGATTAAAATTATTCCATGGTACTTTATGTGTGCGATTCCGATTTTACTGGTTATTCCCGTTGGAATGTTCTTTCCGACCACCATCGGAAGTGGTAGTCGGGTCATTATGACCGTTGCTACCCACAACGTGCCCTTAACCGCCATCTTTGTCTTCTTAATCGTCCGGTTTGTCTTCGGATTAATTACGTATGGTGCTGGAATTCCAGGTGGCTTCTTCATGCCGGTCTTAGCAGTTGGATCACTGATTGGTGCCGCTTACGGTGGCTTTATGTCACAGACTGGACTACTCGGTGCCGGGTACGTTAACAACTTGTTAATTTTCGGGATGGCTGGATATTTTGCAGCCGTCAGTAAGGCACCTTTTACCTCCATCATGTTAATCACCGAACTGGTCGGTAACACCAAGAACTTCATGGCGTTAGCGCTCGTGGTCCTCATTTCCTACGTCGTGGTCGACATGCTGGGTGGTCAACCAATCTATCAAGCCTTAGCGGAACGATTGACAGCCATTAAGACGTATTTCAACGCTGACAGCAAGACGGACAAGATTCAGGTCCCGGTCTACGAATTCAGTTCAATTGAAAACAAATTAGTCAAAAACATCCACTGGCCGAACCACTCCATTCTCATCACGATTAGTCGGGGTAATCTGCACATCATTCCCAATGGCAACACCCAAATTAAAGCCGGTGACACACTGATCGTCCTCGCCCACCGAGATAACATCGGACCGGTTAAGAAGCAGCTGGTGAAAATGGCGATGGAAATTGACGAATAAAAAATAAGCATTACGTAAATAAATATGTAATGCGTGTTTTTTATTACTTAGTTTTAACTTCTTCAGGTTCAATAGCTTTTAAATCAGTTGTGTCAATTTCTTTTAAAACAAGGCGCCCTTCAAGAATCATTTTATGAAGTATATTCCGTCCCTTTTGGGTTCCTGTTGATTTACCATAAGTATTCATAAGTTTGTATACTTCTTCAAAATAATTAGATTTAATCTCGTTTTCTTTTCTTTGATCATAAACTGAATAACAAAATACTAACTTGATTGAACTATTATAAATATCATAATGATCAAAAATTGTTTGAAAGTATGAATAATCAGCAGGAGCTAGTGAGTGACCATAAAAATAAATATTTTTTGGTATTCCTGGCAACACTGATTCATCGTTAATATTAGACCTTGTCATAATTCGATAAGTCTTAGTAAATTTATATAATTCAGAATTCTTCTCAATTGCTTTAGTATCTATACCAATTATTGGATCTTTAACGGTACCATGTATATTTTTAGTTTTAATATTGTTAAATGGGTTTGTATAATTAAAGTTTAATATATTAAAATCATTTTTACCTATTTTTTTTAATAATTCACCAGTATTATACTCATAAATGCTTTTTGTGTTTTCAGATATATCTTTTATATAATTTCCAAGATTATGTTCAAATTGTTGTAATTGTTCAAGTATAAAATCAATAAAATAATTATTATATTTTTTATTTTCATTACTATCCTTAACAAGTTTCATCTTAATAGGGTAATTAAATGCAATAATAATGACAAAAAGTAACAACCATGATTCATCATCGTAACTGTCACTAAATTCCCTCTCAATTGCATCAATTTTGTTTTCTTTTTTACTGTGAAGTAATGAGTTTCTATATCCATTATTAATAAATTTGTTTAAATGATCCATAGTCCTTACAAACAAACTTTGTTTACCTTTTATTAACTTCCCTAGCGTTTTCTCAACATCAGACCAATTGTCTTGTAAAATTTTATTAGTATCCTGATTTCCTTTGTCATTCAACTTAGACTTTGTTAAAAAGTAAATATCAAAAATTGAAGGCTTAAATAAATTATCTTTAAGTGAAATATCAAGAGACCATTTACTATGTTTATTTTTAGAAGTTGATGGGGCAAAATAATTAGTAAACAACTTTGACATTGTACTAGTTTTGATAGATTTTTGATTGGTATGATAGTCTTTATTATTCTTAACATCATTATTCAATTCAATTAATTCCTTAGAATAATTATCATAAGTTTCGTCGTTTCCTGTCAATGATTGCTTCTTAACAAATTCAAAATAATCAGAAAATTTTGTTTTTAATCCACAAGCCAAATCAAAACCATTTCCTAATACTAATAAGTCATTTAAATCATTTTTATTTGACATATTAATTATTCTCCTCCATTTAATAATGTGAATAGTTTAACTTTGTTTTATTAAAATGTCTATACAAAATATCAAACACAAACTAATATATTGGCATTGAAAACGATTACATAACCTGCTAGTCTTAAATTAAGAGTTGTAACTACAAGGTATATTTATGAAAGTTGGTGCACACATGGAAAAAAACGTTTTAGGAATCGACCTCGGCACGGGATCGGTCAAAGTCACTGCTGTCAATAAGCTGGGTGACATTGTGGGACAAGAATCAACGGAGTATCCGAATCCGCATCCCAAACCAGGTTGGAGTGAACAAAATCCCAATGACTGGGTGAATGGTACGATTGCGGCCATCAGAAAACTAGTCAATGATGACAATGTTGATCCAGAGTCCATTAGTGGAGCTAGTTTCTCAGGTCAAATGCATGGACTAGTCTTGTTGGACAAAGATAATCAGGTCATAAGACCAGCTATCTTGTGGAACGACACTAGAACCACTAAACAACGCAAAGAGATTGAGGATAAACTGGGCAAACGATTCGTTGAAATCACTGGTAATCAACCACTGGAGGGTTTTACCATTACCAAACTCCTTTGGGTCAAAGAAAACGAACCGGAGAACTGGGCGAAAGTAAAAACCTTCCTCCTACCAAAAGATTACCTGCGCTTCAAAATGACCGGTAACATTGCGGTCGACTTTTCTGACGCTACCGGAACCACCCTCTTAGACATTCACGATAACAAGTGGAGCCTCGAAATCTGTAAGGCTTTGGGAATTCCCGAGAAAATCCTGCCGCCACTAATTCAGTCCATTGACTACGCTGGAAACGTCATTCCCGACTTCGCCGATCAAGCCGATATGTCAACCATTACCAAGGTCTATGGTGGAGCCGCCGACAACTCCGCTGGCGCGGTTGGAGCGGGCATCATGTCACCCAATAACGCGCTAGTCAGTGTCGGAACCTCGGGCGTAGTCCTACATCACGAGATCGATCTCTCAACCGACTATGGTGGCCGCCTGCAAATGGAAGACCATTCCATTCCTGATACCTACTATTCAATGGGTGTCACGCTGGCCGCGGGTGATTCATTAACATGGTACAAGAACACTTTCGTCAAGGACGAAGACTTTACCGAGATGACTAATGAAGCCGGTAAATCTCCGATTGGAGCCAACGGACTCTTATTCACTCCGTACATTGCAGGAGAACGAATGCCCCACGCTGATTCGCAAATTCGCGGGAGCTTCATTGGCATTGACCGGACCCAGGTCCGACGCGACTTCACTAGAGCCGTGATGGAAGGGATCACCTTTAGTCTCAATGATATCTTAGCCATCTACGACCAAATGGGTGCGACCATTGATCACGTTACTTCCATTGGTGGCGGCGCTAAAAGTTCCGTTTGGACCCAAATGCAGGCGGACATCTTTAATAAACCCATTATCACCCTCGCAAACGAACAGGGACCCGGCATTGGAGCGGCCATGATTGCGGCTGTCGGACTTGGTTGGTTCACCGGCTTTCCCGCCTGTGCCGATCAGTTCATCAAGTTCGGTAAGACTTACGAACCAATTGCCGCTAACGCAGCTAAATACGCCAAGATTTTTAAAATTTATCAACAAATTTATCCCCAAACAAAAAAAATTAGTCATGAATTACAGGATTTACGTTAATTCAAACTCCAAAATAAAAGGACGCAGTCTAAGCTGCGTCCTTTTTGCTAGTGAAACGAGTTTTAATTAATCCGATCAGAGCCGGAAGTAACGTAATCAAGATAATTGATAAAATCACGGCCGAAAAGTGTTCCTTAACGAACGGAATGTTGCCAAAGAAGTATCCGCCACCACAACATAGTGCGACCCATGCCACACATGCGGTAATGTCATACTTCACGAACTTTTGGTAACTGTAGTCACTGCTGGCAGCGACGAACGGAACGAACGTCCGCACAATCGGCATGAAGCGACCAAGTAGGATGGCCCATGAACCATACTTATCAAAGAACTGATGAGCTTTCTCAAAATCCTTGGGCTTAATGAACCGGCTCAAATGCCTATTGTCAGTAATGGCTAGGCCAACTTTTCTTCCCAAGAAGAAATCTAGTGAGTCCCCCAAGGCGGACGCCAGAAAGAACAAAATCACAAAAATCCAAACGTTTAAATCATTGGTACTCGCTGCGGCCGAGGCAGCGGCCGCAAACAACAGTGAATCACCCGGCAGAAATGGCATGATCACGGCGCCGGTTTCGATGAAGATAACCGCAAACAGGATCAGATAGGTCCAATTGCCAAACATGTTGACGAGTGTGACTAGGTGGTGGTCAATGTGAAGCACAAAATCGACTAAAAAACTCATATAATTAATCCCCACTTAAATTTATTTATTTTCTAATTTTACCAAAATGCCGCTAGTAAGGATAGCCACGGAGCACCTATCGGCTTCTATTTAAACTAAAATTAATGAATATCAAAAAGACGACTGAACTATCTGAAAGTTCAATCGTCTTTTAATTTTTCCAAATTTAATTACAATTTCGGTTGAATCAGTAAGATAACCCCGATGACCGCTACCACCAAGATGGCAATCGCAAAGTAGCGTTCGTACTTACCAAAGATTGGTTTACCCGGTGCGTACTGTTTTCGAGCGTACATAAACAGTGGAATCCCTAAGGCATAAATCACGAAAGCAATCGTCAGGTACTCCAGTCCAGCCGCGTATCCCATGAAGATGGTTCCTAAAATTGCGAGCGCTGAAACCAAATAGGCACTCTTTCTAGAAACGGATAGCTTGTGCCCTTCAGGATTGAACGTTTTCTCATTGCGACTAATCTTGAACAGGTACATCATCGAAATCAGGTACGGTGGCACCGTCATCGTTCCCACGATCGTCAGCGTGAAATTAAAGGCCCGCCCCGCAAAATGGGTAAAGATAATGATTAATTGAATGACGATAACCGTCATGAACAGCGAGTGAATCGGAACGTTGTTCTTGCCCATCTTTCTAAAGAACTTCGGGAAGGTCCCGTCCATGGAGGCAGCTCGTGGCATCTCAGACAGAACTAAGACCCACGTCAACCAACTGGATAAGACGGCAACAATGACGCCAAAGGTGATGATTAAGCGTCCCAGTGGTCCCAAAACAATCTGCATCAAAGCCCCAGTTGACGGACTTTGTAAGTTGGCCAATTGACCGTAACTTCTCAAACCAAGGGGGAGAATTGAAACCAACGCGTACAGTACCAAACAAATCAAGAAACCGTATTTAGTGGCCTGACGCACGTCCTTTTGACTCTTGGCGTTACTTGACAGTACCACGGCTCCTTCAACCCCAGAAAAGACCCACATTGTGGTCATCATGGCATTTCGGACTTGGGAAAACAAACTCCCCATGGCCTTGTCATTAACCTTTGGTAACGTCTGAGACGCAAACATGTTGGTGGAAAAAGCGTGCCAGTTAAACACCACAATCATGGTAATGATGAAGATGGCCACAATCGTCAACATGCAGATCGTCCCAAAGATATCGACGTGGCTGGTAACCCGGATGCCCTTTAAAATTAGGTATGTCATCAGCCATAACACGATGGTGCCACCAATAATTGAAATCCAGTTATTGCCACCGGTAAACGTTCCAGGCCAAAACGCGTTTAAAGTCGACATCAAGAGGACCGAATACGCGGCAACGGCAAACGACTGACAGATCCAGTACCCCCAACTTACAAAGAAGGCGGTAAAGTTGCCAAAGCCAGCGTGGGCATAGTGATACAACCCGGTGGTGTACTGTGGTCGAACCTCCGATAGGGTCATAAACGAACGCACAATAAACCAGATAATTAATCCCGATAGCACCCAAGCGATGATTTGGGCAATTGCGCCGGCATGGAGTGCCATGTTTTGTGGCAAATCGTAGATTCCACCACCAACCATCGCTGATAGTACAAACGCGGTCAGACCAATAGTTCCGACCTTTTCTTTTTTACTACTCAAATCCTCACTTCTTTCATCTTGAATTAAAAGAAAAAGGCGATATTATTCGCCCCATCTTCATAATTAATCCATTCTCATAATGTTTTTACTATTTAATTTCTTAGCTTCTTTAATCTGACTCTTCATGCTTCGACTCTGAAAGTTGACTTCAACGGAATTCCCGTCGTTACGCAAGTCTTCAGCGGTTTTTAGGGCCTTATCAAGAATCTGATTCTTAACGTCAGCTTCCTTATCTTTCACGTCGGTCGCAATGAAGTAGTCAATCGAATCACTGTCATCGTTAGAGTTCACGATGGTTGCCAACCGTTCTTCACCAAAGGCAAAGCCAACGCCTCCGGTATCTTCTGGTCCACCAAACTCTTCTACCATGTGGTTGTAACGACCACCAGCACAAATCGTGGTGTAATCGTCCCCGAAGCTTGGATCCTTGGCCATGATTTCAAATACCGTATCGGTGTAATAATCAAGACCCCGAACCAACCGATCATCAACGGTGTACGGAATGTCTAAAGCATCAAGGGCCGATAAAACATCATTAAAGTACTGCTTGGATTCATCCGTTAAACTGTCTTCTAATTTCGGAGCGTCAGCGACCAACTGCTGGTCCCCCTTGTCCTTACTGTCCAAAATCCGGAGTGGATTCTGTTTTAAGCGCCGTTTGGAGTCTTCACTTAATTGGTCCTCATACTTTGAGAAGTAAGCTACTAGGACGTCATGGTAACGTTTCCGACTCTCTTCGTCACCCAACGTGTTGATTTCAACCTTTAAATCGTTGATATCCACGCCCTTGAAGATGTCTAGGGCTAACGCAATCGTTTCAGCATCAATCTGGGGACTGGTAGCTCCGATTGATTCACACCCAATCTGATGAAATTCCCGATTATGAGTGGCCCCCGGACGTTCGTATCTAAACATCGCTCCCATGTAGAAAACTTTAACGGGCTTGGGATGTTCTGGTCCAAAGAGTTTATTTTCAACGAAGGAACGGACCACTCCAGCGGTCCCTTCCGGTCTTAGTGAGATATCTCGTCCACTTTTATCCTGGAAACTGTACATCTGCTTGGTGACGATATCCGAACTATCACCAGAAGTTCTGGTAAAGACGGGGGTTTTCTCAACTAGCGGAGTGCGCATTTCATGAAAGTCGTATCGAGCGAAAACGTCCCGCGCCGTATCTTCGATTCGTTGCCAAACACTGGTCTCATCAGGCAAAATGTCTGACATCCCTCGCACTTTCTTAAATTTGTCATCCATAATATTCCCATCTTTCTATTAATTGTTTAATTAAAATTCTGTCAAATAGATATACGTAGATTTTACCATTATTGAATTACTCTGTCTTGTCCGTCTTTATAAATCAGTCAAGCGCCAACTACATATGATTAAAGTTAACCAAAGAAAAATTGTTCGAGTTGTCATTGATGTTGCAACGTTTTTTATGGTATTCTATTAACAATTTATATAAAACTGAACAATAGGAGGAGTACGATGAAGGATTGGAATTATAAATTCGGGAAACAAGGATTAACATTTGACGATGTTCTCTTAATTCCTGCAGCAAGTGACGTGTTACCAAACCAAGTTGACTTAAGAACAACCTTAGGTAAGAACTTAAAGTTAAACTTACCCGTTCTAAGCGCAAGTATGGACACTGTCACAGAGGCACCTTTAGCGATTGCGATGGCTCAAAACGGTGGACTCGGCGTAGTTCACAAAAACATGAGCGCCAAAAAACAAGCAGCTGAAGTTAAAACGGTTAAAAATGCTGAAGTTACCGGTGCCAATGCTGCGGTTGATGACAATGGTCATCTATTAGTAGCGGGGGCCGTTGGGGTAACTAACGATACCTTCGATCGAACTCAATTATTATTTGATGCCGGGGCAGACGCCGTCATCATCGATACCGCCCACGGTCATTCCAAGGGTGTATTAGAAAAAATCGCTGAAATCAGAAACAAGTTTCCAGACAAAACTTTGATTGCCGGAAACATTGCGACTGGTGCTGGTGCCAAAGCCCTCTTTGATGCTGGTGTTGACATTGCCAAAGTCGGCATTGGACCCGGTTCCATCTGTACCACCCGGATCGTGGCTGGTGTAGGAGTTCCCCAAATCACCGCTGCCTTTGACGCCGCCCAAGTTGCCGCCGATTACGGCAAGCAAATCATCGTTGACGGTGGGATGCAGTACACCGGAGACATCGTTAAGGCGCTCGCAGCGGGCGGCAGTGCCGTCATGCTAGGAAGTATGCTGGCAGGTACGACAGAAGCTCCTGGAGACGTTTATACGGGTGCTGACGGTAAAAAATATAAAGCTTACCGTGGCATGGGCTCACTGGCAGCCATGGAAAATGGTTCTTCTGACCGATACTTTCAGGGCAAGGTCAAAGAAGAAAAGAAACTCGTCCCAGAAGGAATTGAGGGTCAAACCCCATACAAGGGTGACGTCTCAACCGTTCTCTTTCAGATTGCGGGTGGCCTTCGTTCTGGAATGGGTTACACCGGCTCTCACACCATTTCCGACTTAATTAATAACGCTCAATTTGTTAGAATTACTAATGCAGGACTACGCGAATCACATCCCCACGATGTGCAAATCACCAAATCCGCACCAAACTATTCAATCGATAAATAGGAGGAATTTGATGGCAACTGGTACAAAAAAACGTGATTATGATGAGATTTTAGTGCTCGACTTTGGGAGTCAATACAACCAATTAATCACCCGTCGCATTCGTGACATGGGCGTTTATTCAGAACTAAAACCACACACCATCACTGCCAAAGAAGTAAGGGAAATCGCACCGAAGGGCATCATCTTTTCTGGCGGTCCCAACAGTGTCAACGGCAAAGACGCTTTAGACGTCGACCCCGAGATTTTAAACATGGGCATTCCGATTCTGGGAATCTGTTACGGCATGCAACTATTGGCCCACGACCTAAAGGGTGGTCAAACCACCACCGCTGACGACAGTCAGTACGGTCCCGCTCAAATCAAGGTCACAAGTAATGACTCCGGTACCTTTAAAGGACTGGACCCCGATCAAACCGTTTTAATGAGTCACGGAGACTTTGTGACCAAAGTGCCAGACGGTTTCAAAGTAACTGCCACTAGTGAACAGTGTGCCATTTCTGCCATGGAAGACCATGACAAAGACATCTATGCCGTCCAATTTCATCCCGAAGTTAACCTCACAAAACAGGGGAACCAAATGCTACACAACTTCGTCTTTGATATTGCCCACGCTAAGGATAACTGGTCAATGGACGACTTCATTGAAGATGCCATTACAAACATCAAGGAAGAAGTTGGCGACAAACGCGTCTTACTGGGTCTCTCTGGCGGAGTTGATTCCAGTGTGGTCGCCGTTCTCTTACACCGGGCAATTGGGGACCAACTCATCTCCGTCTTCGTTGACCACGGTCTGTTGCGAAAGAATGAAGCCCAACAGGTCTTACACACTTTGGGCGATGAATTTGGCTTAAACATTGACTTTGTCGATGCTAGTGACGAATTCTTATCCAAACTAAAAGGCGTCACCGATCCCGAAAAGAAACGTAAAATCATCGGGAAAGAATTCGTCGACACCTTCTCAAAGGAAGCCCGCAAATTCAAGGACGTTGATTTCTTGGCACAGGGTACTTTATACACTGATGTGATTGAATCCGGAACGGATACCGCCCAAACGATTAAGTCTCACCATAACGTTGGTGGACTACCTAAAGACCTCAAGTTCAAGTTAATTGAACCATTAAACAAACTCTTCAAGGATGAGGTCAGAGAAATCGGTGAAAAACTGGGAATGCCAGACGAGATGGTTTGGCGGCAACCCTTCCCCGGTCCCGGTCTTGCCATTCGCATTATCGGTGACGTGACTCCCGAACGATTAAAGAAGGTCAGAGATTCTGACGCCATTCTACGCGACGAGTTCAAAAATGCCGGTCTGGACAAGAAGGTTTGGCAGTATTTCACTGCCCTTCCTGGGATTCGGACCGTTGGTGTCATGGGTGATGAACGAACCTATGATGAAGCCATCAATATCCGAGCCGTCAATTCCGTTGATGGAATGACCGCTGAATTTGCCGAAATTCCGTGGGATGTTTTGAGTAAGGTCTCATCACGAATTGTCGATGAAGTCCCCGGGATCAACCGCGTACTCTACGACATTACCGGGAAACCACCGGCAACCATTGAGTATCAATAAAAATAATTTTTAAAACAAAATGCTCTATAACTAATAGATAATCTAATGGTTATAGAGCATTTTTTTGTGTTTGCCATTTAAAATAATTAAAGGCTTTAAAATTATTGTCATTGCAGGGATAATAAAGGTGTAAGCAAATACATGCGGCATTTGGAGGTTTGATAATGAAAGATTCGGCGAATAAAACAACTGGCAATAATTTTTTAGATACACCTACAGCACAAAATGCGAAAAAAGATGCTGAAACTAATAACGTAACCACAATTGGATCGTTAAGTGATTTTGATGCTTGGGTAGATAAACTAAACGAAAACTAAAGTACCATAATCAACGAATACATAACTATTATTAGGAGGATGAATATCATCGATAATTTAAGTGAATACCAGCAACTATTAAAAATTTCTTATAACGATGCAGTTAAAAAACTGTTGGACAAGTAAAGGGTAATTATTTCAATAAAGTATCATATTGTCATTACATACATTATCAGAATAAAAGAATACACAAGGGAAAATATAAAAAGACAGGATTATATTGTCATCATGTAAAAGAAGATAAGTACCCTAATTTATCTACTTCACGTTCTGTAAGAAAACAACAGGCACCTTTTTGTACACAGATTAAAAAAAATCTTGTTTACTGTAATTTAATTGAACACACAATCTTACATGCTTTAATATATAGTCAAGATAAAAGTCATACTTATCCTGATGGACTATTAGCCAATATACACTCATGGTATATAGACAATAAAAAGCCAACAAAAGGGTACAATCAATATTTATATAATGAATCACGTTTAAACTCTAAGGATGCAGAAATGATTATAAATGACATTAAAAATAAAATACCAAAATGATAATTTAAATATACAACTTTATTTCAAAAGAACCATTTCCACTAACATTGGAAATGGTTCTTTTGATGATTGTACTAGTTACCCCCCTATTTTGATGTATACTTATCCTTGGATTTTATATCAAAATACATAACGAGGATGGTTATTATGAATATCAAGAAAATCGCTCTTTCACTTCTAGTCGGTACTACCATGTTTGTCAGTGGACTGTTTGTAACCCATCCAAACACGGTCTATGCTGACTCAAATGTCGCGGCAGGTACTGCGCAAGGTCAAGTTGTCGTCCAGTACGTCAATGCTTTAACTGGTCAACCAATTCGTGCCAGTAAAGTTATCTATGGTGCTCCTAACAGTATGCTTGACCTATCAAACGACGTTCCAAACATTCCCGGCTACGTTGCCGGAAGCAACCGAGCTGATAACGGTGGTAACACTTATCCAGCTGCTGGTCAGTCAATGACGGTCACCATTGCGTACCAACCACTTAATAAGCCACAGCAAAGTGGGAATTATCAGGGTGGAAACGCAACGTCTCCTTCAAATGGCACGACCACAAACGGACAGAATAACGGTTCAAGTGGCGGAAACGCAGCGATAAATAAAAACGGTAATTCTCAAGCAAATAATAACCAAGGACAAACCGCTGGTAGTAACGAACCCAACCAAGCAAATAAAACCAAGCAACAAAATAAAGAACAAACGACTAAAAATCGTAATAATCAAAATAAAACCAAAAAAGACCAACAAAAGCAGAAGAACAAGCATCATAATGACAAGAACCAAAAGGCTAAAAGAGACAAGTGGAACCACAAATCAGCCAAAAAAGACCATACCAAATGGATGATCGGTGGTATTATTGTCATTCTAATTGTCGGAATTGGAGCTTTTGTCTGGTATCGCGTAAAAAAAGCACATCATTTTAGACACTAAGTTAACTTAATCAATTGTAGGTGAAAAGACTGTCAAATAATGTTGTTTGACAGTCTTTTTAAGTCGGAATTAGTAAGCATTGAATTAGTAGGGAATTTTAATAATGGAAACAAATATGGCAAAAAATCGTTTTATCACTGGCTTCACAGGACTTAGAGCACTAGCAGTTATTTGTGTTATTCTCTACCATCTCAATCAAAATATCTTTAGTGGTGGCTACTTAGGTGTTCCGGTATTTTTGACTCTTTCAGGATACCTAATTACCGACCATTTAATTAACGAATATGAATCAACTGGACATTTTCGGTATGG
The DNA here is from genome assembly GCF_059900955.1 of Fructilactobacillus sp. X8R2C1. Classification (NCBI taxonomy): domain Bacteria; kingdom Bacillati; phylum Bacillota; class Bacilli; order Lactobacillales; family Lactobacillaceae; genus Fructilactobacillus; species Fructilactobacillus sp. X8R2C1. The sequence continues at coordinate 348,461 of NZ_JBWXVI010000001.1, forward strand.
TCACTTCTGGTACAAAAGATTAAAACGTTTATATCCAACCTTAATCGTGATGTTATTTGCTACAGCAACTTATATCACATTATTTCAACGAAATTTACTAGCCAATTTGTGGCAAAGTGTCGTTACCAATTTAACGTACGTCTATAACTGGTATGAAATTGCTAACGGTCAATCATACTTTCAAAATTTTGCTGGATCTGAATCACCCTTTACCCACTTGTGGACCCTTGCGATTGAAGGTCAATTCTACCTAATCTGGCCTTTAATTGTCGTTTTGTTGCTGTATCTTTTCAACAGAAACAAACACGGTTTTTTAAACAAGAAAAGCATTTTCTTTGTTGCTATTGGCTTATCCGTTTTATCAGCAATCCTGATGGCAATCTTATTTAAGCCTGGCACTGATCCAAGCCGAGTTTACTACGGGACCGATACCCGGATGTTCTCAATCTTATTGGGAGCTGCCTTAGCAATTGTGTGGCCCAGTAATCGAATCGTTAGAAATTCCGCTCAAGGCCAAAGGACCTTCTTTGACGTCGTTGGACTAATCGGTATCATTGGAATGGTATGGTTGATATTTACGGTAGGAGCTCAATCCACATTTTTGTATCATGGTGGAATGGTACTGTTCTCACTATTTACCGTTCTGATTATGTGGGCCATTCTCTCAAACATTAGTCATTGGAACTGGTTGATGACCAATCCCGTTTTTGATTGGATTGGTTCCAGAAGTTATGAAATTTATGTCTATCAGCTGCCTGTCTTTATCTTTTTCGAGGATAAATTCAAAAATGTTGCCAATCATCAGTTGTTATATGCCGTTATTGAAATTCTATTGATTATTGGTATTTCCGAGATATCGTATCGCTTTGTTGAAGTTCCATTTGGCAAATATGACTACAAAATCCTTTTTAGTAAACTAATTGAATTCATGAGTCACACCAAAATACGTGAAATCATTCTCAGTGTACTTGTAATAATCGGTGGAATTGGTATTCTTCAATCCACTACCATTAATCCTAAACAGGCTAATCACACTCAGCTTGCCAATAAAATTCAAAAGAACGCTAAAACCGAAAAAGAAAACAACAAAAATCTCGCTAAAGAAATCAAGAGTGGTAAAAAGGTTAAACGATCTACCAAAGACCAAAGCCAGTTGGAAAAAAATGGCTTAACTGCCGCACAAGTAAAAGAAGCTCAAAATCTATCCGGAACTGCAGTGGGTGACTCAGTTATGTTAGCTGGTCATGATGATTTACAGAAGATTTTCCCGCGCTTCTACATTGATGCCCAAGTTTCACGCCAACCAGCAGCTGCCGTCCCTGATATTAAAAGCTTAGCCAATCAAGGACTACTAGGCAAAAACGTTGTCATTGGGCTCGGAACAAACGGTAATATTTCACCAGAAACGATGAAACAAATTATGGAGATTGCTGGTCCTAAGCGTCACGTTTTCTGGATTAACGTCCACATTCCAACTGAAACTTGGCAAAATTCCGTGAATGCCATGCTGAAAGACTCGCAAAAGAAGTATAAAAACTTGTACATCATTGATTGGAATGACTATATCAACAAGCATCCGAACTGGTTATACTCCGATCAAGCCCATCCAAATAATCAAGGAGCCCCAAAATACGCAACTTTTGTGGCTCAAAATGTTTTAAAGAACGCTATAAAATAAATATAACTAAAAAAGGAACTCCCAAATCTTTCGACTTGAGGGTCCTTTTTTGGATACCTAACGTTAGAGTGTCTTACATATAATGTGACTTATTAGTTTTCGACTTATTTCGTTAGATACCACTATTCAATAGTAGAACTACGTAATCGTGACTTAATTTGCTTCTGACTACCTTCGTTTCTTCTTTTGCATACCAGCACCATTGACTAACCTGTCAATTCGCTCAGTTTCTCGCAGATCCCACTTGTTACTGGGAGTGTTATTGGCCGTGAAACCTGCTTAAGCAATGCATTTCCCACCACCCCGCGCAAAACGAAAAAACTCCAACAATCGCTACCAAACTAATCAGTGACAGCAATCCTACTATTAAAACAATCAGGCCATAAATGCCCAATTGTCGGTGATTGATACACATCTTCCACAAGTATTAATTCCGAAATGGCCCACCCGAAAATTAACTCATTTGATATTAAAGAAACCGCCAGGATCTTTTTATCATTATGTGTTTAGTATTTATTTATGTTTATATCCCTCAATACTTGTGGCCTGACATGTATACATACGACAATCTAAGTTGTTGTTATTAGTTATTTTTGATTAATATGAAATACTTTTCTCACATTCAAAACTCCCGCAAACGAAACTTGATTTATCTTTAATTATAGAGATGAAACCACCTTCTCAATCTTTAATTCCACAAGTTATTTCATAAATAACGGCCTTTTATGACGTAAAAATCTGATTGACTAAGTGGTTAAGCGTTTGCGCAAATTGTTTAAATCAAGTTGGTCAATTACAGCTAAAGTCACTCAAACTCCTTGACCCCTTCTACAAGCGATACACGTTATTCAAACTGTAAACAATCCCACTAATCTTTAAGAATGGTCAAAAATAATGGTCGCGTTGCCCGTCATACCAACGCTTCAATTGATTTCATGTTTATTTTTTAAAACAAACATATTTCTCATTAATCCTCATGCAGGCATGCCCGGTTAACCGTTTTCTCAATTTTATAACAACAATAACCTTAATTTCAATCTTAATTGAGATCGTTTTGCTTTTTATAATTTTATTAGATATGATAATTCCATGCAGTTAGCAGTTATGAAATAAAATTTGAGGAAATGAGAAATGAACAAAAAACGAGTCACCATTAAAGAAGTTGCCAAACACGCCAAAGTTTCAACGGCCACCGTGTCACGGTTCTTAAACAACCATCTTAACTCGATGTCCAAGAACACGGCGAATCGCATTAAACGATCAATCAAACACCTCGGGTACGTTCCTAACTCAATGGCGCGTGGCTTAAGCCGCCAAAATGACAGTGGGAGCATCATTGCGGTAGGAGTGTCAGACATCGAGGATCCCTTTTCAATCAGGATGTTTGAAGGAATCCAGGACCAACTGTCCATTTACAAGTACATCCCCTTGCTGATTAATTCCGCCAGTAAGTACAAAAACGAACGCGACCTCTTTCTAGCCTTAGATACTAGCCTCATCAGGGGTGCCATCATTCATCCGGTCAACAGCCACATCAAGGACATTGCCGAACTTTTAAAACCGCGTTTCCCCGTTATTTTGACCGATAAATCCATTAACGATGGCTTTTTTTATAACATCGTCATTAACAACTTTGCGATTTCTCAGAAAGCCGCCGCCTATTTTAAAAACAACCTGGGGCTTTCCAAGTTAATCTTGGTTACTAACGCTGAAAGCGAGATGAAGGTCGTCAGAGAGCGTGTTGCCGGGATTAAATACGTCTACCCCGAACCTGATATTACAATCGTCAAGCCCGGTTATTCCAAAACGTCACTTCATCGTGCCTATCATGAAATCGTCCGCCAATTAAAAAAGCAACCCAACAGTTTGATTTTCTGCCTAACGGAAAAGTGGTTGTTAAGCTTTTTGCCCCGGTTGTTGCGTAACAACATTATTGACCGCGACAAGATTCCAAACATCACTGGTTTTGTGAGTTCCAACATCGTCAACCTAATCCAGCCAAAAACGAAGTGTATCAGGACAGACGCGTACACCATGGGAAAATACGCCGCGCAACTCATGTACGACATCTTAAACAAAAAAGTGGACCCAAGTAAAAAACGCTACATGGTCCACGCCAAATTTGAATAATATCTGTAACCGACTAAGTCCATGCTTAGCCGGTTTTTGTCTAATAAATAAAAAGTGCCACTTCTGAGAAGCAGCATTTTTTGGAGTTTGAAGCTATGTGTGCTCCAGAAGTAGGAAGCATTGTGAAAGTATCTTTTTTGGAGCGACTAAAGAATAACATGGCAAAATGCCTTACCAGATGTCGTTTAAACCCCACTCAAAGTAATAATGAAAGATTTACTGCCAAAACGACACCCATCACGTTTAGTTAATCGTTTACGAAACTTATCTTAGGCCTAATTGAGGCTCAAAAAAATTTAGGCCAGCGTCAAACTCATCCGCGCCAATCACTTTAGCTGTCCTAACTCTTGTTTAATGATTATTTCAAAATCATAATTAGTCTCTTTTTATTATTTTGGTGATATACTCCTCTCATCGACTAGTTAAGAAACATTTTTATCGGACTCCCTAACTAATATAGATACTTTTTAAAACTCGATAACTCACAAGCGTCAGGCATCCACAAACTACTATACTGTCAACTTGACTAGCCGAATCTTCCTAATTGCTCTGACTTCTTCAGCGAAGCCAGGGTTTTTCTTTTGGATTTTTGGTAATACTTAGATTATTCTATTTAAGGGAGGAAATTAAATGATAAATTGGTTTGATTTATTCTTTATGATTGGTACTTTGTTGTTAACAGTACTTCTAGTTTTACTAATTATCTTAGTATTATACTTGTGTATCCACTTAGGAATAAAACTAAATAGGTTCTTAAATAGAGCGAAAGAGAATCATGGAAAAAAACATTAAATTATTAGTCACTAGTGTTATGCCCTTAGCTTCTGAATCAAAACTAGCAAATTATTTATAAATATAATTTGCTAGTTTTTTTGTTTATTTAAAATACTCTTCAGCGAACGCCCTGGTCTTATTAACGTAAACCTGTCCCTCTTTGTTCAAAGAATCGGCGTGTGTCGCGTGGTTCACGATCCACAATTTCTTAGGACCGTGGTCGTTTTTATAATTGATATAGGCGTCTTTAACGGGGACAAACTTATCGGCATTGCCATGAATGATAAATAGCGGAATTTGATTGTGGGCTAACGTCTGCTTCGTGTCGGCATCGTAGAAGTCGTACTTAGCAAAAATATCACCGTAGATGCGGGCAATGGGTAAGATTGGGAAGGTCGGCAAATGAAACAACGTTCCCAGTTCATATTTCAACTCGTCATAAATACTGTTATAACCACAGTCGGTAATCGCAAAGTCAACGTTGTGCGGGACCTTTGGCAAGGTAAAGAGAACGGCAGCCGCTCCCATACTGATCCCAAACATACCAAGTCGTCCATTCGGTATGTTCTGGTTAATCATGTTCATCCATGTCACAATGTCAGACCGATCTTTCCATCCATAACCAGCGTACTCACCCTGACTGCGCCCAAATGATTCGTCATCGGGTGCGAGAACATTATAACCATCATCATGAAACATTCTAATGTAGTTATTCATCTTGTGCCCGGTACTTCCGTAACCGTGGATTACGATCACGGTCTTATTCGTTGCTTGCTTAGCTGGTAAGTAGTAGGCCGTGAGTTTTAGGCCACCCTTGTTCGTTTGGTGCCAAATCTGGGGCTTTTGTTCTTTAATCCAAGTGGTGTTAACCTTTTCGCCGACCTGCGTGCTGTATCCACCCCGTTTAAACGCGAAGTTAAACAGGAAGTAGGTTCCCACAAAGATTAAAATAATCACGGTAATTACGATGGCAATTGTAACTTTGTGCCAGCGCTTCAGCTTTCCTTTTTTCATAATTTCGCTCCTTTTTGCAACACTTGCCATTATACGGGCAGAGCGATTCAAATCATGATTAATTTTTAAGCGTCGCGTGGTACCGGTAACTAGCCAGCTTCAGACAAGTTACAGATTAATTTGAATGTCATTATATTAATCACAAATCGTTTTAGTTTGCTTCAAGCTAATTTTCAACTAAAATGTAAGATATAACTAACTAATAATAAGTAGGGAGTAATTAAATTGAAAACAAGTCCAATAACTAAAATGCTTGGAATTAAGTATCCAATCATTCAGGCGTCACTCAACTGGCTAACTGACGCTAAGTTTGTCGCCGCGGTCTCAAATGCTGGTGGTCTCGGGACGTTTGGCCCAAACGCTGGCAAGACTAGTCCCACTCAAGATGCCACGAAAACGTTAAAAAAGCAGATTAAAGAGGCCAAACAGCTCACCGACAATCCCTTTGCTGTCAACATGATTGTCGGAAGTGAAGATGAGTTTGATTACCCAGATAAGACCTTTAGAGTTGCTTTTGACGCTGGGGTTAACATCTTCATCATTTCTGGTGTCATCAATCCAAAACTTTTTAAAGAAATCAAGGATTCAGGGAGTACCTTAATCTTTCGCGAACTTAATCCGTCCGTTAAGGGCGCTCAAAGAGCCGAAGAATTAGGCGTCGACATCTTGATTTCCACTGGTTACGATGAAGGGGGGATCATTCCAACGACCGGCCTTGGGACGTTTACCACCATTCCACGCATTGTGGATGCCGTCTCCATTCCAGTCGTTGGCGCTGGTGGTATCACGGACGTTCGTGGCGTGCGAGCTGCCTTTGCACTGGGTGCTCAGGGAGTCTACGTTGGAACTCGGTTCATTGTGACTGACGAAAACCGGACTTCAGATGCTGCTAAAGAAAAAATCATCAACTCGACAGTCGATGACGTAGTATTAGTATCTCCTAACCAACGTTCAATCAAGAATCCGTTGGCCGACAAATGGGCCAAGGAGTTTGAAAATGGCGTCAAAGACACCTACGAACAGACCCGCAAGGCCGGTGGCGTTCGTCCTGCAATGCTTGACGGCAAACTTGATGACGGTGTGATTTCCACTGACGTTGGTATCAACAACATTCACGACGTCAAGAGCGTCCAGGAAGTAGTAGACGAAATGATGCAGGATTTTGAAAAATAAGCACTATAAGCGATAATCTCTAACTCACAAAGTTAATTGGTGTGAAAATGCTTATAACATAGATAAGCAATACAAAAGACTAAATATAGTACAGCAAATATATCACCTGTTGGAATTATTTTAGTGTTATTAGTGAGAAATAAATTTTTTAATGTATATCCACAATTCTCATTCACCCAAGATCCAAAATAAAAAAAGGATACAGTTCCAAAAAGAATTCCAAATACCTTATACAATTTTCCAGGCACTTTTAATAAGCACCATAGACAAACAAAGACTCCAATAAACCATGAATAATTAATTAATAGTGATAATAAATATTTAAAATCTGCATTCATTTTTATAACTTACCTTCCCTAAAAAATTACTTATAAAACGAATAAATAATCAAATTTATATAAAATGTCTAATATAACATTGACTTTTAAAAAAAATATGAGAGTATGAAGTTACAAACTCATAGCAACTACATACTCTCATATTGTACTATTGTTGAAGAATCATACTAATTACTCTATGGATATCTTCAAGAGTACTTTGTGGACAGGAACCAATTCTTTCAACATTTCTTTCAGTAGCTGAAGGATCAATTGATCGAATTTGTCCAACTAAAACCTGACCGTTTATACCGTGATTGCCAATATTGGCATTAATTGGTACAGACAGTCTTTTTTTATTGGTTGATGTGATGGGAACTAGCCAAATAACCCCAGCCAATCGTTCGAGGTCGCCAATTGAAACTACCACCGCTGGACGTCTTCCTCGTTGCTCATGACCATTAGTAGGCGAGAAATTCACCCAAACAACATCACCATCTTGAAACTTTGAAACTTTGGAATTTTTCATAAAAATTCCTCCTATAAAAATTATTTGTGCCTTATTGTGTGAAACACGTACCACTTTCAGGCACATTATTACAGGATAACTTCATTTCCAACGTCTTTACCCCAATCAATTTCACCTTCATTAGGTTCATCCAAGAGGTAGCCAAATTTTTTCATTAATCTAGATTCATTACCCACTTTCTTAATAGAAATTTCGTTGTTCTTCTTATTCACTGAAACTTTTACTTTTTGATTGTTAGGGCTATTAATGCCAATTTCTTTCAGCATGCTCTTTGGTATTCTTATTCCCTGAGAATTGCCCCACTTTACTATTTTTGTTTCTGTCATTAATAACGCATCTCCTCCAAAACGTATTATCCCTCTCCTTTTTGAATGTTGTATTTAAACAACATATTAAGTATATACTACTGTATATACTGTGTCAATATAAAAAGCTTCAAGTGACATATATATTAGTCACTTGAAGCTTTTTGGTTCTGTTTTACCCATTCTCATTGTGATAAGATGTTTCCTATGTGATAAATTACATAAATTCTTACAAAGGAACGTTCAATTTGAAAACCATTAAGAAAATTCTCAACCCTTTTAATACCAGAATGGGCTTCTTTTTCCTGTTAGTGATCCTGTTCTGGTTCAAAACCGTATACGCTTACTACCACGTCTTTTACCTCATTCCAGCGAGCCGCATGCAGCACATCATCTTACTGATAAATCCGCTGGCTGCGATTATCATCACGCTAAGTCTGGCGTTGTATTTCAAGCCCGCGAAGCTCTTTTATCCCTTTATCATCTTCATTGACTTCTTAAACACCGTCTTACTGTACATAAACATCGTCTACTTCCGGGGTTTTCTGGGCTTTATGACCGCCGACACGATGACAACCGGTCATTCCAACTTAAACGGTGGGTTAATTACCAGTGCGACCGCCCTTATCAACAAATGGGACGCCTTATACTGGCTTGATTTAATCGTGATTATCCTGTTACTTGTATTTCGTGTTATTAAAATCGACAAAAAGCCTTTGAAGCTTAGGTTTAGCTTACTAACCACCCTGGTCGGAATTATCTTTTTGTTTCTCAACCTTTTTCTTACTCACATCGATAATCCCAACCTGTTCGCTCAGTCAAGTACGCAAAGCAAGCAGAATGACATCGTGAAATACATCGGAATCGACAACTACACCGTCTATGACTGGACCAAGTCCATTCAGACCAACATCGCGCGTTCGACCGCTAAGAAATCAGATCTAAATGACATTTTAGGCTTTACAAAAAAACACTATGCTGCCCCGAATCCCGAAATGTACGGGAAAGCTCGCGGTAAAAACGTGATTGTCATTCACCTAGAAAGTTTTCAACAGTTCTTGATCGACAAAAAGGTTAATGGCAAGGAGGTAACGCCTTTTCTGAATAAAATTTACCATAGTCAGTTAACTGACTCATTTGATAACTTCTATCACCAAGTCGGGCAGGGACGAACGGCCGATGCCGAAAACATGCTTGAAACCAGCACGTACGGACTTCCTGAGGGCTCCTTGTTCTCTCAGTACGGAAACGACAATACCTTTCAGGCGGCTCCCGCTATTTTGAAACAGCAGCAAAACTACACGTCCGCCGTTTTCCATGGTAACGACGCCAATTTCTACAACCGTAACAACACCTACAAACGGCTTGGCTTTCAATATTTCTTTAGTTCCAAGGACTACAACATGAAGGGCGATCGGACCGAAGGCATGGGCTTAAAGGACAAGTATCTGTTTCAAGATTCCAACAAGTACTTAGAGAACCTTCAACAACCCTTCTACGTCAAGTACTTGACGGTCACCAATCATCTCCCGTACGTTCTGGACCAAAAAGACCAAAAACAGATGCACTTTAAGACCACCAACACTGACAATCCCGAGGTCAATAACTACTTTGTAACCGCCCACTACCTCGACCAGTCCGTCAAAGAATTTTACGACTACCTGCATCAGACGGGACTCGACAAGAACTCAATGATTATCATCTACGGTGACCACTATGGTTTGATGGACCAAGATGAACGGAGTTTGGCACCGCTTTTAGGCGTCAAACCAAACGACTGGAATGCTTTTGATCACAGCCAAATCCAGAAGGTTCCATTTATGATTAACATTCCAGGAACTACTGGTGGGAAAATCCACCACACGTACGGCGGTGAGATCGACGTGCTACCAACGGTCCTGCATCTGTTGGGAATTAATTCCAAGCCGTACGTTCAGTTTGGAACCGACCTCTTCTCCAAGCAACACGACCAGGTGGTTGCCTTTAGAAACCGTGACTGGGTCTCACCCAAGTTCACCTCCACGAACGGCACGGTTTACGATAATCAGACCAAACGTCAGCTTCATCCAAGTCAGAAGCAGCAAAACCAAATCAATCAGAATCAGCACCAGGTCAACCACGAACTGGAACTGTCGGACAAGTTAAACAAGGATAACCTATTGCGTTTCTATCATCCCAAGGGCTTTAAGCCAGTTAATCCAAAAGATTACCACTATAATCATGAATTGAACCGCGAAAAAAGCCTTGAGAAGCAGTTGGGCCAAAAGTCAACAAGTCTAGCTTCCCTAGACAAATAACAATAGCACTTAACTCACATGAGTTAGGTGCTATTTTAGTCTTTTATTTATTTAATACCTGTGAAATGGCCGTTGCCATCCGTTTAATTCCTTCATCGATCTCATCGTCATTCATGTTGGAAAAGTTTAAGCGGAAGGTCCCTGGTTTTACCTTACCCGCGTAAAACGAAGAGCCGGGAACAAACACCACGTTATTTTTTAAACAAGTCTGATACAGTTCCTCCGTGTTCACTCCGGGAACTTCAACCCAGATGAACATCCCACCTTCAGGATGACTGTGGCGCACGTTCTTTGGGAAGTACTTATCAATGCGGTCCATCATCAGATTAGCCCGATGCTCATAGGTATCGGTAATCTTCTTGATGTGGTCGTTAATGTTCACGTCATCTAAGTACTGGGACACGATGTACTGGGTTAAGTTATCCGTATGTAAATCGGCATTTTGTTTAAACAAGATGAACTTGTCCATAAAGTTTAATGGTGCATCGATCCACCCCAACCGGAGTCCTGGTGCTAAAATCTTGGAAAAAGAGCTCAGATAGATTACCCCACCGTCATGGTCAAAGTGCTTGAGTGGCGGTAAGTATTTGCCAGCGTAACGAATGGCACCGTATGGGTCGTCTTCCAGAATTGGAATCCCAGCCTCTTTACCAATCTGAACTAACTTCTTCCGCCGCTCTTCCGTCATGGTCCGTCCGGTTGGATTCTGGAAATTGGGAATCGTGTAGATAAACTTGGCCTGCGGGTATTTTTTGATTAACCGTTCTAAGGCATCTGTCTCCATCCCGTCCTCGTCCATGGGAATGCCAACGATTTTGGCACCATAGGACTTAAAAACGTCGATGGCTGAGAGGTAGGTTGGATCCTCGGTCAAAACCACATCACCAGGATTAATCAACATCCTGGAAACAATGTCAATGGCCTGTTCCGACCCCGTCACGATGCCAACGTTAGCAACTGTTGTATTAACGTGGCGTTCTTTCATAATGGCCACAATCTGTTGTCTTAGTTTTTCGTAACCAAGCGACTGCGAGTACTGCAGAACCGTTTGCCCATACTGTTCAAAAACCTGGTTTGCGGCCTTTTGGATCTCTGAAACCGGAAACAACTCGGGAGCTGGCATTCCACCACCTAATGAAATCACCTTGGGATCAGAAGCCGCTTTAAAAAGATCTGAAGTTACCGTACTAACATGAGCTGGCACACCGCTTGCGTATCTAAATTCCATTTTAATCGCCTCGTTTTTCTAAATATTCCATAATTTAATCATAAAGTTATTTCAATTATAGTCTCCAAACTAAAACCACAACAATTGAAGCAATCAAAAAGTTAAAATGAAATATAAAATTTCTTCATAAAACATCATTTTTTTAATTCATTGATAATTTGTTCAGCAATCTTTTCTGGGGATAACTCATCACAATGAATCACCATATCAGCACATTCATGATATCGCTGATTGCGTGATTGTTTCAACTGACTCATCGTGGTGAAATTTAAATGACTGGCGATTGGTCTTCCCGATTCTTTACTAATTCGCGTATACAAAGTTTGGGACCGAACGTCCAGTAAAACAACCGTGGCAGTACTCTTTTTTAAAAGTTCTGCATTCTTTCGGTCAACTGGTGTTCCTCCACCAGTAGCCAGGATCCCATCTTTAGCAAGTTGGAACTTTAACTCCATTTGTTCCAGTCTGCGAAAGGCCACTTCCCCATCATCCGAAAAAATTGTTGAAATAGATTTTCCGGCAAATCTTTCAACTACCCGATCCAGATCAGCAACTGGCAAATTCATTTTCTCAGCTAACAGTTCACCAACTGTTGTTTTCCCGCTTCCCATAAAACCAATTAAAATGACTTGCATATGATTACCTCTTTACTACTTGATACTGATCTTCGAGCACAGCTTGAGCTCGTTCTAAATCCCTTTGACTTCTAAAAGTAAGTTGTAAAACACCACTAATATCTTCCCTAATTTCTAAGACTTGTAAATTCACTAAGCTAATATTAAGTTGCTCTAATCGTTTGGTCACGTCAGCTAATACACCAACTTGATCGGAGACGTTCAAAAATAAATCATAGAATGAAGCAATCTCCTCAACTTGCTCTTTTCCTAACTGATCCCGACTGATTTTTGCTTGGGTAAAATAAGCTTGAATGGCGCGTGAATCATGCCGTTCAATTTTCTGTTCGATACCATTTAAAATGGTGATGTATTGTTGCAGTTGCTTGACCACCAAATTCGCATTACTCAACAAAATATCATTCCACATTTTAGGATCAGAGGACGCAATTCGCGTAATGGATTTAAACCCACCGGCAGCAAGCTTCATCCCAATGGGTTCATCCCTAAAAGCAACCTGGGTTTGATTCACTAATCCAGCTGCCACAAGATGGGGTATATCACTTAGTTGAGCTACAATCTGATCATGTTGTTTTGGTTTAACGTTAATCCACTTGGATTTAGTGGCTTTTAACAGTTTTTGAATTTGTTTAGCCGCATTTCCCCCATTTGGTCCAGTTGGAAGTAGAAAATAGAAGGAATTTTCAAACAGATTACTCATCCCAGATTTCACACCAGACTTGTGTGAGCCTGCCATGGGATGACCTCCAACAAACGTGATTGAAGGAGTTAGCCATGTCTTGGCGGCTTTCATTACCTTTTGCTTTGTGCTTCCCACGTCTGTGATAATTACGTGTGATTTTAAAGCCTCCCGTGATAATTGCTTAATATCTTCTACAATTTGTGAGACCGGAGTAGCTAAAAAGATAAAATCAGCTTCACCTGCTCCCTTTAGATTAGAACTCTGATCGTCAATAATTTGATGATTAAGTGCATATACCAAACTTTCAGAATTAGTATCACTACCAATGATTCTGATATTGGAATCACTTTGTTTAATAGACCGCGCAATTGAACCCCCGATTAATCCTAGTCCCTTAATAAACACAGTTGTCATTTATTCCTCCAATTGAGCCAGGTCATTAAAAAATTCAGGGTAAGAAATGTTGATGGCACCTTCGTGATTTAACATGAGAGGAATTCGTGACTTTAGGGTTGCAATCACGTCCATCATCCCAATACGATGATCACCATAACTATCTAAATGAGCATCCTGAATCCGCCAAAATGGCTGACCCTTAATAATCATGCCATCAGGCAATTCTTTGATTTCAACTCCGAATTTACTTAATTCATTAGTAACGGAACGAATGCGATCAGTTTCCTTCACCCGTAGTTCGGCTGCGCCCGTAATTTTACTTGTTCCATTTGCAGTCGCTGCCAGTAGTGCTACAAGTGGCAATTCATCAATTAAAGCTGGAATTTCTCTTGCTGTAATTTGAATCGGTTTTAACTGACTGGATTTAATCCTAAGGTTCCCGCTAAGCTCACTAGTGGTTGTTCGATGTGCAATTTCAATTTTAGCTCCCATTTTAAGCATTACATCTAATATTCCCGTTCTGGTGGGATTCAAACTCACGTTCGTTAAAGTGATGTCAGAATTAGGAACAATGGTGGCGGCTACCATAAAAAAGGCAGCCGAAGATATATCACCTGGAACATGAACTTCTTGGCCAATCAAATGAGGATGTGGCTGGACCGTAATCGTCAAGTGATCAGGGGCCGTTTGCACATCAGCCCCAAACGCACGTAACATCAATTCGGTATGATTCCTGGTAGGTAACTTTTCAACGATTGTCACGGGAGCTTTAGCTGACAACGATGCAAGGATAACAGCGCTCTTAACCTGTGCACTAGCTACCTCTAGCCGGATGTTAGCTCCATGGATATTTCCCCCAGTGACCTGAGCTGGTAATGTACCCTTTGACGACAATTGAACTTGAACTCCCATTTCGCCAAGTGGATTACTGACCCGTTTCATTGGACGTCTGCTTAATGAACTGTCGCCAATCAAATGAGTGGTAAAGTTGGTGTTTGCTAGTAATCCCATCATGAGTCGAGTGGCAGTGCCAGAATTCCCCATATCTAAAGGATTTTTCGGCTTATGCAGACCAGCAATCCCTACTCCTTTAACTATTACATCGTCTCCTGTACGTTCAATTTTTATTCCCAGATCTTGAAGCGCATAAAGTGTGCTTAGGCAATCTTTCCCCGTCAAAAAATGATGAATGTGAGTATCACCATTACTAATTGCCCCAAGCATTAAAGCTCGATGTGAAATGCTCTTATCTCCGGGAACTACTAAGGTTCCATGTAATCCGTTTTGTGTTACTTTACTCAATAATTTCATCGTTAGTCTCCTTACGTAATAAAGCACTTGCTTATTTCATAACTGGTTTTATTACGTAACTCCTTATGAATACATTTGAAAATTAAAGATTATAGTTAGTAATTTTTTAATTCGTCACGATAGGCTTGAACCTGTTCCCTTAAACGAGCTAAATTACTGCTATCAAATGTTGCAGTGATCGCTTTAACCATTTCAATCGCAATCACGTTTTCAACGACAATTGAAGCAGGGACAATTGCTGTCGTATCTGACCTTTCTACGTTTGCTTTCTTAATTTCCTTAGTATTAACATCGGCTGTTTGTAGTGGCTTGTATAGGGTCGGAATCGGCTTCATGGCGGCATTAACAATGATTGGCATTCCATTAGTCATTCCACCTTCAAAGCCACCCAAATGATCACTAGTACGAGTCCAACCGGTGTCTTTATTCCACACAATAGGATCCATCACCTGACTGCCAAAATTTTTAGCACCATTAAATCCAGCACCGATGCTCACACCTTTCATCGCATTAACTCCCATCACTGCGGCAGCTAATTTAGCATCCAATTTGGTATCCCAGCTAACGTAACTTCCTAGTCCAGCTGGAACGTTTTCAACAACTACCCTAATTGTTCCACCAAGTGTGTTTCCATCTCGCTTCGTTTGGTCAATCAGTTGATGGATGGCTTCCACCTCATCCTGATCAATCATTCGTAGATCATTCTTACTAACGGCGGATTCAATCTTATCAACGTTTTTAGTAGGATTAAAATTACTGGAAATAGAGCCCACTTGCTGCACAAAACCAACCAATTTAATATCAAGTTCCCGTAAAAGTTGCTCACAAATATTACCAATAGCAACTCGCATGGCAGTTTCTCGTGCTGAGGAACGTTCCAAAACGTTCCTTAAATCGCGATGGCGATACTTCATCCCACCAACCAAATCGGCATGCCCTGGTCTTGGACGTTCCACTTTTCGTAATGTATTCTCAGGAGTTTCCGGAGAAATCGGATCCATAATTTTGTTCCAGTGAGCGTGGTCTCGGTTTTGAACCACCAATGCAATGGGGCTACCAAGGGTAATACTATGGCGAACTCCTCCAACAATCTCAATTTGATCATGTTCAATTTTTTGCCGATTTCCACGACCGTAACCACCTTGACGACTTGCTAAGGCTGCGTTGATTTCATCAAGATCTAGTTTTAACCCGGCTGGAATTCCAGTTATAATTCCAGTCAATTGTGGTCCGTGTGATTCACCTGCAGTAATAAAGTTCATGTTATTATCCCCTTTTCGATTCCGACTTTTTGGTCTCGTCCATGATGTTTTGATAAATAGCGATCAGGTGCTTTTGTTCTGTTTGATTATTAAACCGCTTTTTAACACGTTCAATCACCTGTAATTCTCGTGTCTGATCCAAAACTAGCAGGTGATGTTGCTCTTTATACTTAGCAACTTGGGAGGTCACTTCAAATCTTTGCATTAATAAGTCCAAAAGTTGGTCATCAATTCCATTAATTTTGTTCCTTAATTCATTTAGTTCACTCATTTTTATTCCTCACCCCGTCTCCTAGTTGAAAATAAAATAACTAATACCAAGATAATTCCTAATGAACCTACCAATAAATCAAATCCAAAGACTAATCGGATACTTTGCTTCGATAGAAATCCCGTAATCAGTGGGATTGTTAGTGAAGCAATACTGCCAAAAAAGTAAAAGATTCCAGTGACCATTCCACGATGATGCGGGTAAAATTCCATAAAGATTGTCAATCCAGTTTGCATCACTCCACCAGCAGCACTGAAACCAAAAACTAACGCACTGATACCAACTATCATTAACGAGTTACTAATAAAAATGACTAGTAAAGCCAGAAAAGCACCAACATTAAGTCCTAACAATAGGAGGCTTTCTTTTACTTCTCGTTTTAGTAGGAGATACAAGATGACCACCCCAATAATCGAGCCAATGCTGTATAACGACATCAAAAATTGCGAATGACCTAAGCTAAAATGCAACACCATGTGGGCATATAAACTAATCCATTGAGTAAATAAGATCATAAGCGCCATTGATGTGTAACCATATCCGATTAATCCGATCGTAGCAATTAGTTTTCGTCCTCTGGTTAACTCTTCAATAACAACTTCATTAGCTTTGGAAGCTACATTTGGTTTTGGAAAATGGGTAGAAATCAAATTAAGAAAGTTAAGAATAAGTAAAACTGCCATGATGACAAAGGACCAACCAAACCAGAACCCGTAACTAGCAAGAAAAGTCACTATCAAAGGTAACGTGAATTCACCAGCTGACATAAAGGCTTTAAGTAAAACCGTCGATTGCCCTGCACCATCATGAATTTCAACTAAAGTAGTGTAAGTCCCAGCATCCAGCGCTGAGTTCGCGATTCCAGCCAATATTGCAAGCCCATAAGCAATGACAATTTGATGGGTAACCACAATGCTAATGGCAAAAATTAGGTAACATATCATTCCAATGTACACAAACATCTTTCGACTCAACCGATCAGCTAGTGCTCCAGCAATGGGATAAGCAATTAAGCGACCAATTCCAATTCCGGAAATCACATAAGAGACCACTGCAACCGTGGTCATCCAGTGGGTTGCCAGTGATAGCACGTTTTGAGCTAAAATGACAAGTGCAAAACCATGAATAAAGTAATTACCGTACAATCCAAGTGTTAGATGCCTTTTTTGACGCTTAGTAAGTTCATTTCCCATGGTTCCCTCCCAAAAACGAATAAATACAAAAAGCCAGCCCAACTAACAATAAAGTTAGTCTAGCTGGCTCTCTTTTATTTAAATTCGTAAAAGAAAAAATTTGAAAGTGATCATCGAATTAGCAATGACTCAGCTAGATTAACATTGAATGTCAACGTATCTAGCTGAGTAGTATTCACTACTAAAGTCTTAGCTCTGCCTAGATACGAACGTCACCGCTCGTATCCAACTCAGGATTCAAACGGTTACATAAACCAAGCAAAGCTATAATAATCAGCATTTAATTCCACTGATTGATGTTGCGTATGTAACCAATCACTTTTCATCATTATTTCTCCTTCTTTTTTGATTGACACGATTTAAACACGAAAAAAATCAGAAGTCAAGTAAATTTTGATTCCCATTTATCTTTCAACATGACCCAATCATTTGCGTCGTAGGCGATACTCCCAATCACAATTTCACCAGGAAGAATTTGACTGCAACTAAATCCAGCACGTCTTGCCACATTGTTACTAGCATCATTATTAACCACAACCTTGATGTGAATTTGACTTAAATGGTAATTATTAAATCCAATTTGACACATCGCCTGAAGTGCCCGATGAACAATTCCATTTCCCGTAAATTGGTTTTCTAGCCAATAGCCGATTTCACCACTATGATTGAACGAATCAATGGTGATAAAACTAATCACCCCACTAATCTGATTGTGATAAACCATCAATAGATTTAAAGACTGACCGTTACGATAATGCACTAAGATTTGGTTCAAAAATTGTTGCTCTTGCTCCACTGATTTCATCGCATTAGCCCACGGAAGCCACTTTGCAAGCGTTGTGCGTGAGCCATCAACTAATCTATACACTTCTTGAGCATCAGAATCATGATTTGGCAATCGTAGAACAATCTCATCATCAACCTGATATGGAAATATCATTTCATCACCTACTTACCCGCTTTTGAAACCGAACCATTCATATCATCGTATTCATAGCGACTCATTTTTCCCTTTTGCATGGCTAATCGCAGTCGATCAACCTCTGCACCATGATCGGCATTCGTAATGTAATTATTTTCACCACGAACGGTGTTATCGTACTTAGCATCCGTTAATTGGCGTTTTAACACTGACTGAGTAAAGTCATAAACCCGACCATAAACAATGTTTCGATAATTAAATTGCTGACCATTAACCTGAAACTTGATGGCACCGTGTGGAACACCGCGTACAAAGGTCATCGAGTCAATCTCATTTTGGGGATAGTGGATGACGGAATCATCACCGCCTTCATCATGAAAAACAAGTAGTTCGTTTTTGGTGATCATCAGAATCGTTCTTTGTCGGCCAATTGCGTTAACCAACAATTCCCTTACTTTTTCTTTGGGTAAATGGTTACTTAAATATTGATCGAACTCAGTTCCAATCACTTTTAGCAGCCCATGAAATTTACCTAACTTGGCATGCATTTTGCTTCACCTTTCCTCTTAGTTAGTTGTAATTATGTTATAACGTTTCTTCACTCATATTTTTGGGTACAATAAAACCAGTTCCATTAAAAAGAATGTTAAGGAGTCAGTAATGAGCATCGAAGAACAAATTTTTACTAACCTGAAACCTGATTTTGCCAAACTGATTAATTTTGGTTTTCAACATGAAAATAATCGCTTTAAATACTCTACTAACATTCCACAAACCAACTTTTCGGTCACCATTACCGTTAAGCAAAACGGAAAGGTAACTGGCAAAATCATCGATGATGATTACCACGCCGAATACACTAACTTTCGAGTTGATAACCCAGAGGGCGGCTTCGCCAGCACCATCAAGCAGAGATACACTGCCATCTTAAAAAACATTGCGCAGCAATGTTTCGACTACGTTCCAGACAACATGGGAACGAAGTGGCTCATCCCCGCCAATCCAAAATACTTTGACTTAGAAAAAGACTTCGCCAAAACCGGTACCATCATGTGGAAACAAACCACTCACATTCATGTTGATGATTTAGTTTACATCTACGTGACGGCACCAGTTGCCGCCATCACGTATAAATGTGTGGCCATCAAGGTGAATCAACCGCACTACTACCACGATGAAAACATCACCATGCACTACGTTATGTTACTTCATTTACTTAGCAGATTTAATCCCAATGAATTTAACGTGGCCGTCCTAAAAAAGCACGGTGTCAAAGCCGTCAGAGGTCCGCGCCACGTTCCTCAATCTTTAAGTCGGATTCTCAAATAACCGCAACATTAATACTGAATATTTTGGTCTGCGACAATTGACTGGTAATTCATCTTTTCAAGCCATTTTGGTAAACTCAGGTTCTCCATAATGTTCATGTCAACGTCTGGAGTCAAAATCGAACCGCCAGGAACCGCATCAACTGGAATCGAAAAGTAGGGTCCAACGGTAATCGCGTTACCAATCTCACCCGGTTTCATCATGACGTGGGCAAAGCCAATCCACGAACTGGCAAACGAAGTGCCCGCATCTTGACCACACTGGGCAATCGAACGCGCGATGGCTTCTCTTCTTCTGGCCAAGAATTCGCCGAGGTCGTCCTCGTTGGGAGTGTTCCAGGTTCCAGCATCCTCAATGAACATGGAGGAATTATGAACGGGATCCTTCGCAATTGAAATGGCAATGGCGGACCAAACGCCGTAACTTTCACCCGGTTTTAGCGGGCGGTCTTCAATTGGTCGTTCGGCAGTGACGCCCTTGTTAGCACAAATAATGAAACTCCCCGGAGCTGGATAGTGCCGACGATTGTCAGCCGTTCCAAAGAATTCTACCAGCGAATCCTGCAGTGGTTTCCCATCGTAAATTGGTAGTTTCGAACCATCCCACTGGGTCACCTTAAACAACGGTTGTGCCCGATCGACTTCTGGATTTCTCAGGAGATCATATCCCAGAATGTGGCCCTGAACGCCCGTAAAGCTGGACGCCGTCATCATGTTAATCTGGCCGATGTAGGCGTTCTTACACTCGGCTCGGTCGTAAGACACGATTCCATCCAAGACGCCATCGTCCGTCTTTTCGCGGGTCCCAGCGTCAACTTTTAGGCCAGTAACATAGCCTGTTCCGAGATTCCCTGGCTCCATGTAACCCCGCGAATATTTTTGATAGGGACTAATCGCAATACGATCAATCCCCTCTTGATTTAAAACTTTGTCAATTTTAGCCATTTTTTGCCTCCTATAAGCGGAAAATTTATTTTGCTTTTGAGACTACGTTCATAATCGCCTAACTCAAAATTACTTGCAAGGAACATCACTTATTAATGCCCAAATGACGGTACTAAAACGATTTTATCTCCCTTTCTTATCAATCAATAAATATTTTATTAAAATTTCCTCATAAAAAGAGTGACACAATGTCAGCATTAGCGTTAAAATAATGTTAAGATTTACACAATAATAGGTGTGTATTGAAAGGAGATCCTAATAATGAAAAAAGTCTTAATACTAGGCGGTGGATTCGCTGGATTAAGGGCTTGCAAGCTTTTAGCTAAGAGTAAAGCCAATCTAGACATTACCTTGGTTAATAAAAATGCTTATCATTATGACTCGACCGGCCTCTACAAGGTCGCATCAGGAGATGAAGCACCAGAACGACTCATGTTTAGAATTACCGACATGATCAATCCTAAGATTCATTTCATAGAGGATGAAGTTATTAAAGTAAATGGTAAAGATAACACGGTCCAAACGAAAAACAACGGAGATTTAAGTTACGACTACCTGTTCAATGCGCTTGGATTTGAACCCGAAACGTTTGGCACCCCGGGTGCGGACGAGTTTGGGCTTCAGATCAGTGACATTGATAACTCAGTCGCTGACTACAAGAAGATTCAAACCACCCTAGATGCCTACGATGAGTTTAAGGATGCTAAGCTCTTGAACATCGTGGTTGTCGGTGGTGGTTTTACTGGCATCGAACTTTTAGGGGATCTCGTGCACATGGTGCCAAAATGGGCCAAAAAGTATGGTTTCAAAAAAGAAGAGTTCAAAATTACCTGTATCGCTCCGGGCTTTTTGCCAATGTTTAACAAAAAACTCGGTGACTACGCGCAACACTTCCTTGAAAAGAAGGGCGTTAAGTTCATCATGGGTGACACGGTGTCAAAGATTACGGCTGATGGTGCTTACTATGGTAAAGATAACAAGTTTATCCCATCTCACTTAGTCTTCTGGACTGCTGGAGTAAAAGGATCTGACGTTATTCCCGATTCACAGTATCCAAACGAGAAACGAAACCGGGTCGCCGTTAACACGAACATGAGCTTAGACGACTTTCCTAACCAGTACATCATTGGTGACGTCTCAGCCGTTAAAGATGACAAGTCCGGTCGGATGTTTCCAACGACTGGTCAGATTTCCATCTACGAAGCGGACGTTGCTGTCAATGATTTCTTAAACAAACTAAATGGTAAACCCGCCATTAAGTTCGACTACAAATCAATGGGAACCGTTTGTTCACTTGGCCCATACAGTGGAATTGCCGAAATTTACATGTTCGGCATGACCTTTAAGTTAAAGGGATGGATTGTCCCAATCTTTAAGAACATGATCTTCAAGAAGAACGGACTTGAACTCGGAAACATTCGGACCATGTTAGAAAGTTAAATTGATTTAAGGAGGAACTATTCACAATGCTTAATTTAGGTTTAAGTGTTTTGCCGCTAGCGCGGATTCAGTTCGCTGAAACCACGATTTTCCATTTCTTCTTCGTCCCAATGTCAATTGGATTGGCATTGATCGTTGCAATCATGGAAACCTTCTATGCGGTGACCAAAAAACCAGTCTATAAGACGATGACGAGATTTTGGAGTAAGATTTTCTTACTTAGTTTCGCGGTCGGAGTTGTAACTGGTTTGATTCAAGAATTCCAGTTCGGGATGAACTGGTCTGATTACTCAAGATTTATGGGTGACATCTTCGGGGCGCCGTTAGCCATTGAAGCTCTGTTGGCCTTCTTCTTGGAATCAACGTTTATCGGGGTTTGGATGTTCACCTGGGACAAATTAAAACCTGCTTGGCACGCCCTGATGATTTGGTTGGTCTTCTTTGGGTCAGCCATTTCAGCACTTTGGATTCTATCAGCCAACAGTTTCATGCAACATCCAGTTGGTTACCGGATTGACCCTAAGACCGGTCACGCTTTAATGACTAGTTTTAGCGCCATCCTGACCAACCAACAACTCTGGTACGAATTTCCCCACGTGATCTTCGGAGCCTGTGTTACCGGTGGCTTCATCGTTGCTGGTGCATCGGCTTGGATGATCTTTAGAAAGAAGTGGCCCGACTTCTTCAGAAAATCAATGCGAATTGGTTTAGTTGTTGGTTTGATTGCTGTCTGCGGTAGCTTCCTTAGTGGAGACCAACAGATGCTTTACTTAAGCCATCAACAACCAATGAAATTCGCCGCTGCTGAAGGTGAATTTGAAAATGTTAAAAGTCCAGCTGCTTGGACGGCCGTTGAATTCGCTCATACTAACGAACACCGTGCTAGTTTCAAGATTGAGATTCCATACATGATGGACATCTTGACCTACCACAAGCTAAGTGGATCGGTTACTGGTATGAATGAAACTAATGCAAAATTACACAAGAAGTGGAATAGTCAGTTTGGCAAAGATATGAACTACTACCCACCAGTAAACACCTTGTTCTACTCATTTAGAATCATGGTATTTGGTGCAATGACACTAGCTTTCTTAGCCATCTGTGGACTGTGGTTCTCAAGGAAAAAGAAGAATACGATTGGGAAGCAGTGGTGGTTGACTCTACTGCTGACGGTTGGAACATTTGGACCGTTCATTATTAACACCTGTGGTTGGCTGGTTACTGAAAGAGGTCGTGACCCATGGGTTGTCTACGGATTACTGCCAATTGCCAAAGCGGTTTCGCCAAGTACGACGGCAGCTTCCGTGCTCTTTACCATTATTATTTACTTCTTCTTATTTGCCACTTTGGGTGTCTTCATGTTTATTTACGCACGAAAATCACTTTACAAGGGGCCTGAAGGTGTCGGCGATCACGAGAGCTACGATACCGAAGATCCATTTTCAAAGGAGGCTTTTGAGAAATGAGTTTATTACAACTTTTATGGTATTTCTTAATCGGATTACTGTTTGCACTGTTCTTAATTCTCGATGGAGCTGATTTTGGGGCCGGAATGTCAACAAGACTTCTGGCTAGTAATTACGACGAAGCAGCTTTGGTACTTCGAACGATTGGACCCCACTGGAGTGGAAACGAAGTCTTCTTGGTTGCCGCTGGTGGTTCAATGTTTGCGGCGATGCCAATGTGGTACGCCTCGTTGTTCTCCGGATTTTATCTCCTGCTGTTCTTTATTCTGGTGGCCTTGATTTTTCGGGGAGTCTCGTTTGAATTCTCAGAAAACGCGGAAACCAAAAAGGGCCGAAACCGATGGATGTGGGCCAACTTCTTCGGAAGTGTCTTCATCCCCTTCCTGTTCGGAATGCTCTTTACCGACATGATTCAAAGTTTGCCAATGGATGGTCAGGGTAACATCTACGTCACCTTCTTCGACGTTGTTAACCCACTTTCAATCCTTGGTGGAATCACGGTAACTGCATTATGTCTCTACCAAGGCCTTCACTACATTTCCTTGCACACGGCGGGCTTAATTCGATACCACGCCTCAGCAATGGCATCCAACCTGTACTGGTTGGCATACCCAGTGGAAATTCTAGTTGTGATTGCTTTATATTTCCAAACCAACTTTTTCGAGACACATTTGGTCTCAACTGTAGTAGTATTAGCATTAATCGTTGCTACAACTATTTGGGGTCAAATTGCTAGTGGTTCTGGTCATGAAGTACAAGCTTATCTTGCAAGTACCAGCACCCTCGCCTTACTAGTAATCCTGATCTTTATTGGTTTATTCCCTAACGTATTGGGTGCCAATGATCCAGTTCACACGATTTCAATCGCAAACGCTTCTTCATCACCATATACGTTAGTTGTAATGACCATCGTGGCATGTATCCTCCTACCGCTCATCGCGATCTACTTTACCTGGAGTTACGTCTCACAATGGCATCGCATTTCGCTTAAAGATATGGAAGATGCCAATTCTGGATATTAAAAATTAAGGATTGATAAAACATGTTTGATAAACAACTTCTATCAATTCCTGGGGTCAAAAAATTAATTGCCAAGCTAAGTATTCTAGCAGTCGTTCAATCGGTCGCTATCATTCTAGAAGCCCTTTTTCTCTCACAGGCAATGGTGCTTACTTGGGAACAAAAAAAGATAGCAGCGTTAACCATACCTGTGCTATCTTTTTTTGTTGCTTTCGCATTAAGATACCTGATCACAAGAATTGAAAATCAAATTACCGATAAATTTGCCAGTCAGGCTAGTAGTCAGTTAAAAGAACAACTCCTACAAAAAGAATTCGAACTAGGACCCGCCATGGTCTCAAACATCGGATCAGGTCACATGGTAACCCTAGCACTTGAAGGGATTGATAAGGTCGAAAACTACCTTAACCTCATCTTGCAGAAGACCATTAACCTGGCAGTCATTCCCTGGATCATCCTTTTGTACTGTTTCTTCGTTAACTGGCTCTCAGCGGTCGTGATGCTACTGGTCTTCCCGGTAATCATCTTGTTCATGATTATTCTAGGACTCGCAGCTCAGGCTAAATCTGACCGACAGTATTCCGGCTTTAAAGAGATGTCCAATAACTTCATCGACAGCATGCGGGGACTTAAGACCCTCAAACTCTTTGGCCTCAGTAAATCCTACGGAGACAACATCTATCGGGTTAGTGAAAATTACCGAAAGAGCACGATGAGCGTGTTAAGAGTCGCTTTACTATCGACGTTTGCCCTCGACTTCTTTACGACCATGTCAATTGCCATCGTGGCCGTCTTATTAGGTGTGAAATTAATTAACGGAACGGTGACCTTGCTTCCAGCCCTAATCATCCTAATTCTCTGCCCGGACTACTTTTTACCGGTCAGAGATTACGGAAATGACTACCATGCCACTTTGGACGGCAAAAATGCCCTGATTGACATTAACAAGATTCTGGATTTACCAAGTCCAACCAGCAAAATTAAACTAACCAACTTTCACAACTGGACTAAGGACAGTACCTTAAAGGTCAGTGACTTAAACTTCAGTTACGACCAAAAGGAGGACAATATCGCTGATGCCAATTTCAATCTGAACGGATTCGTTAACATCGGAATCGTGGGTCGGTCTGGTTCAGGGAAGTCCACGCTTTTAAACCTCCTTGGAGGCTGGCTGTCTCCAACCAACGAAAACGGTCATCTCCCATTCAACGTTGACGGTCAAGCAATTGACAGTCTCGCTCAATCGGAATGGCAGAAGCACATCAGTTACATCCCCCAGGATCCATACATCTTTGCCGGAAGCATTGCCCAAAACGTCGCCTTTTATAAACCCGATGCTAAGGCTTACGCCATTAACTCGGCCATCGAAAAAGCGGGACTATCCAAGTTTGTTGCCAGTCTCCCAGATAAGGCGAACACCAAGATTGGTGAAGGTGGGAGAGGCATTAGTGGTGGTCAGGCCCAACGGATTGCCCTGGCCCGAACCTTGCTTGATACCGATCGAACCATTCTCCTGTTAGATGAACCAACCGCCCATCTGGACATTGAAACCGAATATCAACTAAAACAAACCATGGTTCCGATCTTCAAAAACCACCTCGTCATCTTTGCGACCCACAGACTTCATTGGATGAACGAAATGGACTACATTCTAGTCATGGAAGACGGCAAAATCGTTGAACAAGGAACTCAAACTGAATTATCCAACCAAAACGGAGCCTACAAGCAATTGATTAGTGAGATTCGAGGTGGAAACAATGCGTAAACTACTTAAAAACGATACGTGGATTAAACCATACCTGACCAAGTACAAGGTCCTGTTATTCTGGGTCTTCTTTCTCGGCGTCTTGACCTTTGGGTGTGGGATTGGATTGATGTTCGTTGCCGGCTACTTAATTAGTCGTTCGGCCACTCATCCCTACAACATCCTGATCGTTTACGTCCCGGTCATCTTAACGCGGGCCTTCGGAATTGGCCGACCGGTCTTTAAGTACTTAGAGCGACTAAACAGTCATAACTGGGTCTTAAAGGTAACGTCCGCCCTTCGAAAACGGCTCTACACTACCCTGGAATCATCCGCCCTTTTTTTGAGTGAGAAATTTCAGACCGGTGATTTACTAGGCGTCCTAGCCGACGACATTGACCACCTTGAAAACCTGTACCTGAGAACCATATTTCCAACCCTTGTGGCCTACATCACGGGTATCATCATCATTGTGGCCTTAGGCATCATTAGTTGGCCCTACGCCATCTTCATGTTCGTTGCGTTTACCATCATTTTGTTCTTTGTCCCACTTGCCTCTGAGGCCATGCGGGGGGCTTCTAAGGAATACCAGAAGTCGCTTCTCCACCAGTCTTATGAAAATCTGACGGATTCAACCCTTGGAATCGCGGACTGGATGATTTCTGGACGAGAAAAGGGCTTTCTTAATCATGTCAGAAAAAACGACCCGAAGATTGCCAAGTCTAACGATCAGACCCACTTATTTGAGTGGAATCGTGAATTTCTCATTAAAGTGGTCTTCGCAATCGTCATCATCGGGACCCTGCTTTGGTCTAACCTGTACTTCAAGGGGTCACAGGAACTCGTTAACTACGCGGCCGCCTTCGTCATGGGAATCTTTCCGTTGATGGACGCCTTCGTCCCGGTCTCTCAAGCCTTAGAAGAGTGGCCAATGTACAGTGATTCGGTGGTCCACTTGAATCAACTTTCAGACGAAGAGAGGAAACCGTACGTCTCAGACGAAAAGCTGCCCGCCCCATCTGACTTTAATTCCATTAAACTCGATCACGTGACTTTTCACTACCAAGATGATCCAAGTGACATCATCAAAGACGTCTCGTTTAAGATTGATAAACACCACAAGTTAGCAATCATCGGACCCAGCGGAGTTGGAAAGACGACCCTCTTGCAGCTTTTAACCGGAGCACTTACGCCAACGACTGGACACGTCTTAATCAACAACATCGATGCCTACAAGTTTGAGTCTGACAGCTATAAGTGGTTCAGTGTGCTGGATCAGAGTCCGTTTCTATTTGACACGTCGGTCTTAAACAACGTCCGAATCGGAAACGAAACCGCTACTGACGAAGACGTCAAAAGGGCCATCAAGGCCGTAGGATTGTCTGATTACATTGAATCACTACCAGACGGCTATGAAACGAACGTCAAGGAAAACGGAATCAGATTCTCTGGCGGACAACGGCAACGAATTGCGCTCGCCCGCATCCTCTTGCAGGACAATCCAATTGTCCTACTCGATGAACCCACGGTGGGACTGGACCCGATTACCGAAAATAACCTGATTAACACCATTAGTCGAGTTTTAAAAGACAAAACCATGATTTGGGTTACCCATCACCTTCAAGGCTTAGACGAAATGAATGAGGTCATCTTCCTTGAAAACGGCGTCATCAAGATGGAAGGAAACCCGCAAGCATTGTATAAAAATAACGCCCGTTATCGTAGACTGTACGCAATGGACGTTGGTAAGTAATTATTCGGTTATTTAGAATACTGAAACAATTCCGAAATGATGGTTTTAAGGACAGCGGTACTCTCAGATTGTGGTAACTGCGCAATTAGGTCAAAAGCGTCGTCTAAGTACTGCGTATAAATATGACGTGCCGCTTGCATTCCGCCACTGTCACTCACAATTTTAGCAATTTCTTTTAGATCAGCTTTTTTAAGCTGGTCTTTTTTTAGGATTTTTTTTAACTTCGGACCGTCAGCGGTCTTGAAAGTCTCAATGACGGGCAAGGTATACACGCCCTCACTGGCATCGTGCAGAGTGGGCTTTTCGGTTTCAACGTCTGGCTCAAAGTCTAGGAGGTCGTCTCGAATCTGAAACGCCATCCCAAAATTCAAACCAATCTGCTCAGCAATCTGGACGGTGTTATTGTCAGCCATTGAAAGGATGGCGCCCTCCCCCATTGCCACTTTGAAGAGTTCCGCCGTCTTTCCCTGAATTGAATCAAAGTAGTCCTGTTCACTTCGGTCTAAATCATACTTACTTTCGTCTTGGGCCAACTCGCCAAACAAGACGTCCTTCATGCTTTCAACGTTGTAACGCAAATTATCAAAACTCGGGGCATAGTCCAAAAGCATTTCAAAGTATTTCGTGAACAGGTAATCACCCAGGTAGATGGCTTCGCGCTGGCCAAATTGAGCGTTTAACGTATCTTCTCCCCGTCTTAGGTCCGATTGGTCAATGACGTCATCGTGGACCAAAGAAGCCAAATGAATGACCTCAATTGAAGCAGCGGCCTGGAGGAGTTTCTCTCGCTCAACTGCTTCCGTGCCAAAGTTACCCGCGATTAACAGGAGCGCCGCCCTTAGCATCTTGCCGTTTCCGTTAATTAGTTCTTCGATTCCCCGTTTAAACTCGGCCTCAGGAACCTGAATCTCTTTACTTATGAGTGATTGAACTTGAACCAGTTCAGATTCAATTTCAGGAAATTTATTCCAAATGGTTGTTTTCATGTCTTTTCCTTTTTTATGGTAACCTTACGATATTTTCATGGTACTATAATAACAGCATTATCCTTAATAATAATAACATTAACAATGACTTTCGGAGGCAAAACAATGAAGTGGAAATACTTTTATCAACTAACCGAGATGTACACCACCCCAGTCGACGTCTTAATCCTACTGTTCTGTGCCAGCTTTTCGTACTACTTTTACGGTTCCTTTAACTGGCTGTATGCCATCTGGGCCTTCTTCATCGTGTTCTTGATGCATCTGTTTTTAAACCTACATAACAACCTGGAAGACTACGAACACGCAACCGACGTGACCGACTACAAGCACGCCACCAGTATCATTGGTAAGTACCACCTAAGTACCCGGATGATCTGGAAATGGGTCGTAATAATGGGGATAATTGTCGCCGTCCTTGGACTCACGCTCGCATACCTCACCGGTTGGCCGACGCTAATCATCGGCATCATCGGCTTTGGCCTCGGACTAGCCTACTCGGCGGGTCCAAGACCAGTGGACTCCACCCCATTTTGTGAACTCGCAACCGGAATGCTAATCATGTTTTTTGACCCGCTGGTCTACGTCTATCTAGGAAGCATTCATCGCTTTCACTTTTCATGGGACAGTGTTGTCGACGTCTTCTTGGTCACCATGTTCCTGTTTGTGCTTGCCTACATCACCCAACTCGCCAACAACACCTGTGACCTAAGAGAAGACATCGGAAATCATCGCTACACCCTGGTGTATTACATCGGACCATCAGACGCAATTAAATTATTTACAATTGTTTTCTGGTTGACAATCTTAATCATACCAATTTTATCCTTCTTTGGATACGTCCCAATCATTTCAAATTTAATTATTTTGGCTTATCCGCTGGCCTGGAAGAAAGTTAAAGTTTTTCAAACCAACCAGAACAAGCAAGAAGTCTATCATCAAATCGTTGGTGGGGTAACAATGTTAATGGGGTTGTATATCATTACTTACATGATCGGAACCATCATCAAAATCTTTCTTTAATTCATTTACACTGGAGGTAAATCATGACCTGGAAGTATTTTTATCAACTAACTGAGATTTACACAACACCGCTGGACGTGACCTGGCTCATACTTGCGGCTAGTTTTTCTTATTATTACTACGGCTCGTTTAACTGGCTGTATGCCATCTGTGCCTTCGTGATTGTCATCGCCCTGCACCTCTTTTTAAACATGCAGAACAACCTCGAAGACTACGAACACGCCACCGACAAGACAGACTACAAGCACAGTACGAGCACCATTGGGAGTAATCATCTGAGCCTCACGATGATTCGGCACTGGTTGTACGGTTTTGCCGCTTTCATTATCATCGCCGGTTTGATACTCAGTTACTTTACTGGCTGGCCCACGCTGGTCATTGGTGTGATTGGTTTTCTATTGGGACTGGCGTACTCGGCGGGTCCGAAGCCCTTAGATGCCACCCCATTCTGTGAGTTAGCGGTCGCCACGTTAATTCCGTTCTTTGTCCCACTCATTTATATGTACATGGGAAGCATCCACCGATGGAACTTCACCATTATGAGTGTGCTGGACGCCTTTTTGGTGACGCTATTACCGTTTATCCTCTTCTTCATCATTCAACTCGCAAACGACACGTGTGACCTCGAACAAGACATTGGAAATAACCGTCATACGTTAGTCGACTACATCGGGAAAAAGAACGCCATTAGGGTGTTTGACTGGGTCTACTGGCTCTCAATCATCGTCATTCCAATTCTTTCTTTGGCAGTCGGCATTGTTCCCTACTTTGCCCTACTGACCATTCTAATTTATCCTTACGTTTGGACCAAAGTCAAAGTGTTTAACTTCAATCAAAACAAGGGAGAAATTTATAACGTCATCGTTAAAAACGTTTCACTGATCGTTATGTTATACATTTTGACGTACATGATTGGCACCATCATCATCTACCTATTTAAATAAACCAAAAGCACTTCTTTAAATAAACTAAAAGCACTTCAGAATTTTCTGAAGTGCTTTTTTAGGTTTAAAACTAGTGATGATTACTAACGTACCACGCTAGTTGATTCAGTAATTTATTTTGGTACTCATCATACAGACTTCTCAAGGGATGCAGATGATCCACCTTGACAATCCACGGCTTATCGAAGTTTGTGTAGTGCACAATGACGGGATGATCCAACGCCTCTACTTGAGAACGCTGACCGTCCGTCGTCTCACTTTTGCGGTACTTGCCCTTAATAAGGTTACTTTGCACGTTGTACTTGGAGGGTAATGACTGCCAATCACCGTTAAAAATGGCATTTAAGGCATCCTGGTCCTGAAACCGCAACATTTCCGGATGGTCATTCGCAAGTCCGCGTGCTTTTTGTGAAATACCAGCGCTACGCCATTTCTTGGTATCAATTAGTAACAAGCCGGCGTTAAAGTAGTGGCCAGTTTTCTCACTGACTCCCATTTCACGCAAGC
Source organism: Fructilactobacillus sp. X8R2C1 (assembly GCF_059900955.1). NCBI lineage: Bacteria > Bacillati > Bacillota > Bacilli > Lactobacillales > Lactobacillaceae > Fructilactobacillus > Fructilactobacillus sp. X8R2C1. The sequence goes on from NZ_JBWXVI010000001.1 coordinate 379,731, forward strand.
GGTCCAAATAACCCGCATTTTCAACGGCCCCAATTACTTTCCCATTTAAATCAACGTGATAAAGTTCATCAATGTTTCCCACACAAATCATATCAGCGTCAAGATAGAGAATCCTGGGACGGTCAATTTCTTCTGGAATATCAATGCGATAGTAAGTATTGCGTTTGATGATGCTGTTTGGGGCGTCCGTGTTGGCCTTCTGGTAGCGGTCCTCGTGGGGCTTTAAAAATTTCACCGTTCGACAGTTTCTAAAAAGCTTCGGAAGCGTGGCAATTAAGTTCTGATTTTTGGGACTTAAATGATCGTTGACGACAAAAAACTCAAAATCCACGTCCGGATTGTTTAAAAGGATAGAAGTGTAATTAATCGCCAGCGGCAGTGCCATGTTGTTGTCAGTGGTGGACGCAACCGTGAGCGGATGAGCCACTTCAGTTGGTTTTTTCACTAGGCCCAGTCTCCGTTACGAAAGACGGGAACGACCGTCCCATCAGCTTTAACACCGTCGATGTTCATGTCGTCAGAACCCATCATGAAATCAACGTGTTCTTGACTGCTATTTAAGCCAGCCTGGTCTTGTTCTTCCGGACTCATCTCGGTCCCACCAACAACGCTGAATGGATAAGCAGCGCCCAGGGCCATGTGATCACTGGCATTTTCGTCGTACAGGGTGTTATAAAAAATGATCCCCGATTGTGAAATTGGACTAGGATCCGGCACCAGTGAAACTTCGCCGAGCGAACGAACTCCCGGATCGGTGGCAAGGAGGTGGTCAAGTGTCTTTTGCCCTTTCTTGGCAGTAGCCTTTACGACCTGTCCGTCCTTAAAAGTGAACTCCATGTCTTCAATCAAAGTGCCAGAATAGCTTAACGGTTTCGTTGAAGTGACGTGACCGTTAATGCGGCGTTTGTCAGGAGCAGTGAAGACCTCTTCGGTTGGCATGTTGGGCATGAACTTAATGCCGTCAACACTGGTACTGCCAGCCCCGACCCAGACGTGGTGCTTGGGTAATCCAACCTCCATGTCAGTTCGTGGGGAATGGTACTGCAGTGTGTCAAACTGTTCCTCATTTAACCAAGCTGCCTTTTCTTGGAGTTGGTTCTTGTGGTCTTCCCAAGCCTGAATGGGATCGTTGTTATCAACTCGGGCCGTTTTAAAAATTTCCCGCCACAACTTGTCAACCGCTTCGTCCTCTGGTAAATCTGGGAAAACTTGTTTCGCCCATGCGTTATCAGCAGCTCCTACTACCGTCCAAGTCAGGTCATTATTCTGGGTTGCTACGCGGACTGCATTGGTGGCTTTTCCCATGGCAGCAGAGTTTGTAGCAACTCGTTTGGGATCGATTTTGGCAAACGCCGCCGGGTCTTCAGATAGAACCGAAATCCGTGCGGCATGCTTGTCAACGATGTAGTTGGCCTCATCAATCATGTACTGGGGAATGTTTTCCAACCGGTCGTCACTAGCGTGTTCTAAGAACTGCTTAGAAACAAAGGTATCGTCCCACTTCACCATCACATCGGATGCCCCGGCTTTATAGGCTTCTTTCACAATCATGTGGGCCAAGTCCTGGTGATGATCAGAGATATACAGAACGACCGTCTGGCCCGGTTGGACGTTTACTCCGACCTTGACAATCAATTCCGCATACTTTTTTAAATTACGATCTAATTCTTCCTTCTTCATGTAATCATCCCTTCTTCTCTCGTTGCATCCATTCTATTGATTTTTATTTTCAATTACAATTAATAAGTGTAACGCTTTGCAATCAAAATTTAACTTACGGAATGTAAGTCCGAAGCCACGGCTTTTCAACTTATCTGACTTCACAATTTCTCAGAAAGGGACTGGAGCAAGCGCGTGATACCGTGCTAAAATGGATGATATTACTTAACGAAACGGGAGGGATCGACGTGTCAAAAGCTGCCAAACGAGCAATTTTCATCCTGATTATTGCGAACTTTATCATTTGTTTAGGGATGAGTCTGGTAATTCCAGTCGAACCCTTCATTAAAAACGAATATCATCTAACCACCGCTCAGATGGGAACCATGACTTCACTATACGCCTTAGCTCAGTTCATCGGATCGCCGTTTGTGGGCCGGATTTCAGACAAGATTGGACGAGCACCAATTCTGGCTGGAGGTCTAATCCTTTATTCCGTCTCGGAAATGATGTTTGCGGCCTCTAACACGCTGCTGTTATTCGATATTTCCCGACTAATTGGTGGAATTTCGGCCGCAATGGTGGTGCCAACGTCCATGGCAATGGCCGCTGACCTGTCATCTTCAGAACAACGGGCCAAGGTCATCGGCCTACTATCGGCCGCTTTTAGTGGTGGTTTAATCATCGGTCCCGGGATTGGTGGTGCCCTTGCCAAGTTTGGGTACAAGACGCCGTTCTGGTTTGCGGGCGTCCTTGGCATCATCGCTGTCATCTTCTTTGTCGTAGGACTTCCCAAGCACATCAAACAGACCAACCAAAAAAATCCCGTCATGGAGGAAGTCCACATCACCGAAAAGGGCTTGAAATCCATCCTAAACGGGGCCATGATTGCCCTTTTTGCCATGATTTTAATCTCATCATTTGGCCTGCAGGGCTTTGAAAGTATCTACACGATCTACGTGAACCAGGTCTTTCACTTTACCCTTGATAACATTGCCGTCGTCCTAATCATCAACGGGATGATTTCTCTGGTCCTTCAGGTCGTCTTCTTCGACCGCTTAGTCCGAATGCGCGGTGAACTAGGGCTGATTCGTGACTGTTTCATCCTCAGTTCCATCTGCATCGTCTGGATTCTGTTTGCTCACAGCAAAATTGAAGTTATCATTGCCACTCTAGTCGTCTTCTGTGCCTTCGACGTCTTGCGACCAGCCATCACCACGCTTTTAACCCGCTTTGGCAAAAACAATCAGGGGTTAATCAACGGCTTAAACATGTCACTAACCAGTGTTGGTAACATCATCGGACCCATCTTTTCCGGGGTTCTAATGGACATTAACCCGCACTATCCCTACACGATTGTCGCCATTATTTTGCTGTTTTCGGCGTTCATAACATTTGTAGTTCGTTACGAAATGCGTCACACTAAGGGCGTTAAAAGTGATGAATAGAAACGGAGGAATTGCATATGGCAAAAAAAGTACTAATCTTAGGTGCCGCGGGACAAATTCCTAGCATCGTAATTCAAAAATTACTAAAGGACACCGACGTTGATATGACCCTACTAGCTCGTAACGCTAAAAGTCGGTTAACTGTCAGTGACCCCAAACGAGAAACTGTCGTTGACGGTGACATCAATGATGATGAAACCTTGACAAGCGTCATGAAGGGCCAAGACATCGTCTTTTCGGATGTCCCTCACGCTGAGGCAATGAGTTCCATTATCAAGGCCATGGATCAGACAGATGTTAAACGATTAATCGTCGCTGGTCTCCTGGACGTTGACGATACGGTCGTTGGGCCATTTAAGAAATGGAACAACGAGATGATTGGCAGTACCTACGCCGATCCCAAGAAAGCCTATAAGGAACTGCTTGATTCCGACATTGACTACACCTACTTGAAGATGACTTGGCTTTATAACGACAAGAACAACGAAAAATACGAAGTTATCCCCGCTGGTAAACCGTTTAAGGGTGCGCAAGTCACCCGGGAAGCCATTGCCAAGTTAATCGTCAGCATCATCGAAGACCCAAGTAAATACCAACGTGAAGACATTGGCGTGGTTGAACCTGGTACTGAGGATCTTTCCAAACCTTCATTTTATTAAAAGTTAAACAATATAAATACCTTTAGATGGATTTTATCAATCCAATCTAAAGGTATTTTTCGTTATTTATAAAAAATATTAATCAAAAACTTTTTCTCTGAAAAATTATGTACCCTAACACTAAAAATGTGAGTGACCATCCCAATGTTCCAATCACTAATTGACCATTGCTCAAAAGAGTTGTTAAATGATAAGTTCCGTAGTTATAGTATTGATTAGTCAAGTTCAGCATATTAAAGGGATTCCATTTTAATATATTAGAAAATGAATCACTTTTATCTACTAAATTGCCTGAGACGAATTGACCAATCAAAACGATGAGAATATTAGTTGTAATAACTACCGCATTTGAATTAATAATGCACGATGCAATAAATACCAAACTAATTATCAATAAAGATGCAACCAAATCCACTAAATTAAAAATAATCATATTTATAATTAACGGACTGTGATATTGATATAAATCTAACCAATTTATCGACAAAGAAGTTAACTGAACTAACTGGAAAATAAAAAAGCAAATTATTGAAAATAAATGTAATATTATCGCATAACTACATGCAATCAGTACTTTAGCAAAATAAACGTCAGCTTTTTGCGGAGCTTTATAAAGGATCGTTAAAATCGCATTATTCTGATATTCCATCGTAAAAAGTGTCGAACAAACTATGATTAACACTAAGGGAATAATCTGATTAGAATCGTCATTTGTCATAGCTAACAAATTATTTTGTTGATTACCAGAAGCCATCTTAACAATGAGCATATAAACGGGAATTATAAATGGTGTAATATAAACAATTTTTCGATGAATACTTTTATAAAATTCCTGATGTAAACAACGTAGCATAACTAGATCCCCTCCATTTTAAATTCGTTGATGCTTAAAAATAAAATACCCAACAACAAAAAATCCTAGTCCATAAATAAGCGTGCCTATTATTAACTGAACATTACTTAAATTTGAAAATAGGAAGTACTTTTTATTAGATAATTGATTAATTACATAAATCATATTCAACGGATTCCATTTTATAAAATTGACTGAAGTCGGGATGCTTTTCATGATGGCGGTTGAGATATTCGATCCTAAAAACACGATTAATAGTCCCATTGCAATTACAAACGATTCATTTTGAGTTAAACAAATAAGAAGAAAAGTAAGTGCAATCACAAAAATCATATACAATAGATAACCAATGACATTCAATAAGAGGGAAATTAAAACAGTATGTTGATCATTAACAAGCGAAAACCAGGAAAATTCTTGATTAGCTAAAAAGAATGTAAATATCAAAGTCACAAAGGAACCAAGTCCTAATAAAGTTATTCCATAAAATATCACAATCATAAACTTAGATAAATAAATCTTGAATTTATTAGATGTTTTATAAAACAGAGTACTAATAGTATGATTACGGTATTCAATGGCAATAAAATCAGACGCAATCGCAATTAAAATCACGATGGACCATTGGCCCATACCGAAGCCTTGTGTAACCACTAAATTGTCATTATTTCTCGTTATGGCACTGTAAAGCATTAAAACAAACAAAATCGCAATTCCATATAAGGGTAATCTTTGGTGAACAAATTTATAAAATTCATGTCGTAAACTGGCAATCATTCTATTGAACCCCCTCTTTCTCCAGAATTTGGACTACAATCTTTTCCAAATTACCATTATCAGGAGTCAACTCTTCAAGATAAATACTATTATCAGCCAGAATTTCTTGAATTTTATCCAAATTGCTTCGATTAATTACATAAAAATCACTTTCATCAATAAAATCAACTTTGAATTTCTTTAAGATATCTTTTGTCTTATTCATATTTCGTGTAATTAATCGGTATTTTTGATCATTAGTTTCAAAAATTTCTTGTAATGACTTACTTAAAATTATTTTGCCATTTTTTAAAATTAAAATATCCGTCATGACTTTCTGTAATTCTGATAATATATGACTAGAAATTAAAAAGGCAGTCCCATTTTGGGCATATTCCCTAATGATCTTTCTAACACTAATGGTAGCTTCAATATCTAAACCGTTCATTGGCTCATCCAAAATAACTAAATCAGGCTTATTTAATAAAGCAATTGCAATCCCCAATTTTTGTTTCATTCCAATAGAATAATTTTTAGATTTTTGGTCAATGTATGAATTCATCTGTAATAACGAAACAATATGATACATATCTGTTGAATCTTTACTATATAGTTTAAGGTTCTCCATCCCTGTTAAAAATGGATAAATAGCTGGATTTTCAACCAACGCTCCCACTTTTTTCAGTGCAATATGGTTAGTAGTGGTGACACTTTGACCATTTAAGGAAACTGACCCCTTAAACTTTAGAAGACCTAAAATTGTTTTCATAATCGTACTTTTACCGGCTCCATTAGGACCGATTAAACCTACAATTTCACCAGATTTAACTTCAAATGAAACATTTTTCAAAACATGATTTTTCCCAAAAGAAACACTAATATCTTTTACTGAAAGCATACCAATTCCTCTCTATAAACTTAACTATGGAACATTTCTGAGACAGTAAACACAAATCCAGATACTAAAATCAAAATTAAAACAATCCACCAATATCTAGCTAAGAATTCCCACACATTATTAATCGGATGATATCTTTCGTTAACGTTTTGAGGAGAATTGTATCCATTTTGATTAGATGAATTTTTATCTGGTTTATTACCAAATAACAACACCTCTACTGGAATTTGAAAAATTTTGGCAATTTTCTCAATTGTATTTAAATTTGGAGTAGTTTCACCAAGTTCCCATTTCGAAACTGTTTGACGGGTCACATATAAATCATTTGCCAACTCTTCTTGAGAAATTCCCTTTTCTTTTCGTAATTTTTGTAATTGCTGAGCAAAAATAATTTTCATTTATGTACTCCTTTAAGTTTTATTAATTTAAATATAACGTAGACAGAAAAATAATAAAGCACTCCTTTATAAGGAATAGCACTTCTAAGGTGGAATTATGTTAATTAATGTTTGCATAGTTAGGTGCATAAATGTTCCCAAATCACACACTATCAACGTGCAGTTAGCTGCTTTTTATTTACACCATTCCCTACAAACTACGTTATAATTGACCACGTAATAGCTTTAAATAAAGGGAGCGTTTTATATGTTTAATGAAAAAGAAAAAGGTTTTGATGGATGGGCCTTAATTGCGGGAATTATCTTTGTTGCCGCTGGACTCTTTGTCTTCATCAAGCCATTTGCCACACTGCAGGCACTAGCCGTTATTTTAGGAATCGTGGCACTCTGCATTGGCCTGTATCACTTGGTGCTTCATCATCAACTGCAAAAGAACTTTGATGTTTCGGGATATTTGATTATCATTAATGGAATTATCGATATCATCATTGGTCTGATCCTGTTATTCAGCCGCTCATTTGGCTTCTACCTCATCGCCATCGCCTTTGCGATCTGGTTCATCGTTGACTCTGGTCTAAGCATCTACTCGGCAACCAAAGCACAACAGAAATCAGCCAAACGTTACTACTGGTTAATCGTAACGGCCGGTATTATCGGAATCATCATTGGAATTATCCTTTTGTTTACCCCATACCTTTCAAACGCCGTTGTTATTATCTTCATTGGCATCTACTTCATAGTTGAAGGAATTAAGTTGTTGGTAATGGCATTTTAGCTAAAAGAGTCAAACCAAAAATGACCTCACGTACTCAAATACGTGAGGTCATTTTACTTTGTCAATTTTATTTAAATTAATGAATTTCCCAAAAATAGCATGATAAACACGAGCACTTATTTTAAACAAACTTACTTGTATTATCTAACTAATAAAGATACAATTAATGTAGTTAAAAGGTAAATCGGTTTAAGTAAAGAGAGGTATATAATGACACCAGTTGTAAATACTAAAATATCTAAACAAGGTCAAGTTACTATTCCTGCTAGCGTACGAAAAGAATTAGATATAACTGACAGTACAAATATTTGTCTTACAGTTAAAGGTAACTCAATCGTAATTACCAAAAGAGATAATAAATCTGTTTGGAATAGCATATTAAATCAAGTCCCCGCCAAAAAAACTAAAACCAATGCTAAGGGCGAGATTGTTATTAATGATAATACTGATGATCAAGCATTAGTCGACTGGGGTCTCAATGGTTGATCAATTTGAAATTTATATTGCACGAGTAACTTTCATTACCCAAAATGGATTTAAAGATAGACCACTTCTAGTGTTGGGAACATTAGACAAAAATAAAATTGGATACTTTCCAATAACTTCTAGATATAAAACAAAGTCAGCTACTATAAAAAAGTCTTATTATCCTATTGTCGAATGGAAAATTGCAGGATTAAAAAAGCAATCATATGTTGATTGTGGAGTTTTAAGATCAATTGATAAAAAAGCAATCATAAATGAATCACCCATAGGAAAACTAACTGCTATAGATGCTAATGGAATAACAGACTTTGTACAAAAATTAAAGAACTTACATTAAACCAAAAATGGCCTCACGTACCCAAATACGTGAAGCCATTTTCTTTTGTCAATCTTATTTAAATTAATGAGTTTCCCAGAAGCAGCATGATAAACACAAGCACTAGATCCAAGTAAACAAAGCTACTAACAACCTGCCATTTGCCCATCGTGTAACTGGACCAAATTGAATTAATGATAATAAACACCAGTTCAATGTAAATCAAGAGGGCAATCAAACTGCCACCCACCATCGTAAAACCACCGATGATGGAATGCGGGCCAAGGTGAAGGTGAAACGGTCCAAATTTCAGCCAGAAAACCACGACCGCCGACTGAATGACCAACAGGACGCTCAACACCACGTTAATCCAGAACATGATGCTGTTTTTAATGAGCAAAGGTTCTAACTGCCCACGAATCAAGAAGTAGCCGATTGCCGTCAAAATCACCATCACTAACAGGGTAATTCCAATAATTTCAAGATTAGCGCTCAAAAGTTGCTTATGACTCTCGGTCACAATGTTAATCTTGCGTCCCGTCCACGTGATGATGTCGCATCCCAAGATGAACACCATCCAGTAGATCAACATCATCCAAAACTTAGGATACAGACTAATCGGGTGATAAATCATGAAGGCATAAACGGCGGTAAAGAACAGCACAGCCAACACAAAGTACGGTCGATTCATTACGGAAGCGGCTGCTCCACAAATCAAGGTCGAAGCCGCGAGCCACGACCACTGATAACCCTTCCCCTTTGACTCAAAGAAAGCCATTGGAACCGCCATAAAAATGAAGATTAGACCAATCTCAGCCGACAGGTGAAAAGCTTCATAATAAAGTAAGTCTAAAATGACGAAAGCATACGCCACGAATTCCAGCGATAACGTTTTGAATTGACGCGTCTTGACAAGTTTTTTTAACATGAAATTCCCCTTTATTAGTTCTTCTGGTATCTATTTTACACCCAATTAAACTCAATTTTCTAAATGTTTGTACTATCGTGAGCGTTTGGGTATGATGAAATTGAGCCCAGGAGGTGAATAAAATGGAAGACATTGATATTGATGAACTCAATCCCACCACGATGGTGGAATACTTTGAAAATGAACGGAAAAATAAATTCGACGTTGGTTACATTTTAAAACATAACGACAAGTATGCGCTGATGAGGACCATTGACCTCGAAGGTCGTCTTGATAACTACGAATTAATCGATCTGACGAAAGAAGTTCCGGTTTTTAACACGGGAACTCCGTACTTAAAACAGATGATCGAGTATCGGACCCTTGCGACTGAATATGGGCTTAAGGATACACCACAAATTAAAACAATTGAAGACCTTCCTTTTAAGAATCCACTTCAGGAGGTCCTTGATTATCTGTCACGGAGTGAAGTGAATTTTGAAGTCGTCACAATTAACAAGAAGAACCAGAAAAAAGACCGCATCGGCTACATGAAAAATCGAGAACCGTCCAATTTCTCACTGATTTCACGAGCCGTTGACGATCCGTTTGACCCCATTTTAAATGAGGAACACAAGATCAAACTAAAAAAGATCGAGATTGTGTGTTTCAATTCATGGGAGCTCATCTTTTTGACTGATCTAATCAAAAATGATTAGGAGGAGATTTATGCCCAAGTCAACTAAGATTATTATTGCCATCGCTGTTGTACTTGTAATCGTACTACTCGTCTGCATGGCGTTAGTACTGTTAATTCCCGGTCCAATTGGTGAAATTTCAAACGCAGTTTAAGGTTCAAACTAAAAAGGTGATCACGCGATTCGATCGTGTGATCACCTTTTCGTTAATATTAGCATTTAAAATCATTCTAATCTTGTCGCTCCTTGAGTTTCCCCCGAAAATCAGACAACTGATGGTAGCCCTTGTGAAGCATGATATCTGTCAGTTCAGAATCCAAACGTGAAAAGATTTCAGGGCCTTCCTTTAAAAGGGCCGTTCCGACCTCAACCACATCAGCACCACACAGGATTAACTCAAAGGCGTCCTTTCCGGTGCTAACGCCACCAGTTCCGATAATCTTGATTTCTGGCTTCAAACGCTTTCTGAAGGCTCGTACATTAGCTAACGCCACGGGCTTGACGTATGAACCACCGATGCCGCCAAAACCACCCTTGGGGGAAATGACTGCTGATTCGGTGTCAGCGTCCACAATTAAGCCGTTACCCACACTGTTAATGGTGTTGATGTAGGTCAAGGGGTACTGGTTTAAAATCTTACTTACGACGTCGTATTGTTGTAAGTCAAAATACGGTGGTAACTTGAGGCCCAGTGGCTTGGTATAAAAACTAAAAATGGCTTCCATGGCCGCGTGAACGGCCGCAAAGTCGTAACCAATCTGGGGCTTGCCAATCACATTCGGACACGACAAGTTGAGTTCACAGAGACCGGTAAAGCTACTATCTTGAATTTTTCTTAAAGCCGTAATGTTGTCACCAAGGGAGGTTCCTGAGATTGATAAATCGATTGGCTTATCAATCTGATTCTGTTTAATGTAATCGAGATAGTATGTCAGTCCCTTGTTTGGCAGTCCCATGGAATTGATACTGCCAAATTCTGTTTCGGCATAGCGCGGCTTGGGGTTCCCCTCACGTGGCTCTAACGTGGCACTCTTGGTCGTCACGCCACCAGCTTCGGATTTCAGGATTTGATTCATCTCTTCAGCGGTTTCGTCAAAGACTCCAGCGGCATTTAAAAAGGGATGGGCAAACGTCTCGTTACCGATCTGTGCTGCAATTGAAATGTGATCCATTGTAAATAACTCCTTTGGTATATAAAAAGTCACAACTATTAGTGGGCATTCAGAGAAGTTCCCATTTGTCATAGTTGCGACCGCGATTAGTTTAATTAGGATGAATAATCTTTGGATTCTCTGAACCAATTAAAGATTGATTGTCATTATCATAACGACCCCCACCCTCAATTGTCAACTTAGAAAACCTGCCTAAAAAATAATTGACTTTCTACGTCAATTTAGTTAGAGTATTTATCAAATAAATCGAGACTACTTTAATTCAATCCAGAGAGATTGAAAAGTTAACTGGTCATGTCAAAAAATGGGCGTGCTACGTTAATTTGTAGTAGGCCCTTTATTTATGTAATTCAACCAAGTGAAAATCTAGGAGGATAAAATGGCATATTCATACAAGCATGACTTAGTGACGGTCTCTGACATGGACGAGAAACAGGTTTTACATAAGATTAAACTGGCGCAACTCTTTAAAGAAGGCAAATCGGTGCACCTAAACCGCCCCACCTACGCAATGAACCTCTTCTTTGAGAACAGTACCAGAACGCACACCAGCTTTGAGATGGCGGAACGCAGACTCGGAATCCAGGTCCTCCAGTTTAACGCGGATACCAGTTCGGTCACCAAGGGTGAGACCCTCTTAGACACCATCAAAACGCTTCAGGCGATTGGCGTTGACATCGCGGTGATTCGGCATCCCGAAAACGAGTACTACCAACAACTACTGGACGACAACCTGAAAATTAGTGTGGTCAACGGTGGTGACGGAAGTGGCCAGCACCCGTCGCAATCACTCCTCGACATGATGACTATCTACCAGGAATTTGGCACCTTCAAGGATTTAAACGTCGGGATCATTGGCGATTTAAACCACTCCCGAGTGGCCCGTTCCAACATGGAACTTTTAACTAAACTCGGAGCGAACGTGTCGTTTGCGGGTCCCGACCAGTGGTACGACCCGAAATTTAAGGAGTACGGTAAGCATTTAACCGTTGACGAACTGGCTCACAAATCCGACATCGTGATGTTACTCAGGGTGCAAAAGGAACGCCTCGGAAAAGAACTGGCAAACTTTGACGCCACCAGTTATCACGAACAATTTGGCCTAACCAAGGAACGCTACCAAACGATGAGGGATAACGCCATCATCATGCACCCCGCTCCCGTCAACCGTGGGATTGAGATTGATTCCGACCTCGTGGAAGCCGACAAGTCCCGAATCTTTAAACAGATGACGAACGGGATGTACATGCGCATGGCCATTTTGACCGACGTCCTCGTTAATAAGGGCATTGTGAATAAAGCAGATATTGAGGGAATTGACGAACGATGAAAATTTTAATTCAAAACGGGCAACTTTTTCAAAATCAAGCGCTCAAACGGTGTGATTTACTGTTAGATGATGGTGTTATTAAACAAATCAAACCTCAAATTGAGCCAACGCAAACCGACAGGGTCATTGACGCCATGAATAAGGTGGTACTGCCCGGTTTGGTGGACGTGCACGTTCACTTCAGAGACCCCGGTCAAACGGAAAAGGAAACCGTCAAAACCGGTAGTAAAGCGTCCGCTCACGGTGGTTACACGACCGTCTGTGCCATGCCAAACGTCACACCCATCCCCAATACTCCTGATAAACTAAGGACGATGATTGAGCATAACCTGCAACAGGGCGCTATCAACGTGAAACAGTTTGCCCCCGTCACTTACAACGAACGTGGTGACCAACTCGTGAACTTTGCCGAGATGAAACAGGCTGGAGCCATAGCTTTCAGTAACGATGGGATTGGGATTCAGAGCGCCCAGACCATGTACAAGGCCATGAAAGAAATCGCTCAAACTGAATTGCCTCTGGCCGCCCACGTCGAAGACCGCTCGTTAATGAACGGCGGCGTCATTAATGAAGGATTAACAGCTAAAAAACTAGGCCTAACGGGTATTTCCGAAGTGACGGAAACCAGCCAACTAGCTCGCGACCTCGAACTAGCACGGACGAGCGGTGTTCATTACCACGTCTGTCACGTCTCAACGGCGCGCAGTGTAGAACTAATTCGACGAGCTAAAGCGGATGACGTCAACGTCACCGCTGAGGTTTCCCCGCATCACCTGTTATTAGACGACACCATGATTACCAGTGACAACCCCATTTACAAGATGAATCCGCCACTGAGAACCAAAAAAGACCGGCAAGCGTTACTAGATGGATTGCTTGACGGCACCATCGACATGATTGCGACCGACCACGCTCCTCACACCGTCTCTGACAAGGGGAATTCTTTTAACGATGCGGCTTTCGGGATCACCGGCACCGAAACGGCCTTCCCACTGCTGTACACCAGACTGGTTAAAACCGGCCAGGTGACTCTGAGTCAACTATTAGAATGGATGAGTAGTAAGCCAACCGCCTCCTTCAATCTCTCAAAAGAAAACCAAATCAAGGTTGGTAATCACGCCAATTTCTCAGTCTGGAATCTAAATGCGCCGCATCAAATTACAACCAAAAACATGAAATCAAAGGGAATTAATTCGCCGTTTATTGGCGAGCAAGTTGACGCGCAGAACCTCATGACCTTTGTTAACGGCCAAATCGTTTACCACCCATAATTAAAAAATGCTTTACGTAATTAAATACGTAAAGCATTTTTACTATTGCTAGTTTAAATTAAGTCTTCGACAATGGCAGCGTTGAACTGATCCAAATCATCCGGTGTTCGACTCGTAATCAAGTGGTGATCCTTTACAACCGGTTCATCTTTTACAATGGCACCAGCGTAGTAAATGTCAGTCTGAACGGTTTTATAAGCGGTCATCGTGCGACCCTTAACCAGTCCCGTTTGCATGAACAATTGGGGACCATGACAAATTGCAAACGTTGGCTTGTCAGCTAACAAGAAACTTCTCGCAAATTTAACAAACCGTGGGTCACCCCGCAGTTGATCTGGTGAAAAGCCACCGGGAACTAGCAAAGCATCAAAGCTTTCCGGCATAACATCGGCAATTCCAGCGTCAACCTTGGTCTTGTGTCCGTGTTTACCAGTAATCTCTTCGCCTGCCTTCTTATCGATGATCGTAATATCGTGACCAGCTTTTTTCAATGCTTCGACTGGTGAAGTCAATTCAACATCTTCAACGTCATTAGTTACAAGTACAGCTACTTTAGCCATTTCTTATCACTTCCTTACCTATAATTTTACATGGAATGAAATTTCAGGGAAAATATTTTGCTTAACAATTTATCACAATTTTAGAACCAATGAAACTTAACGGAAATTTGATTTACACTTCTCACGGAAAGCCGCTATAATTAATGTAACTACATTTTCCAGAATTCGAGGGTATTTTATGAACAAGTCCAAACATGACGTCAACCTAGTTTGTGTGACGGTTGCATCCTGCATCATCTTCGTCTTAGTGATCCTGATAGGATGTCTGTTAGTCTCAACTCATCACGCCAAGGCTAAAAACCAACAACTTATGACCAAGATTAGGACAACCCGGCAGGAAACCAATACGTTAAACGCCAAAAAGACCGCGCAAAAAGTTCAGAAACAACATCAGACCGGCGTCGACATCACATCCATTCAGAAAAATAACGACCAGGTCTACCAAAAGGCCATGAAGATGGCATACACGGCCAAATCAAGCAAACAGCGTCAAGCCGTTAGCAAGCAGTTTAAAAAGGATCGTTTCGATCCAGCCTTTACTAAGACCATTTTAAGCACCAAGGGACACAATAAAAAATACCTAAACCAAAAGATTGAGGACGTCTCCGTCAACAACGCTCGTTACGACAGCCAGTCTCAATCCTACAACTCGATGATCACCATTACCTTTGCCTCAAGGAAGAATAAGAAGCCAAACGTCTTGAATTACGTCGTTAACTACAACGTTAAGAAACGAAAGACGACCCTCGTTGGGGCTTCATGGACCAGCACGTTCGTGGCGTTAGGAGGTCAAGAAATCAATGGCTAAAAACAACAAATTTCACCTCAATAAAAACGTCAGTGTTCTAGCAATCATGTTCGTAATCATTGTCGTCTTGCTCCTCGCCATCTTCACCCTGATGATTCATAATGACACCATTAACACCCAGGTTAAAACTAATCAGGCCACTCTTTCTGCCGAACAAAAAACGTACAACCAGCGGTTTAACTCCCTAAACAAGCGTTATAAGAATCGCCTTTTAAACACCGATAATCAAAAGGCCGGCAGTATTCTGCAAAACCAGCACATGTCTGACACGACCTACAAGAACCTAAACGAATTCTTCCAGATTTTCTACACCTACGACAACGACGACCAATTCTTGGCACGTTCCCAAGTCCTAAGGGAAGCGGGACTCATTGGACCCAATTACGCCAGCAACCAAAGGGTCTTTGGTAAACAGGGAAACAAGCAGACCAAGGATAAAGTCAAAAGCATGGGCGTCAAGAGTAAAATGGTTGGACTACAGATGTACGACAATCCCAACAGTCCCGAAACGATAAAAAAGATTCGCGTCATCGTCACGTACGCAACCAAGTATAACCAAAACGGCGGTGACAACGTCGACAAGCTGGGTGACGTGCTGTACAACACCAAGACCAATCAAGTATTAAGCTATCAGCCAATCGTGACCGTGGGCCACTCGCTAGTGACGAAGTGGGCTCAATGAAAATAGCCTTCAGGAAATTCCTGAAGGCTATTTTTTTGAACTAATTTACTTTAATTAAACAAATTTTTCAAACTTCTCGTATTTAACCATGATACCAAGTTATTTGACCCGATGTTTCAAATCACGAAGTGCCAAAGCCATTGCTGAAGCAATAAAGCCAAGACCGATTAACTCGAGGATTAACGAGTCGTTCTCACCAGTTTGTGGCAAGTTCTTGGAATTCTGCTTAGCATTCTTTTCTGAAGAATTGAAAGCCTGATGAATGGCTTGCGTACTTTGCGGTTCGACTACTTGACTACCGTTCTGCTTTGTTGAAGCTTCTGGTGTACCGGTCTGACTGCCATTATTTGGAACTACCGCAGATCCACCATTGTTAGTTGGTTGACCTGGCATGACAGAATTGCCACTTGGTTGGTTTGGAGTTACCGAACTGCCACCATTACCGTTTCCACCGTTATGACTTGGTGTAATCGGGTTAGTGCCGTTGCCACCATTGTTGCTTGGATGGTTCGGGGTTGGTGCATTCTTAGCCAAAACCGTGACCGTTACTACCAATGTGTCCCCGTTTGAAGCGGTAATGATGACCTTGTATTGACCAGGAACTTGGTTATTAACTTTCGAGGTGTCAATGCTTGTGATCGTTGCTTCCGTACCATCAGCGTTAGTTGCTCTAGCACCGTAGGCAGCGGCATTGGTAGGAACTAGATCACCAACGTGAATGGTAATTCCGTGACCTTCAAGACTCGTCTTATCCGCTAAGACGGTCACCGTTACTACTAGTTTCTTGCCATTTGATGAAGTAATGGTGACTGGATATTGACCCGGCACCTTATTATTAACCTTGGAAGTATCGACGTTAGTGATACTTGCTTCTGTACCGTCTGTGTTAGTGGAACTGGCCCCATAAGCTTGTGGATCAGTTGGAACCTGATCACCAACGTAAATGGTCAATCCGTGTCCCACTAACGTTGCTTCGTCAGGGAGCACTGTAACCGTGACACCCAGTTTTTCACCATTGTTGGCGGTAATCGTTACCGGATAAACGCCAGGAACCTCATTGTTTACTTTGGATACGTCAATGTTTGTGATCTGGGCTGGATTGCCGTCGTAATCAGTTGCTTGAGCATCGTATGCCGCTGGGTCGGTTGGAACTTTTTGACCAACGTAAATCTTGATGTTGTTAGCACTTAAACGCGTGTGATTCTTCAAGACAGTGACGGTCACGGTGATACTTTCGCCATTATCTGAAGTGATGGTGACCGGATAATCACCAGGGATTTGGTTATTAACCTTTGAAACGTCAATCTTGGTAATCTTAGCGGGTTTCCCATTCTTGTAGGTTGCTTTAGCACCATATGCACTTGGCCACGTTGGAACCTGTCTCCCAATTCTGATGCTGGTTCCATGAGCGGCAATGCTAATCCGACTCTTAACGACCGTGACGGTGACACCTAGTGTCTCACCATTGTCAGCGTGAATCCAAACTGGATATACTCCAGGGACGTGATTATTTACCTTCGACACATCAATCTTAGTGATTTTAGCCGGATTACCATCATAATCGGTTGCCTTAGCGTCATACGCAGCTGGGTCAGTTGGAACCTGGTCGCCAGTGTAGATGGTCAGGTTATGCGCACTCAAACTAGTGTGGTTAAAGAGCACGTGAACGTAAACCGTCTTGGTTAAACCGTTTGACGCACTGATGACAACCGGATAATCTCCCGCCTTAGTGTTATTGACTTTAGAAGTGTCAATCCCAGTAATCGTTGCCGGACTGCCATCTGGGTTCAGAGCGGTCGCACCATAGGATTTAGCGTCGTCTGGAACGGCTTGCCCAATTCGAATGCTGATATCGTGACCGGTAATCGCGTCAGCGGGAATGGGAACAACGGTGACGGTTCTATTGAGTTGCGGACCATTAGGATCACTAGTACCCATTATTATGACGTGATAAGTCCCTGGCTTGTTGGCATCTACACCACCATAGACACCCCAAATGGCCATGCTAGGCCATGTTGGGTTTCCCATAATTGCGTCATAACTATCTGGATCGGAAAAATCAATATTAGTTGGATTTCCTTGATAGACGACAAGATTATTAGCGGTAAAATTAACCACTTGGACAATTCCAGTGGTCCAAACACTTCCATCAGAAAGGGTAAAACCATACTTGTATGTTCCAGGAACCTCATTATTAACATCTGAAACATCGATGGAAGTAACCGTTAATGGAGTGCCATTTACACTAGCAGTAATACTGTAGTCAGCGGGATCAGTCGGAACTGGCTGACCTTTCATAACATCAATGGCACCCGCCGTTATGTTATAAACCTTGTCACTTAACTGAACGTTTTTAGTCGTTTGTTTTGCTTGTTGATTAATTACCGCTGGTTGGTTAGTCTGAGCATTATTGGTGGTTTTCGGTGCTTGCTTTTCTGGAGCAACTACTTGTTTATTAAAATTGGCACCTTGATTATCAGTTTTTTGACTAGCTTGATTAGCGGGTGCTGGGGCAGTCTTTTGGTCAGTTGCGTTTTGTTGACCGCTATTTTGAGTTGGTTGGGTCGATTGATTTTTGCTTTGCGCATCGTTCTGACTAGCCGTGGCTTGGTTGTTAGTCGGTTGTGAATTTGTTTGAGCTGCTCTTTCGGTTTGACCGTTACCATTCTTTGCTGACGATTGGTCCACCTGTGCAGTGTTAGTCGTCGGTTTAGATGAATCAGTTTGTCCTGGTTGAGCACTGGCCATTGGAGCTGTCCCAGTGGTCTGACTGGTATTAGCTTGTGCTACATTATCTTGCGTTTGAGTTACGGCTGGATTCGACTTACTTTGATTTTCTGGTTGCGATTGAGCAGACGTCGTGACTAGGTCACCCTTTACTGGTTGACTGGACGCTGTCTTTTGAATAATTTGTACATTGTGATTATTATTATTAGATTGACCGTTAGTATCGGCGCTTGCGCCAACCGTCAATCCTCCGACGGTAGCGACGGTCACAATGGCTGCAACCATCCACCGCTTTCCGGCTTTATACATCTTGTAATGTTTCTTGGTATTGTTCTGCATAAGGTTTCCCCTCTCGTTCTAAAATACATTTTGTGAATTATCAGAATATATAGTAAAACTGCTGTTTATATATTCACAATCAACATTATAAACATGATGATGTCGGCATTCAACCCTTTAATATGTTTCACAATATCTGTAAAACGTACTAGAAAAGAGAGGTTATAAAATAATAATTACTACGTAAAAACAGCGTGCAAAATCTAGCAACCCATGAGTTTTATCGAATTTCCGATATTTAAATTTTCTCTTACGAATGGTTAGTCAATTTATCATTGATTTACCGGTGATTATAGCTAATCTTGTCAAAAAACATTTCGTATTTAATTGATTGATTAAAATAACATGAACCTTATCCAATCGTTCACAATTTATCTACTGTCAATTCTTTTTTTGACCGATTTTGTGTGAGTAAAATTCACAAAAATATTTGCAAAAATTTTTTTATTCACTCACCAAATTAATTTTAAAAGTTTGATTAAATCCGGCTTTTGTTAAATAACTTTCCATAAATTAGCCACAAAAAAATGGCCAACATCCCTTTCATAGATGCCGACCATTCAATTTAATTTAAAGCTTATTTGGTTTCTTTTTTATCTTTAAACCATTTTCCTAGTCCAAAGATGCCAAGAATTGAAAGTAACATAATTCCAATGGTACTTAGAACATTGTTATCTTTTTGACCAGTTTGTGGCAACTCACCCTTTTTATTAGTGTTGGTTGCATTTTCCTTAGCTTCATTAGTCTCATGTTTTTGTGACTTAACATGAGTATTATTTTCTGAAGTAGAAGATTTCGGTGTGGTTGTTTCTGAAGAATTCGAGTTGTTCTTATTTGAACTTCCATTACTTTCAGGAACCGCATTGCCATTGTGATCATTTGGTGTCATTGTACCATTTCCACCATTGTTGTTTGGTGTGTTTGGTTCAACGTTGTTCCCACTTTCACCATTGTTTCCATTAGTTGGATTCTCTGGTTCCGTTGGGTTTCCACCATTGTGGTCCCCCGGATGATTTGGTGTTGGGTTAGTTTCACCTGTCTGTTCCTTAGAATAGATAACTTTTTCTGTTCCCATCTCATCTGGACCGATGGTTCCATTGACGACCGCTTGATCGGGAGTCATGTCAGCAACACTTGGTGATTTAACACTATAAGTATTGTCATCACTCGTCCAATCGTTCCATGTGACTTCGCCCGTTGCCAAATCTTTGGTTCCAGTTCGAGTGAAGTGAGCAGTAACTGTCTTGGATGGTGCTACCTCGTTACCAGCTTGGTCAACATAGTGAATGGTCTTTTGGCCAGTTGTCTGATCCGAAACTGCTTCAGTATTATGCGTGTAAACAACGTTTACTGAATCATACTCATTTGGTGTGATGGTTCCGCTAACTGAGTTCTTATCAGGCGTCATGTTAGCAATTTCTGGTGAGGCAACGTTGTAAGTATCACTACCGTCGCTCATCCATGGTCCCCAAGTAAGGTCACCAGTGGCAAAGTCCTTCGTCCCATTTCGAGTGAAGTTAACGGTAATGGTCTTTGAAGGTGCCACTTGGTTACCATTTTGATCAACATAGTGAATGGTTCTTTGACCAGTAGCAGTACCAATTACTGAAGCCGTGTCATGCGTGTAGTAGACATTAATTGTATTATTTTCTCCACGAACAACGTTTCCAATAACTTGATATTTATCGGGTACCATGTTGTAAACCTTAGGTGAATCAACGTTGTAATGAGCATCATCACTTGTCCAATCATTCCAAGTAACATCATTCGTTACTAAATTCTTAGTCCCAGTCCGGGTGAAATGACCAGTAATAACCTTTGATGGTGCCACTTGGTTGCCACCAGTCTTGTCAATGTAATTAATGGTAGTTTGACCAGTTGCTTGCTCACTTACTTCCGTAGTGTCGTCAGCATAAGTAATATTTATTTCACTGTTATCATTTGGGTTAATCGTTCCGATAACTGATTTCTGACTAGGAGTTCTGTTAGGAACATTTGGCGATGTCACGTCGTAAGTGTTGTCAGTACTTATCCAATCGTTCCAAGTAACTTTACCAGTTACCAAATCCTTAGTTCCAGTCCGAGTAAAGTGGGCAACAACTGTCTTCGATGGGGCAACCTGATTGCCATTTTGATCAACATAGTTAATGGTTACTTGCCCATTTGCTTCATCCTTTAAATCTTCAGTATTATCAGTGTAAATCACTTTTGTTGAACCATTTTCGTCAGGATTGATGGTTCCACTGACTGAATCCTGACTAGGAGTTCTGTTAGGAACACTTGGTGATGGAATGTCATAAGTGTTATCGGTACTTGTCCACTTATTCCAGCTAGTCTTATTTGTCAATGGGTCTCTTTGACCAGTCCGGGTGAAGTGCGCGGTAATGACCTTATCTGGTTGGAGGGTATTACCATTTTGATCAACGTAATGAATGGTAAATGTTCCAGTGGTTGAGTCTGTAACTTCTTGACTAAGAACGACTGTGACACTCACCGTCTTATAACTCGTCAATCCTTTCGAATTGGTTGTCTTATAAGTCACGTTATAGACACCAGCTTGCTTGTTAGCAATGGCTTCTCTTAAAGCGGCATCATCGGAGATTTCAACTTTATCGCTGGTTCCGTCTTGAACATCACTTGAACTTACACCTTCTAACAAGTAGCTGTCTAAGTTGTTAATGTTGAAGGTGTCAGCATTTAATGACTTATCACTGGCCGTAATGGATGGGAAGAATCCTTGTTGGTCATTGTTTTGGTAAACAAAACCCATGGGAATATTATTATTTTTCGAAGTTCCCTGATCATCATGATAACCAAAGGTAACGGAATATCTACCACCAGTATTGGGAGCAATAAAATTACCAGTAAACTGTAAGTACTGAATGGTTACTCCATCTGGGAAAGTAATGGACAATACTGCGTGGTTCGCATTAATTTGATTGACTTGAACTTGAACGCCAGGTAAGACTTGTCTCAACTGGTCTAGCGTAATCCACTGACCAGCATATTGTCCGGCCCATCCAGGTGTATAAACTCCAGGACTAGGAATTCCAAAACGAAGTCCATTTAAATCAAAAGAAGCTCCGTCACCCTGAATGTCAACGGTCCAGGTTCTGCCAGTCAAATTATTTAGATTAGGGTCAGGATCTTGATTTGGGTAAAGCACGTTAGCAAAACTAGGTTGATCACCCTTAGCCGGATCATAAATTGAATCACCATAAGTAGGAGTTGAAACCGGATTATTAGCAGTTGGCCCACCGTATGGTGCTGCAACTCCAGCATAGTTATTTCCGATTCCAGATCCTAGGTTAGGCGCCTGAACTCGGTTAGGTGATGGTTGGTCATTATTAGAAGCAACGTATCCATAGTAAAATTTGTTTATCAAATAAGTGGAATTACCCTGCTGAAATTCAGTTGAGAAATCAACTCCAACATTATTGGGAACATCTGGACTCGTTTGAAAGGGAATGTTCAAAGTAAATGAGAACGAACCAGTAGTAAACTCAATGTTTTTATCGAAAATGTAATAAACTTGACCATTTGCGGCATCAACCTCTAAGTGTCCATATTCTGAACCACCAGTCATTGAAATTTTATTCCAATTAATAACTTTTTTCATCATGCCATCACTGCCAGGATCAGTACTGTTGGCAATGTTAAAGACGATTCTGTCACCCGCATTGATGGTAGCATCCGCATCGGTAATATTAATGTCGGTTCGAACTGACATACTCCCAAATTGGTTAAAATTAGTATTGTCTGGAGATGCGTCACTTGTGATGTTGATACCCTTCGGCAAAGTACTACTGTCACTAGTGGTATCAGCATTCATTTGTTGATTACTTCTTACAACATCAGGATTAGGCTGATTGGCCCTTTTGGCGTCATCATTTTTAGCCTGCTTAGTATCATCCGGTTTGGCTTGGGTATCAGTTCCTTGATTCTTCTGGTCATCAGTTTTTGCCTGATCAGCTTGTGAATCAGATTTAGCTGTGGCATCATTTTTATTTGATGAATCCTGCGTCTGATTTTGATTGTCAGAAGTAGCACTTGATTGATTATTAGTCTGCTTCTTTACATCACTTGACTGGTCAGTCTTCGATTGGTCAGTTTTACTATCTTGTGACGATTGCTCAGTTTTCTGGTCCTGAGTTGTTTGATTAGAATTATCCGTCGATGATTGTGATTCTTGTTTGCTATCATCCTGTTTTGACTGGTCATTCTGCACCTGAATTTGTGAATCATTCGCTGGTTGAGTTGCTTGATCCGCCTGCTTTTGTGAATCAGCTGTTTGACTCTTATTATCCTTTGTCTGGCCATCTGTTACACTGACAGCTTGGTCTGAACTACTTGGGTTTGCACCATTTTGATTAGATGATGTGGTTCCCGGTTGCGTCGCCGTACTCGTCTGGTCTGCTTTTTGTTCAGACGGAACGGTTCCTGCATTGGTCTGAGTAGCAGTGGTATCGGCGTTTGCCCCAAGTGTCATTCCACCGATTGTGAAAGTGGTGACAAGGGCGGCAACCATCCACCGTTTCCCAGACTTATACATCTTAAAATGTTTCTTTGAATCCCTAAACATAAATAAACACTCCTTAGTACCCTGGCGGTTACAAAATAATAAATCACAAACTACACTTATTATTCATTATTACGGAGACTTATTATACATAAAAAATACGATAACTCAATCATTCTGTTTATCAAACTCGTCAATTAATTAGGTAATTCAGGTTGTGAATTTTCAAATCTAAATCACCCTATGCTAGTACCAACACGTTTTCAGCAATTTATTCATTTCTTAATAAATTGCTGAATTTTTTAATTATTAAAAAAATATAAAAAAAGGCTAACACCCAAAATGGATGTTAGCCTTTAAACTTATTAATCTCGCTTAATCTTTAAATCACAAACTTACTTGGTTTCTTTTCGGTCTTTAAACCATTTTCCTAAGCCAAAGAAGCTGAGAAGTGACAGCAGCATGGTTCCGATCAGGCTTAAGAAGCTATCAGAACTTTGACCAGTTTGTGGTAACGTCGTCTTCTTTTCAGACTTTTTAGCTGGCTTAGCTGTTGGAACTTGCTTTGCTTGTGGTTTAGCTGGTTGAGCCGGTGCTTTAGCAGGAGTTTGTGGAGCCTGCTTAGCCTTCGGAGCTTCCGGTTGTGCGGCCGGAACTTCCTTTGGTGCACTTGGCTTAGTTGGCTCCGGTTGTACTGAAGGCTTTTCTGGTTTGTTTGGAACTACCGGAGTTGATGGTTCAGCATTCTTCACATAATGAATTGGGGTATCTTTTCCTAAATCATTGTGATCAATCGGATATGGTGTGCCAGGGACCAACTTGTTCCCGTTCTTATCAACTGGAGTGTATCCAGGAATGTCAGGGATAAGTGGGTTACCAGCATCACTTGGGTTGTTGGGATCATTTGGATAAACGATCGGGTTACTGCCCGGAACATCAGGAACTAAGTGACCTAA